>NZ_SNWX01000010.1 GCF_004362045.1 Halanaerobium saccharolyticum | reverse complement strand
CATTTTGAATATTTTTATTATAATTAAAATTAGTGGTGATCTATTACTATTTACTTACATTTTATGGTAACTATCATATTTTATTTGACGTTATCGTAAATTTACATTTTAAAAATATTTGGGTTTATAACTTATATTTAGAAATATCTTTGTTGAAAAATATATGGTACTGCATTCTTGCATTTTTTTTAAAGCTGTTGTATCCTTAATAAATACAGATAACTTAGCTTTTAAAATTTTTAAAGGATGTGTAATAATCATGATTGACTTTGATAATAAAGACATTAAGAAAAAACGAATACTCAAAATATTTATTGAAGCAGCTCGCGATTTAATTGAAGAAAAGGGCATTGAAAAAGTAACAATCCGCGGAGTTGCTAAAAAAGCCGGTTATAATAGTGCTACAATCTATAACTATTTTGATAACTGCAACCAGCTGATATTTTTTGCCTCACTTGATTTTCTGGGTGAATACAGTCAGGCAATGCCGGATTACATAGCAGATGCTGAAGATGAAATAGAGAAATTTATAAAAATGTGGGAGTGCTTCTGTAAATATTCTTTCGAAAATCCCCAAATTTATTATGCAATTTTTTCAGATAATATTGGAGAACATCCCGAAATTTTAATGAAAAAATATTTCGAGCTCTTTCCGGAAAAATTAGGCACCCCACCTACTGATTTATTGCCTATGCTCTTAGATCCTGATCTATCTCACCGTGCTGCTATTGCTTCCAGACCCTTAATCGAAAATAATTTTCTTCAGGAAAAGAAAGCTCGGCAGATGGATAATATGATTACCTATATTTATCACGGTATGTTAACCTTAATGGTTAATGAGAGAATTGAATACAGCAGTGAGCAGGCATTAGAAATTATCAGCAGCCAAATTCGAACAATTTTAGAAAATGCAATCTGCTGTCATCAAAAATAATGGAAAATCCCCCGGCATTATGCCGGGGTTTTTTATTTCTTATTTATTGCTGACTTTAATTTAGGCTTTTTCTGCTACTGCTAATTCCTCTTCTTCCATGTGGTCTACTGAAACATCAGCTACTTTATCAATATCAACAACACCTTCTACTTTTGCATCAGCTTTTAAGGCTTTGATCATAGCTAACATGGCAAAAAGCATAATGAAAGCAAAGGGGAAAGCAGCTACAATTGAACCAGTCTGCAGCATACCTAAACCTCCGGATAACATCAGTGCAATAGCAAGGCCTGACTGAATTATTCCCCAGGTTATCTTTAATTTTGCTGAGGGATTTTGATTACCCTTATCAGATAACATACCCAGCACAAAGGTAGCCGAATCTGCGGAAGTAATAAAGAAAGTTATTAAAAGAACTACTGCAATAATGGAAATCAAACCACCACCAGGATAATACTGCATCACTTCAAAAAACGCAGTCTCTGTTACAGCAATAGCATCTTCAGCAACTCCCATTCCGGTTTCAATCCCCATAGTACCTAAAATAGAGAACCAGACAAAAGAAGCAAGTGTTGGAGCAAATAATACACCACCAATAAATTCTCTAATTGTTCTACCTCTAGAAATTCTGGCAATGAAAGTGGCAACAAAAGGTGCCCAGGCTATCCACCAGGCCCAGTAAAATATGGTCCAGGCTCCATACCAGCTATCTTTACCAATTTTAAAGCTATCGCGAACTATATTTGAAAAATAAAGCCCAAAAGTATTGGTAAAGTTATTGATAATTAAGATAGTTGGACCAATAATTAAGCAGAGAACCATAATTACTCCTGCGAGAGTTATATTTGCATTAGATAAATATTTAATTCCTTTGTCAACACCAGTTATTGCCGAAATCATAAACAATAATGTAATGACCCCAATAACAATTAAACGTACAAGATTAGTTTCTGGAACTCCAAATAAGAAATTGAAACCACTGGTCACCTGCAGTGTTGCCATTCCCAGCGAAGTTGCTACACCAGCAACTGTTGCAAAAATTGCTAATATATCAACAATTTTACCGATTGTTCCCCTGGCTTTTGCTTCTCCAATTAACGGAATAAATACACTGCTTATTTGTGCTGGTTTATCATGTCTAAACTGCATATAGGCTAAAGCCAGTGCCAAAACTCCATAAGCAGACCAGGGATGAAGTCCCCAGTGTAAAAATGATGTTTTTAAAGCAAAATCCGCAGCCGCCGCAGTTCCACCCTCCATACCCAGAGGATTAACAAAATGATTTAAAGGCTCTGCAACTCCCCAGAATACGAGACCTACTCCCATTCCTGCACTAAATAACATTGCAAACCAGGAAATAGTACTAAATTCCGGTTCTTCATCAGGTTTACCCAGTCTAATTTTCCCATATTTACTTAAAGCAGCCCAGATACAAAATATTACAAAGAGAGTCATTGTTATTAAATAGAGCCAACCAAAATTATCAGTCAGATAATTAAATAAACTGTTTGCAACTCCACTAAAGCTGTCCGGCATTGCTATTCCCCAGAGAACAATTGCAAAAACCACCACCAGAGAAATCATAAATACTTCTCTGCCTCTTTCCTTAATTATATTACCATGTGCGTCTTTACGTTCTTCCATCTACTTCACCCCTTAAAATCTGTTATATTTTTCACTTAAATTTAAGTTAAAGACCCCTACCCCACCTGTAAAGGAGGGGTAAGGGCTCAATATTTAGATTTCTACATCAAAGACTTTTTGCTCTTCAATCTCAGTTGTTAGAGCGTCTAAAGCTACTCCAACTCTGTGATATCTTAACTCCCACTGTTCTTCTTTACTTGTAGAAGGATCACCTAATGGATAAGGGATAGAAATAGTTGGAACCATTCTATTAGCACCAACAGTTTTTGCTACAGGAATCAAGTTTGCCATCTGAACCACTGTAAAACCAGCTTTTTCAATTTCTTTCACCATTGTTGCACCGCAACGTGTACAGGTACCTCAAGTGGATGTTAAAATAACTGCCTGAACATTGGCATCCTGTAATTCTTGAGCTATTTCCTTACCCATTCTGGCAGCCTCTTTCTGAGTAGTACCAGTTCCTACTGTCGAATAGAAGTAGTCATGTAATTTACCTATTCTACCCTCTTCTTCATATTTACGCATTGCATCAACAGGAACCACTACATTAGGATCAGCATCAGCTGCAGCAGGGTCATAACCAGCGTGAATAGTTTTAAAATTATTAGAGTCTCTATTTTCTAATCTATCCATACCACTAATATCATATTTACCCCATCTTGTAGCAGAGGCAGACTGTATTTTATCTGGATTATCAACAGGTACAATACCACCTGAAGTCACTAAAGCAATAGTTGTTTCACTTAAATCTTCGATTGCTGGAGCAATTTCTACCAGATCTAATTCAGGTATGGGTAGTTCACTTTCAAATTCTTCACCATTAATCTTTTTCAACAGCATATCAATTGCTCTCTCATATGCTGGAGTCTCATCTTCTAAGAAATATTGATGTCTAATACCACGTTTATAATAACCTTCCTCTTCTGCAGGTAATAATTTTTCTCCATTCAGAATCTTATTTCCAAAGTCGGTTATTTTTTTAACATCATCTCTCATTTTTGCAGCACTATGTCCACCCGGGAAGATATAAATATCCTTCTTAAAGACTTCAACACCGGGGTTCTCAATATTCATTGATGAAATTACAGGTACATCAAACTCTTCTTTTACTGCTTTACCAATTTCACCACAGGCCATACCATAACGTCCAGCCTGAAAAGCAGGTCCAGCAAAGAAGATATCAAAATCCACATCTTTTAAAAAGTCAAGAATAATTTCTACAGCTTCCTCAGTATTACTTCCCATAAAGTTATCTCCACAGATTACAGTATGAGTAACTTCTGCATCAAGCAACTGATCATAAAGCATTGCTGCTCCGACTTTTTCTTCTCTTATTTCAGGAGCATGATCTGCAACATCTTCTCCACCTATCTGACCAAAAAATTGGTTTAAATATACAACTGCTTTTTTCATTAATTCCACCTCCCCGGCTTAAAATTCTTTCATTGTTTTTGGAGACCAACCAGCAATACGATCTCCACAGAACATTGCATTATTTTCCATAATAATTGAACCGTCTTCTTTAACTGAAGAACCAAGAATTTCATCATCTTCCCAGCCTCCAGATAATCCATCTCTGGCAAGTGCTTCTAATTCTCCAATTACCTCATCCATAGGAGGTAATTTAATTAGTTCAGATACATTTCCTGTAGAAACAAGTGCATCTGCTTTTGGATCTAAAGTTACTAATGGCTGTGAGCCACCATCTCTTCCTGTTGCTTCATTACTGACACCAACTGTTTTTACGCCAGCATCCTCTAAAGCTACAAGACAGCCAATGTAATCAGCATCTGGATTTCCGTATCCTTCTTCTGTTACTATTGCTGCATCAACACCAAGAGATTTGGCCATTTGAGCCACAAATTGTGCTGAACGCTCTTTCTGCTCAAGCGCAACATTTAAGTTTGACATAATCACACCAACAAAATTAACTGTTTTCCCGTGTTCCTGATAAAGTCTTCTAATCAATGGGAAATTCTGAAAATCATAAGTAGCCCATTTTGAAGAACAGGGCATAAAACTGCCGGAAATCATTGCTCCATCCAGAATCTCATTAGGATGCATAAAAGTTGGAAGCATTCTATTTGTATCCCAACCATAGTTTAAATCATTATATCCTTTTTCTTCCATCTGAGATTGCGGCTGCATTACAATTGCAACGCAAGGAAGTTCGTCTAACTCTTTAGATCTTTTTGTTAAAGGTTCCAGCTCATATGTATCTGTATCTTCTGGCTCTAAATCTTTAACTGCTTCACCTAAATATTCTGCAAGTCTCATTCCGGCCCATCTCAAGGCATGATTTTTTTTCTGCTGTTCTCGCTGCTCAAATTCTTCATCAGTATCAGCAACTAAAACAACATTTTTTAAAGAGGAAAAATGTGTATATTTTGCACCTTCTCCTCCCATGTCAATTAGTCCGTCCTGGAAACCACCCCAGTGTTTTCCTACAACTAAAACACTCATATCTTTCAAGCAGCGAGTTTCACCTTCACCAGCCTGCCTGAGTTTTCCAGTTACACCAGGAAAAACAGGTCCTCCCCCTACGCGGAAGCGGGGTTCAATTGCTTCTTTAACTGGTACCAGACGAACCATATCTCCAGGCTTAACTATTCTCAAGTCTGCCTCAGTAATATGATTATCTTTAAAAACCACTTCTAATGCTTCTTCTTTATTGATAGTCAGTATTCCATCATCAAAAGCAGTTTTGGCACCGAACTCAATATCTTTTACATAAAAATTTCCGAGTTCAAGTTTCACCGCGGTCCACCCCTTTCTTAGTAATTAATTCACAATCTTATCCAGAATATGCTTTTACTTATATTCTGAATACTTCTCGCGATAGGTTTTTACCTCTTCTACAATAGCATCTACATCTAATACCATTTCCATCATACTGATTTGATCATCATAAACCTGATCATCAATTTCAGATTTGATTTCTGGCTCCACGACATGATAGCACGCGAGTCCCAACGGAACTCCTGCTAATGGTCCTGCAAAGGTTGGATCACCATTTGTTACAGTTTCACAGGCTAATCCAGAAGCTTCTGCTTCTGCACCACCTAAGATAACAACAAGGTTCTCCGCACCGTGCTTATCAGCAAGATCTTTTATTCTCTGCTGATTTTCCAGGTCCATAGCTCCTGCGCTTGTTCAGACAAAGCACTCAGTTGTAGTAAATACAACTTCATCTGCACCAGTTGTTTCAATACATTCTTCAATAGCTGGTCCAGGGATACCATCACGATCGCCTAAAATAGCAATCTTTTTACCTTCTAACATGAGTAACACCTCCCTATATTTTTATTTTCATCATTTTCGCAATATTATAATACCATAATCATGATTATATGTCAATCATGATTGTGATTTTTTTTACTACTTTTTTAGAAATTTTCTGTATTTAAATTTAATAAGAGAACTTTTTATTAAATACTAAACAATTAATTTTTTCTATTATAAAAATAAATCCTCTTAAATCAGAATTAATCTTTCTAACTTAAGAGGTAAATAATTACTAATTTATTTCCAGTTTATTTTAATTCCTTTTTTACCTTTTTGTGCTTTTGCGATTACAGCAACATCAAGTTCTTCAGCATAAAGATCAATTAATAGCTCAGCTGCATCTTCTTCTGCCACTGAAATTAAAAGTCCACCTGAAGTCTGTGGATCATACATTAAGTCATAGAGTATTTGATCTCTCTGTCCACTTTCGCTGACAAATCCCTGATAATTATCTCTATTTTTATAGGCACCAGCAGGTAAAAGTCCTGATTCGGCGAATTCTCTTACTCCTGCAAAAATTGGAATCTCTGGAGCTTCAATTTCGATTTGCAGACTGCTGTTTTCCGACATTTCTAATAAATGACCAATTAGACCAAATCCTGTTACATCTGTACAGGCATTAATCTGATACTGGTCAAAATATTTTAAAGCAGTATTATTTAAAGTTAACATTGAGTTTACTGCCGGATTGCTCTGATCACCACTGGTAAATCCACCTTTAATCGCCGACACCATGACACCTGTTCCCAGTGGTTTGGTTAAAAGAATGAGGTCACCCTCCTTAATTCCAGAATTGCTGAGCAGATCATCTGGATCAACTATTCCAGTAACAGAAAGACCATATTTAGGTTCTTCATCTACCACCGTATGGCCGCCACAGAGGCTGGCTCCAGCTTCTTTTACTTTATCGGCACCTCCCTGCAAAATCTGAGACAAAATTTCCTCTTCCAGACAGGAAGGAAAACCTGCAATGTTCATTGCTAAAATCGGCTGTCCTCCCATTGCATAGACATCACTTAAAGCATTAGCAGCAGCAATCTGACCGAATAAATAGGGATCATCTACAATGGGAGTAAAAAAATCAAGAGTCTGGATCAAAGCTAATTCTTCAGTTAAACTATATACAGCAGCATCATCGGCCTTATCCAGCCCGATCAACAATTTCTCCGAATCAGCAGGAAAATTAACATGACGCAGAACCTGCGCCAGAGCCTTTGGGCCCATCTTGGCTGCTCAACCAGAAGTTTTACTGTAATCAGTTAATTTAATTTGAGACATAAAATCACCAACTTTCTATTCTTTAATTTAATTATTTTTTAAAAGTTTAGAGTTTTTTTAAAATCAAATTCGCACAACCTGCTCACGATTAAGGTTATCAGCGATCTCAAACATATTACTTATTTCTCCAACTTCTACTTCTTCCTGCAGACCATAATAGTCAATACAGGTTCCACAGAGAAGTATTTCAACTCCTTTATCCTCAAGCTCTTTTAAATAAGAAATAACATCTTTTTTGACAGCTAATTTAACTCCAGAATTTAGAAAAATAATTCTTTTAGGCAGAGGATCTAACTCTTTAATAGTAGAAATAAAGCCTTTAATTAAGATTTGACCCAATTCTCGTTCTCCATCTCCCATAGTATCTGTTGGAATTAAGTAAATTTTAGCCCCATTATTTTTAGAATTAGTACCCTCATTTTCACTATCACTACTTTTTGATTTTTTAAACATGACTCTAAATTCAGTTTCCGATTCTTCTACAACTGAAACTTCAGCTCCCATTTTATTTCCTAATTTAGTTAAATTTGAAGCAGCAGTCTGATTATCAACAATTACTAATACTTCTCGATTAGAAGTTATAGCTTTCTTAGCAAGTACAACTGGTTTAGGACAGGCTAAACCTTTAGCATCAATTTCTTTCATTATCAATTCCTCCAATTTTTAAATAAATTATGTTATGATTTAAAGTTTTATTCTCTATATTCTAAACCCATTTAAATTAATTATTTAGAAATTCTTTTAAAATCCTTCCCATTAATTTGGTATATATCCTCATATTCTATATCATTTTCACTACATACCTTTTTTACCTTTTCAAAGTCTTGAGTATTAATTCTTCCAGATAAACCACAGGAAGAACTGATCTGTCTGGGAACTGGAGTAACTTTTATATTTATTTCATTGTTTTTCAACTCTCTTTCAAACTTTAAAGCCAGATGAGTTGAATAAAAAGTAAACAATAGATTATATTCTTTCAAGATGATAGCTCCTTTGTTATATTAATATTCTTAAATACTACATATAATTTTGATAATTCACAAAATAAAGGCCCTACAATTACTTATTATAACATATCTTTTGAGATCAAAGCCGCTCCAATAGCACCAGCAAACTGAGAATTCGAATAACTGAAGACTTCTGTTTGCAGCTTTTTACTTAACTCATTTTTGATAACTTCACTCTGTGCCAGACCACCTGTGAAAAGAACTTTTTCCTGAAAAGTAATTTTACTTAGCAAAATATTAATTCTATCTATAATCGAGTCAATAATCCCCCCAGCTATTTCGCTTTTGCTGACTCCATCAGCTAACAGAGAAATGATTTCTGACTCGGCAAAAACAGCACACATACTGCTAATCTTAGCTTTTTTGTCATCTTTTACTAAATTATCCAGGTTATCAATTTGTTCTTCTAGAGAATTAATTGTCATCTCCAAAAATTTTCCTGTTCCAGCAGCACATTTATCATTCATCACGAAATCAATGACATCACCAGCATCATTTAAAGATATTACTTTACTATCTTGACCACCTATATCAATGATTGTTCTAATCTCTCTGTTAAGATAATAACCGCCTTTACCGTGACAGGTTATTTCTGTCACAGTTTTATCAGCAAATCGCTGAGAAACCCGGCCATAGCCAGTGGCTACAACTCCTTTTATATCTTTAGCTTTTAAATTATTAGCCTCTAATAAGTAATTGAGTGTCTGTTCCCCACTTTTTTGAGGATTCCAGCCAGTAGGTAATACTTTCTTATCTACAATTTGATTTTTAAAAAGAACTCCTTTACAGCCAACTGAACCAATATCAATACCAATATAATACATTTTATAGCTCCTTTACAGCATTTCTAAAAATGCAGTTAAGCGAGTTCCTAATTGTCCCTTATCTGACTGCGAATAATCTGTTTCAATATTGATGTAAGGAGTATTAGATTCTTTTAGTTCGTCTTTAATTCTTTTTGTCTCAACATTATAAGTATGACAGGCCTGCAAAATCATATCTACAACTCCATCAACCTGATATTCTTCTACTAATCTGTTTATTAGTTCAACCCGATTATCATTAGGACTCATACAGGAACAGGGAGTATTTAAATATTTTTCTGCAATTGCATCAATTGGATTTTTATCCTGATCTACAGTCTCCTCATTTGGTTTTAAGCCAGTACAGTTTTCCAGACAGACTACAGAACCACCATTATTTTCAATTGCCTCAATAACTTTCAAAGTAGCAGCCCCCATTGGACAGCCAGTAACTAAAATCCGCGGTGCATCTTTGCTAATTCTTTTTTCTCCTTGATTGTACTTAGCTAATACTTCTTCAGTTATTTTCATGGTTCTCTGATTGGCTATTTCTTTATCAAATGTATAATTGGATCTATTTATAACTTTAAAAATTTCAGTTCCATAAATTGGGGAAGGGTTTAATTTTGCCAGTTCATAAAACTCTTTTAGAGTATTTCTTTCCTCATTTTTGATTTTTATTTCTTTTTCTAAACGCTCTTCAGTAATTTCTGTCTTAAATTTTTCTTCTAATCTTTCTTTTAATAATACTACTTCATTTTTCCAAAAATTAAAATCAGCTTCTCGCTGAGATGATTGAGGCAGCTGCATAACATGAACAGGAGTGACTTCATCTAAGTATTCATACATTTTTTTCTTGCCATCACAGGTTGTTTCACCAACAATAATATCTGCAAAATGAAAATATGGACATTTATCTGTAATTGCAAATCCATAACTTGATTTTATCAAGGGGCATAAATTTCTAGGTAAATCTTTTTCTGCCTCATCAATAGTGTCATTGCTTGTGCTGCATAATGTCACTGGAACAGCATCAGCAGCACTTATCACCTCGTAAGGTGTAAAAACACAATAGGTACCTACAACATTCTTGCCTTCTTTTTCTACCAGATTTTTCATTGCAACTGGACCGTGTCCTTTTAACTCTCCATCTAAATTATTGAAAATTTCTTCTATACTCTTCATTATTTATTTTCCTCCTCAAATAAGTATCTTTAAATATTTTGTCTCAGCTTCTAAACTTTTTTTCATCACAACAGATTCAGGTCAATCAATACATTTTTTATCTAACTCTTTTGCTTTAATCACTTCTTAAGTTTTTAAATTCAAAAATTATTATCCAGCTCTAATACCCAGATAAAATCTCTTTCTTTCTTCATTGGTGTCATTTTAATACATTTGTGTCCTATAAATTTTATATCTTTATGATTCTTTAATAATTTAGATATTGCTTCTCCATAACTAATACCCGCTTTAATTTTTCTTGGAACCGACTTAATAAATCCTAAATCTTCAAATGCAATTGATGTTTTAGCACACAAATGAACTATCGTTCCATCTAACCTATCTTCAACTTTCTTCAATACATTATAAGTAATCTGACCACTTAAATCTTTATATATTTTTGGGCCAACAATATCTATTGCCCCGACTGGATCAGCATAAGAAATTATCTTAGCCCCTTTATTAATTCCTGTTAAAATATATTTTACAATGTTATCTTCAATTACTTCCATAAATTGATTGACTACTTCCTTATTTTTTCTAATCCCTCTATAAAAGTCCATTGGATCGATTAAAGAGGATACGATCGTAAAAGGTCCTTCTACACTTAATGCAACTAGCTCACCTTCTTTATTTAAAGTTTCAACTGCATCTAAAACCTCCCTTATTCTACCTTTAGTTAGATCTAATTCTTCAATATCAACTAAATCTTCAACACTACTAAATAGATAATTATTAACCCTTGGCCCCCTCTTATTATCACCAAGCTTGATATCTGCTCCTAAAGCTTCAGCCTCTACTGTTACACAAAAGGGGACTCTACAAATTTTATCATTCTTATCTTCCTTTAATGCTTTAGCTAAAATAGCTATATCCTTTTTATTGGCATGAGCTTTAGGAAAACTTAGACCAGTATTATCTATAATATCCTGTGGTATCTTTTCTAAATTATCACCTGTACATTTAAAATTTACGGTTGGCTTCATAATATCAACCTCCAAAAATATAAATAGTTTCTCCAATTAACAGACTAAATCCTAATAATAAGGAAATTACTTTAACTGCTTTTTTAAATGGTAATTCCTTCAAGATGATTAAGATTCCATAACCAGTATTAGCAGATAATCCAGCTAATAAAGCCCCAAATCCAACTACTCCTTTAATAAAACCTTCAGCCAAAATCACAGATGACATACAACTTGGTAACATACCTATTAAGACTGCATAGATAGGTTGTAAAAAAGTATTCTTGCCTAATATCACACTAATAGCATCTTTACCAATACTCTTTAGAGTAAGATTAAACAAAAAGACTGCTGCAACTAAAAAAATAGAGATCTTTAAGGTATAAATTATATTCTTAACAATTATATTTTTATGATTTATACAGCCCGAACAGGTTAAATTTGAATCATCTTTAATATAATTATTAATTTTTTTACCACTTGTAAAAAGATTAACTAGATATCCAATACTGACACCAAGTAATATTTTAATTAAGACTAATTTAGCTATAAACCCTATTTTATCAGGATGAGATCCAATAATTACTAAAGCTTCATCAGAACTAGAAATAAAGATTGCTAGCATCATCCCTAAAGTTATATAACCATTACTAAAAAGTCGAGCAAAAGCAACAGGGATTGCACATTGAGGAAGTATACCTAACAACCCTCCACCTAAGACATCATAGTTAGCAAGCTTAACAAAAAGTTTATTATTCTGATTAAACTTAAGCATTAGATAATCAACAGCTAAAAATATTAAAAAAACTAATGGTATAACTTTTCTTACATCTTTAATGCTATCAATTAAAATTGCAACCAATCTACTACTCCTCCATCTTGAACTCTAAAGAGCTCTTTAATCTTAGCCTCATCTAAATCCTTACCTATTAAGCATACTCTACCGCTTAAATCAGATTTGCTGCTGTCAATATTATAGCCACCATTTGTATAACTAAATTCTAAATTCCTTTTAAACCCTGATAAAAAACCCTTACCCCGCAATACTCGCCCATAAAGAGGGTTATCTAATTGAACCAAAATATAATTTAATTCTTCTCGACTATACTGATTAGAAGTTTCTATAGCAAAGGTATCAAGATCATCCTCGCTACAAGGTTTATATTCTGTATGAAATATATCTTCAAGATCCATTATTGGTTTATCATCTAATAGTCCTTTAATATCATTTAAAGATAATTTATCCCAACTTTTAGTTAATAGCTCTACCTCATCATTTAGCTTTCGTAAAGAAGTAATTGTTTTAGCTCTTCTTTCTTGATTGACAAGCTGAGTCTTACTTAAAATTAATGTAGTTGCATTTATTATCTGATCTTCAAAAAACTCACCAAAAGCTTCACGTTGCTCTAAATAATTTAAGCTATCAACTATAGTAATTAATGTATTGATAGTACATTTGTCAATAAATTTGGGTTGGTTTAAGATATCTATTATCTCACTGGTAATACTTATCCCCGTAGGTTCAACAATAATTCGTTCTGGATTAAATTCTACAATTACTTTCTCTAACATTTCTATAAAATCATCCTGCATTATACAACAGATACAACCAGTTGATATCTCAAAAACATCAAAGCCCTCTCTTTCAATTAACTCACCATCAATGCCTATCTCTCCAAATTCATTTTCAATTAAGACTACATTCTCTTTTTGATACGCTTTCAAGAGTCGTTTTACAAATGTTGTTTTACCTGCCCCTAAAAATCCTGATATAACATCTATTTTTATCATTTATATCCCCTCTTAAAAGTTTAATTCTTTAATAAAATAATCTTGAAAGTCTTCTTTCCTTGATAATTCTAACACCATTATCTTTTTTCTTAGTTCAACCATTTTATCTAAAACATTGGTATTAACTAAAGCCTGCCTGGCTCCTTGAGCAGATGAATTACCAACAAAAGTTATTTCCCCACTAAATCCTTCCGGAATGAATCCTACTTCTTTAATACTTTCAGGATTGATATGATAACCAAAACTTCCTGCAATGATAACCTCTTTGACATTAACAATAGAGATTCCTATCTCTTCTAATAACATTTTTACACCTGTAGCTATGGCTCCTTTAGCTAATTGAATCTGCCGAATATCCTTTTGAGAAATATAGATATCCTCAGTTATGTAAAATTTTTTGTCCCTAAGACGAGCTTTTAATTTTTTGTTTAAATTTTTATTGAATCTACCATTCTTTAATATAATCTTTCTGTTCACTAAATTAGCTGTAATATCAATTAATCCACTACCACAAATTCCTTTAGCTTTCTTATTGGCAATTGTTTTATAAGAAATATTAAAATTGTCATCGATACTAAAAGCTTCTATTGCCCCCACTTCTGCTCGACAGCCACAGGCAATGTTCATCCCTTCTAAAGCCGGTCCTGCTGCCGTAGATGTAGCAGCCATTTTATCATCAGAAATTACAACTATCTCACCATTAGTTCCAATATCGATAAAAATTGTAGGAGTTTTTCGGCTATCAAATTCTGTTGCTACAACTCCAGCTATTATATCAGCACCTACATAACCAGAAACGGAAGGTAATAAACTTACTTCAGCATTTTTATTAATTTTTATTCCTAATTCTTTGGCCTTAAAGTCCAGTTTCTCTAAAAAAATAGGACGATAAGGGGATCTAGCTATTGAAGCGGGGTTAACCCCCAGAAAAAGATGAAGCATAGTGGTATTTCCTGCAACTATTAGGCGATAGATATTATCCTTATTATATTCATCAGTTACTAGTTCATCTATAATCTGGTTAATCTTAGTCAATGTCATATCTTTTAAGTCAGCTGCTCCAGTTTCCTGATTAATACAATAGCTTATTCTGGAGAGTACATCTCCTCCAAATTCTGTTTGTGGATTTAAATCGGAAATTTTATTTAAAATAACTCCCGTCTCTAAATCAACTAGATAAACAGTCAATCCTGTTGTTCCTATATCAAGCGCCAATCCTAAAATATCTCCTTGATTTAAATCTATTATTTCATCATTATATAAAATTCCAGTTAAATCAGATATTTTATCTCTTTCTAACTTTCCTAATTTAGTATATAACTCTATAGATGCAAGTTGATAATTAAGTTCTTCTAAATAAGGCCTACCACTATCTTGATCTATTATTGGCAATGAAACCTTTTTTACTTCACTATTAACTTCTGTATCTATAAAATATTGTTTATCTATAGACTGTAATTTATTCTGACTTGCTAATAGCTCAATCTCTACTGGTCCAGTGGCGCGTGCTAAACAGGCTAATCTAACTCCCTCTTTACCAATAATAAATTTCTCTTCTTCAAAACTAGGATTAGATACCTCCCCTATAACCTTTACCTGACATTTCCCACACTTCCCCATTCCATTACAGGGAGTTTCAATACTTAATCCTGCTTTTCTAATACACTCTGCTAATTTAGTTCCTGCTTCCACTTCAACTGTTAGGTCATTATTCTTAAAAGTTACATCAAGCATTTACCTATAAGCTCCCTCCCTAACAAAATCAGTCATTATCTTCAGCTTATCTATTTGAGTGGCCATGCTTAGGCCACAAGCTGGAGCAACTATATCAACACCTTTATTGATACAATTTTTTGTAGCAGCTATTATCTTATCTTTTCTTCCTCTATGGAGTAATTGGGTATTTACATTACCCATCACATTTGTCTTAAGCCTGGATTTAGCAAACTCTATATTAACAACAGAATCAAAACTTAAGGCATTAGTATCTATTAAATTCAAGCTATCTATAATCACCTTTGTATTTCCACAAATATGAATAATTACAGGTACATCTACTTCATGAAGTTTTTCTACTATTTTCTTATAAAAAGGAACAGCAAACTTCTCAAAATTCTTAGCACCTAAGATTTCACCAGTTGCACTGGGGTCAGAAATAGCAATTACATCTGCCCCTGCTTTAACCATCTCTAAAGCATAATCAATTAAATAATTATTAACGTACTTAAAAAAGTTATATATTTTTTCAGGATTTTTATGTAACATCTTAAAAGACTGAAGTGGGTCAATAATTGAAGTTGCTGTACTAATATGACCAGTTAAATTACCAATTACAGGTATATTATCATTCTTAAGTTTATTAATGGCTTCCAGAACAACAGACATTCTTTTCTCCTGCTTAGGATTAATCTTCTTCTTCATAATATCTTCAATCTGATTTTTATTATATTCTGTTACTCGTGGTTCAATATTTTTATTTCCTAAATTAACTTTTACACCACAGGGTTCACATTCAACTGTCATACAAAAAGGTACCCCATAGTTTTCAAAACCTGTTAGCTCATAAACTTTTTTTGCAATTTGAACCATAGTTTTTTTGTCTGCATTATGGTTCTTTTCCAGGTCTGTAACAATTTCACTAACAGCTGCATTCATCATTCCACCCGGACAGATTACAGGAGGTCGATCTACTTCTTTTCGAGCTAAAACTTTCAGCAGTCTTTCTTTTTGGTTCAATCTAAACACCCCCTAAATTTAGTAGTCATAAGTACCATAACTTCTAGCTGCATCCATAAAAGCTTCAATATGTTCCATAGGTACCTCATTAGAAGTTTCACATCCCGTTGACAAGAAGAAACCAGGAGTATATCCTTCCATCTTATCTATAGCTTCCTTACAAACTTTATAAATCCGTTCTACTGGACCAAATAATAATTCATCAGCAGGGTTAATATTACCTAATACAACTGCTCGTCCCCCAACCTTCTCTCTAGCAATCTCTAAATCACATTGATCTATACTAATTACATCTGCCCCAGTATCAGCCATTAGATCAACAATTTTATGTGTCTTACCACAAATATGAAAAGGGATCAATGCTCCTAGTTCATGAGCTAAATCGACTAATTCTTTATTGTAAGGAAAAGCAAATTCTTTAAACATCTTAGGACTAAACAAGCTTCCTGAAGCAATAGGTTCTAAAATAATTGGCATTGCCTCATAGCTTACTATCTCTTTAATAAAATTCTTACAACTATCAGTAGCTAACCGTAATAATTTGTGACATAAGTCAGGATCTTTATAGGTATCCCGCACAAATCTTTCTGTTCCCCTTAATGTTGCAGCAGTTGTTAAGGGACCTGAAAAACAGACTGACAAAAAAACTTGGTCTGCTAACTCCTGATTTAAAATTTCTAAAGCATCATAATAGACAGGCAGTTGCCCATCATCTTTAGTAGCAACTTTAACTTTATCTAAGTCAGCTCTTGACTTAATAATTGGATCATCACAATTTGCTGGCTCATCTATAGAGTACACAAGCTTTTGGCCCATTGCTTCAGCTACATAAGAACAGTTAGTAAATAAATAAACCAAATCATAACCAAACTTTTCAAAAGCAGCCATATGTGCTTTAGCCATTACCTCACCATCTAGTTGAAATTCTTTGACTGTCTTTCCAATCAAATGAACTGTATTAGCAGTTACTATAGGCATCGTAATTATCCTATCTACTGCTTCACCAGACAAAAATGCCCCCACCCTCTCTTTCGGGGTTAGTAAATCCGCTCTTCTTTCCAATCCAATCACCCCCAGACTATTTTTTTTATTTCTCTAACTGCTGAATTAGCATCTTTTGTATATAAATCAGCACCTATCATATCTGCAAATTTTTGTGAAATTGGCCCGCCACCAATTAATACTTTATATTTATTTCTAATGTTTTCGGCTTCTAATTTTTCAATTACAGTTCTCATGCCATCCATTGTTGTAGTCATTAAGGTTGACATACCAATGATATCTGCTTCAACCTCTTCTGCCTTTTTTACAAACTTATCCAATGGTACATCTCTTCCTAAATCATAGACTTCAATACCTGATGTTTCCATCATTATTCCTACTAAATTTTTGCCTATATCATGGGTATCTCCTTCTACAACTCCAATAACTACCTTAATTGGTTTTCCCATATCGTCTGCTTTTAAATAAGGTTTTACTACATCCAATCCAGCTTTCATTGCATCAGAACAGATAAGAACTTCTGGCAGAAAATATTCTTCTTCTTCATATAATCTGCCAACCTCATCCATTCCAGCTATTAGACCACTTGTTATTGTCTCATAAACTGGTATATTTAACTCCAATGACTTTTTACATAGTTCAACAACTTTATCTTCTTCCATCTCTATTAAAGAACCACTAATCTTCTCAAACAACTTACTTTTTTCCATTTTTAGATTCTCCTTTAAAAAATTTATTCTGGCTCTTTTTCTAATGCTGCTAACAATCTGATAAGTATCAGCAGTATATAAATCTAATTCTCAGGAATTAATTTATTTTTTAAAAAACAAATTTGAGTCATATCTATGTAATTTATCACCATAACTATGGTTATAAGTTATACTAATATCAGAAATCTTATTTTCCTTAAGTTTTTTTTCAATCACTTTTTTATTCTTATTATTTTCTACCGGTGTAACTGTAGAAAAAAGTCCATCTACCATGCCTCTAAATTTATTTGCAGTAATCCCAATCCCAACTTCATCTTTCTCAAACCCATTTCTTCTTGCTCCTGCACAGAGAAGAGAGAAACTAATATTATTAGTTTCATATGGATAAGCAGTACATTCCGAACAAATAGCTTGATTTCCCATCATTTTAAAAGCTGAATAGGGCCCATAATTGTAAGTATAACCCTGAACTAGTCTCATTGCATTAAATGGATTAGTAATAATAATTATAATCTGGGGATCTATATCAAATTCTGCTAAAGGTTTAATTTCAAGCCCATAAGCACTATGATTACAGATTGATATATTATTAGTTGCTTCCTTAGCAGTGGGCAGATCTTGATATAAACCACAGCCATCATAATATAATCCTGCAGCATATCCTTTATCTACCTCCACTATTCCTAACGCTCTAGCTCCTGCAAAACAGCCAAAATTATCAAAATTAACTTTCATTTTCCCACCTGTTGATGCTTTTCTGACCATTCTACAATAAGACATTTTGCTTTTTGGTTGGGGAGCATTTGTCTCAGCAAAGCCTTCTTCATTAAAGATAAATCTAACTCCAACTAGCTTCCGTTTCATCTCTAAAACCGAATTTATTTTTGTTACAATTCTAGAATAATTCATAATCAATAACCACTCACTCTCTAACTTTAATTTACGCGAACATAAGCTCCAGGAAATTGTTCTCTCATGAATTCAGCAGTGCTATCACTTGTCAATGCTTCTTCTAACTTTTTAGCCCACTTAGTACCCTTATCTTCTTCTCTAACAACTAATATATCCGCAAACTTTTTCAGACTTTCTTTACTATCCCAAACTATAGCACTTGTAGGGTCTTTATCGGCAAGTAACATATGAACACCATAAGTTGCCCCGGCATCTAAATCAATTAAAGACGCCACTACTGAATTACTCCTGCCCATCTCTATAATATCTAATCCTTTATAATTATTTATGATATCTGCTTTACCTGGAAACTCAACTCCGTCTTTTAATTCTATTAACCCATGATACTCTAAAGTTTTTAGTGCTCTTGTTCTATTACTTGGATCAGATGGAATACCTACTTTATCTCCCTTTTTAAGTTGATCTAAATCAGTTATCCTTTCTGAATAAATACCAAATGTACAAGAAATTCCATTATCACTATAAGCAACTAAATTTCCATCACGATTTTCATTATAAGCTTTAAGATAAGGCTGGTGCTGATAAAAATTACAATCTATACTTCCTTCTGCCAACGCAACGTTAGGTTGGACTATATCATCAAATAGCTTAATCTCCAGTTTATAATCACTTGTTTTTTCAAATTCTTTACTGGCAAACTCAACTATATCTACAAAATATGAAGTTGTTCCAATTACTATAGTATTTTTTTCAGCTTGAGATTTGGAAACAGTTCCTGCACTATTATCCTGGATTGAGCATCCTGTAATTGTTATTAGTAGCAATATTGACATAAAAATTATAATAAGTTTTTTCAAAATTAATTCACTCCTTAAGTTTTTTATAAAATATATATTATTCGCGAAACTAAAAATCATCTTCTCTTAAATTCTAACTATTAAACAATCTACTTTAGCTTAACTTTCTATATAATATATTCCCTGTTGTTTGAATAACTTGAACTATTATTATCAAAATAATCACTGTTCCATACATTATAGTGTCATTAAACACTTGATATCCATAAGTAAGAGCTACCGTACCTAATCCACCTGCCCCAACTGCCCCCGCCATTGCAGTGGCTCCTAATAACAAAATTATGGCAAAAGTAATTCCAGAAACAATAGAAGGAATCGCTTCTACAATCATAATTTTGAATATTATCTGAAAATTAGATGCACCAAACGATTTAGCTGCTTCAATAAGTCCATTATCTACTTCCTTTAAACTGGACTCTATAATTCGAGTTATAAATGAAGAACCTGCTATTACTAAAGGAACTATAGCTGCATTAGATCCTATTGAAGTACCTACAATTAACCTTGTAAAAGGGATTAAAGCTACAATTAATATGATAAATGGGAAAGACCTCACTATATTTATAATAGTATCTAATGCTTGATAAAATAACTTATTAGGACTCAGTCCATTTTCATCGGTTATTACCAGTAATATTGCTAAACCAAATCCAAAAATTGTAGATAATAGAGTCGAAAAAGCAACCATATATAAGGTTTTTCCAAGTTCTGGAATGACTATTTGTGTTAACAACTCTAAATTATTATGGCCCATTTTCCATCACTTCCCAGTTGAGATTAATGTCATTTAAATAGTTAAATAAAATTGATTCGTTTTTCTGGTCTATATTTATTACTATCGAGCCTAAAGTGTCTTCTCTATATTTTTCGAGTTTCCCCCATACCAGAGAAAAATCTAAATCTAAACTCCTTGCCATTCTTGCAAGCAAAGCACTGCCAACTTCTTCTCTAGAATATGTAATCCTTACATTTACCCCTTCACAGGGAAGTTCATTATTATCTTCCTCTCCTAGCAATTTTCTTAATACATCTGGTTGATTTAAAAATACTTCTCCTACCTCTCCTTTTACTACTATTTCGCCTTTGTCTAGAACAGCTACCTTATTACAAACCTGTTTTATTACAGGCATCTGATGGGTTACCACTACTATAGTTATATCTAACTTCTCATTTATTTCTCTTAATAATGATAAAATCGACTTCATTGTTCTAGGATCTAAAGCAGATGTAGCTTCATCACAGAGTAACATTTTAGGTTTAAGAGCAAGAGCCCTTGCAATTGCCACCCTTTGCTTCTGACCACCACTTAAGCATCTCGGCTTAACATCAATTTTTTCCTCTATTCCAACTAAATTCAATAATTCTCTAACCCGTCTATCAATTTCATCATTTTTATAACCCCAACATTCCAGCGGTAAAGCAATATTCTGATAAGCAGTCTTCCTCTCCATCAAAGAAAAATGCTGGAATATCATTCCGATATCCTTTCTAAATTTTCTTATCTCTTTACCCTCATAATCTTTCACCTCAAGGTTTTCTACCTTTAGAGTGCCACTATCGTAAGTTTCAAGACCGTTTATGCATCTTAATAGAGTAGACTTACCAGCACCACTTTGGCCAATCAAACCATATATATCTCCCGATTTAATATTTAAATTTATATCATCTAAAACCTTTAACTCACCAAAACTCTTACTCAAATTAGTAATCTTTATCAAATTAATTACCCTCCTGCTTTTATATATACTAATCTTTTCAATTAATCGTATTTTCCAAAGTCATTAACTGCTTTTATTAATGCCTGAAGATTAGCCGAAGGAGTAAGTGGTGGTAAAGCACAGGCTGGCATTAGAACAAATCCTCCCGGATTATATTTCATCTTGTTTATAATTCTTTTGGCCTCTATATATACTTCTTTTGGAGAACCTATCTGCAGCAAAGTAGTATCTAAGTTCCCACCAACAATATGTTCCCTGCCAAAAGTTTCAGCAACATGTTTAATGTCCATCTCCCCGCCAATTGAAATAAGTGATCTAGGAGCTAACTTTATCTCATTAATCCAGTAAGTTAAATTATTAGTATGATTTCCACATAAATGGATTGTCCACCTTTTAACTCCCTTATTAATTAACTTATTATGTATTTCCTTCACATAGGGAAGACTAAACTTAGCAAACATCTCTGGCGAAAGCAGTGCATGACATTCATTCGGATAGGTTGAAAACGCACTGCAATTTTCAGCACCAAATTCTTTTATAAACCAATTTGCTACTTCTAATAAGTAATCTGTTGCTATTCTAAGTAATCTATGTACTAACTCTGGCTTTTGATACATCCATCTCATTAACAGCTGTATATCAGCTATATCACTTGCAACCCCTAGTGGGGATCCAGCTGAGATTGATATTTTTAAACCATTTTTTCTTAAAATACTATTGAATTCAAATCTTTTTTTTGCATAAATTGACTCCTTAGGATTAGGAACTTCTAATCCTGCAAGATCTTCAGGACTTTCTACTCTTCTCTTAGTCACTTTAGGTAGAGAAACTTGATCAGTCTCAGGAATCTTCAAATCACCGCCAAAGTCCAAAACAGTACCATTTGGAATATTATATGAGGGGCCAGCATCATGTCCATGAAGATATTTAGCCCAGATTTGAGCTTCATATGCTTTACGTGGATTCAAATAGTATTCATAAGAACTCATATTGCTGATTCTAGCCGCATAAGTACTGATAGACATATTTACAGGAACCCGATCTAACTTTTTATTCAAAAATAATTTTTTCATGCGAGGATTATCTTCAGCCTTACCTTTTGACACTCAATATCACCTCATTCTGAAAAGCTTCTGAAATATGACAAATATTTAACAAAAACAAATAAAACTATAACAATCGCCAGCAGCTCAGTTAATCTTGCTGGATATTTAAGCCAGTTCAATCCTGGATTGACACTCCAAAATTTCACAGCCATTTTTAAGCCAATTGCACTTATAACATAGGGGAAAGTAAATGCTGAAAAACTGGGGTAAAAACCAACTTTAATCATTTTCGGTAAATAAATTGTGACCCCGATTAACATAATTAAAGTCAAGATAGTAAGCAAACTCAGCATAATAATATTTTTTTCAGGAAATGAACTTAAATACCCTGCCAGACAAAGTCCAGCTGGAGCTGTAAAAATAGTGATTGTTGGCAGAGCAGGGTCTTTTATTCCTTTAACCCAGAAAACCCGATAAATAACTACTGGTAAAAGAATCAGATAAGCAGCAAAACCAAAATAAAAGATGGCCTGACCTAATCGTAAATTATTGAAAGCAGGTGCAGTTACACTGGCAACCACTAGTCCTACATAAACAATAAAATAACTGGCAAATACCTGTTTAATTTTAAAATTAAAGATAAAACGGATTGTAAACCAGAGAACCCAAACTGTATGTAAGATAATAGCGAAATACCAGAGATAAGAAGCTAAATTAGGAGTTATACTTAGTAAATAGGTAGCAAGAATCATCAAAGCCATAAAAAAAGTAGGAGTAACACTTGCTATAATTGGATTTCTTAAATCAGATCCAAAACTATCTCTAGCTATTAAAAAACGGCCAATTAAAAATAATGCAGTTAAAACTGATAAAATTCCCGCCAGATATCGGTAATAGATATTATAATCTGCTACCAAATTACCCAATCCTGCCAGTCCAAGCATCAGGCCGGCGATTGGAATAGGTGTTTTTTTAATTAAACTCTGCATAATAAATAATTCTCCTTTAAATTTTATTTGCCCTACAGCTAATCAATGAGTCCATCTTCAATAAATCTCTGCATTACCCAGGCTGCAACCTCACCGGAAATTTGGATGCAGTGAGCTGCTCTTTCCGGGCTGCCAAAATCATCAAAATCTTTAGTCAGAACCCGGCAGCAAGTCGAACCATAAGTTTCTTTTATATAATCATGTAAAGCCGCATTTGCAGGAAAACATTTTTCTGGCATTTCAGCTCCTGGCTCAGTTCTTCCATATTTTAAACCAAGTGCCATAACTCCGCCACTGACAGCCCCACATAAACATTTTGATTTCCCAATTCCAACTGGAAAACCAGAAGCCAATTTAACAATTTCTGGATCAACCTCTTCACCCAATAATTCATTAATTGCTGTCAAAACTGCTTCAGAACAATAGAATTCTCCTCTACGAAAATAACCTTCTGCTCGTTCTCTTGCTTCTTCAACTAATTCCTGTTGTTTTTTATTCATTATAATCTCTCCTTAATATTTTAATCATTTAATTAAACTAATTATTTCTGTTTATAAACCTAATTTGTAATTTTTCCTTATTACAACTGCTTAATTTTTTCTTTGACTAAAGTTAAATTTTCTTCATCAACTGCAATTAAAGGAATCTTAATTTCTTTCGCTTGTAATATTTCTTTTATTTCTTCAATAAATATTCCTGCTTCATTAATCATTTTCAAACTCATCAGCTCATCCGTTTTAAGATCAGCCACCTCACCTTGCCAGCAGGCAGAACAGGTTTTATTAATCCCACAGCTCGGGCTGCCGTCAATACCAATTAAAGCTTTAATTTCATAGCCAACTGCCAGATAATCAATTATCTGATCTAAATACGGCTGAAAAATTTCTCGACAGTGTCTCCTATAATAAGGGGTATCAAACTGTTCTTTTACATGACCCCAACGCTTAATTCCATATAAAGTCAATTCAGGACAGGGGAGTTGAA
This sequence comes from Halanaerobium saccharolyticum, assembly GCF_004362045.1. Taxonomy (GTDB): domain Bacteria; phylum Bacillota; class Halanaerobiia; order Halanaerobiales; family Halanaerobiaceae; genus Halanaerobium; species Halanaerobium saccharolyticum_C. Next base: position 71,632 of record NZ_SNWX01000010.1, on the reverse strand, counting down.
TAATTCCTAATTTCTTCTCTAACAATAAAGATAATATTTTCTGAATTTCTTCCTGTTTTCTAACAAGACCAGCCACTTTAGAATTACTGTTCAGAAGACAATGTGCAACCAAAACAATTTTTTTGCTTCTTTCCATTAATTATCAGCCACATAATCTTTTTTCAGAGTCCCAAAGCGGCTCCTGATCTCAGCTGATAAACGTTTGATTACAAAAGCTACGAATAAACAACTGGCAACTTTATCTATTAGATTCCCAGTGATTCGGGAAATAAAAGCAGCTTTAAAAATATTCTGGGTAGAATTCAACAACCAGGCAAAAACAAAGTCAATTCCACCCCCTGTTACTCCCCCAAATACCCAGACTACAATTGGAGTTCCAATTAAAGGAGCCACAATAGACAGGATCAACCCAGTTAAAAGGGCAACCCAATAATCAAAACCATAATTCCTGGCGATAAGTCCAACTACAATCCCAATTACAATATTAACTAAAGCAAAGGGAATATTAGCTGGATTTGTGATCAGACCCTGAATCAAATTAGTCAGTCCACCTGTCATTGCTCCATAAACAGGTCCCAGTACTGCTGCTACAAAAATAGTCCCTACTGTATCAAGAAAAAGCAAAGGAATTTTGAGCATTGCTACTGTTGTACCTAAAACAAGATTAACTACAATTCCTAAAGCGGCCATAGTAAGTGCTAATGATTTATTATTCATTTTTACCTCCAGATTTCAGTTCTAATATTATAGTCATTTCAATTTATAAAATTTAAATCTATGATTGCACTGCGAAAAGTCTAAAATAATTCAAAAAATAAAAATCTAAAAAATCAAATATTGGTCTTAGGACAATTGTCCGGTGATATCTTATGATATCTGAAAAGATATCATCCCGAAAGCATATATTTGAACCTGGAGTGCACCTTTTAGGTGCAGACTTCCGGGTTTGATTCCATTTTCAATGCCCTGACCAGCTGTTTTAAGTTATAGCCGATCATTTTATACAGACTGCTGCATTTAGCTTTAACCAGTCCGGTTACTTTGAATTTATCAAGACCCTGTGATCTTTTCAGGGCAGAAAAGGTACCTTCAACTGCAGCTCTTGAATTTTTGATCTTTTGATATTCTTCACCGGCCAGTTTTGCTCTTAATTTATCTCTATCATGTCTATTTTGAGTAAAGCGAACAGTCATTGATTTTTTCTGTTCACTGACGGGACACTTTGTTCTAAATTTACAGTCTTTACAAGTTTCTTTTTTAAACCAGGCTGCATAGGTGTCACTGCTTTCTAGATACTTATCTCGCTCAGGTTCCTGTCCCATTGGACAGGAGATAATTCCCTGTTTCTCAGACACCTCAAAACCAGCGGTAGAATATTTAGGGTTACTACCGGTCAGTTCAGTTGGAATAATTTCAGTCTCAGTTTTTAAAGCTGACTTAATAGAATCAGAACCATAATATGCTCCATCAACCACCAGTTTATTAAGTGGAGCTTTCTGATTGATACTCTCAAGTCGACTATTTAAAAAATTGACGTCACTGTTAATATTAGGTTCTAAAGATACATCAGTTATCATCTGAACAGGATTATCCGGAGATGCTGTCTCACTAATATTACAGGAGTATCCCTGATGAAATTTTAAACCCTTTTTACGGAATGTTGCATCTTCATCATTTGGATTTTGTAGACTTGAAGATTCAATATCAGCATCATCTTTTGCTTTAAGCTGGGAACTGGTTTCTATTGACTGTTCTCCTACAACTCTGACTAGGTGGTGATAAACTTTAGTATCATTGATACTGTCATCATTTTTAAATAGCTGTTTGACGGAATTCAATTTACCCAGAAGATTATTTAGAATATTTTCTTTGTCATGGTTATTTAGATATTCAGAAAAACTATCATCAAGAATCTGAAGAATATTTTTATGAATTCTATTTTTTTGAGAATCAGATAATTCTCTAACAAAATTCTCAAAAACCTTACGCATTAGCTGAATTCTGGAAAGATGCTTTATATTGGCTTTTACCATGGTAGAATCCATACGTTGAATATCAGTATCGAGATCTGCAGCCTCAATAAAATCAGCCAGAAGTTCATCAAAAATTTCATCCAGAGGATTTTCACCTGATTCAGTCATGTAATCAACCAGATTTTCTCTAAAATCATAGAGAGTTCTCATACCTAAAGTTAACTGTCCGGCTCTTTTTAAGCCAACGGCTTTCATAAAACGGATATCACAGTGAAATGATTCTAAAAGTTCTTTATCACTGATATCAAAAAGATGTTTTAGTATTTCCAGTGAGACGATAATTTTAACAGGGAAGTTTGGTCTACCATTATCTTCAGAATACATGTCAGCAAATTTATATTCATCAATATTATCAAAAATATGTGTTTTGAATTTACCAGCCCAGCCTTGTTCAAGTTCTTCGACCAGACTCTGGGGTAAATTGAAGTCAAAATCACCAAAAGCAACATTTTCATCTTCTTCAAAGGGTTTAAACACGATTATCACTCCATAGCTTTATGATACTTCAATTATATCATATTTAAGCATGGATGCCCAGATTTAAAGGCTTTGTTTTAGTAATATTTTCGTGAATTAGGTTCGTTTTGAATTATTTTAGACTTTTCGCAGTGCAATCATCTATTTTACTTAAATACAAATATAATCATGATTATTCTTTATTTCACAATCATTATAGCACAAATAATTTCATATATAAAGTATTTTTATAATATTTATAATTTTTTATTATATTTCTTGATTAATCATTTAATTAAGTCTATAATGAAATCAATAAATTTCGTATCACAATTTAAATTTGAATCTAATATAACAAAAGGAGGGGACATATTTATGGAAAAAATATATCTTGATAATGCAGCTACAAGCAGAAATAAACCGGAGACAGTTAAAAAAGCAATACTAAACTATTATGAAAATATTGGTTGCAGCCCTGGACGCGGTGGCTATGAGGACTCACTTCAAGCAGGGCGTTTGATTATTGAAACAAGAAATACAATAGCTGACTTTTTTAATGTTAATGATTTAAAACAAATTGTCTTTACGCACAATATAACCTATGCCTTAAATATTGGGATAAAAGGTATTTTAAAAAAAGGAGATCATGTTATAACTTCAACTATGGAACATAATTCTATTCTGAGACCGTTAAATAGCCTTGAAACAAGTGGAATTATAAATGTTGATTACATAAAATGTGATGAAAAAGGAAGGCTGAATTCAAAAAAAGTTGAAGCAGCTATTAATAGCAAAACTAAGCTAATCATTTTAACATATGCTTCAAATGTAAGCGGTACCCTTATGCCTGTTAAGGAAGTTGGAAAAATTGCAAGTAGAAATAATATTTATTTTATGCTCGACACTGCTCAGGCTGCAGGAGTTTATGATATTGATTTCCAAAAACTAAAAGTAGATTTCCTGGCATTTACAGGTCATAAAGCTCTAATGGGTCCCACTGGAACTGGTGGTTTTGCAGTTAGTAAAAAAATGGCTGCACAAATGGAGCCCTTAATCGAAGGAGGAACGGGAAGTAAATCTGATCAAGAAGAACAGCCTGATTTTCTACCTGATAAATTTGAAAGTGGAACGATGAATACTATGGGAATAAGTGGTCTAAAATCAGGCGTAGAGTTTATTAAAAAAATAGGTATCAAAAAAATAAAAGAACATGAACTTCAATTAGGAAAAGTCTTTTTAGAAGGTCTAAATAAAATACCTGAAATAAAAATAATTGGCCCTGCTAATCTTAGAGAACAAATGCCAACATTTTCTATAACAGCCGGCGCAAAAGATTTAGGTCAATTAAGTTTTGAATTAGATGAAAAATATAATATTATGACAAGATCTGGGCTGCACTGCGCCCCCTTTGCTCATAAAACATTAGGTACTTATCCAGAAGGAAGTCTGCGCTTCAGCATTGGCTATTTTAATACTCTTCCGGAAATAGAATTTACTTTGGATGCCCTAAACAAAATTTTATAAAACATCTCTAGCGGCTTCAATAAAAGTATTAATTAAAAAATCATCATGACGGTTTTTATTATAGGATAAATAAAATTTACGCTCATATGCGACATCTGCAACTTTTATTTCAGTAACTCCTCTACAGATAGCAGCTTTTTTAGCTGCTATTTGTGAAATAAAAGAAATTCCCAGTCCAGATTCAACACCAGAAATTACTGCCTCTGTACTTCCCAGCTGACTTATAACATTAAAATCAGCTAATTTTAAATCAGCTTCTTTAAATGCTGAAATGGTAGCCTTTCTAGTTCCTGATCCTTCCTCCCTTATCAACAATTTTTGATTCTGAAGATCAGCCAGAAATACTTTTCCTTTGTCAATTAAAGTATGATTTAATGGTGCTATTAAACTCAAATTATCACTACAAAGTTCGACTGATTTAAATTTACTATTTTGAGGTTTATATCCAACTACTATCAAATCAACTTCACTATTTTCTAATAAATTAATCATCGACCTGCTGTCACCAACTGAAACCTCTGTTTTTAAAGCGTCAATTCTATTATTTAGGGTTGAAATTATCTCTGGTAGTAAATATACCGACGGAATAGTACTTGAAGCAATTCTCAAATTTTTTGTCTGCATATTTTTTTTGCTTTCAACTCTCTGCTTCAAATAACCCCATCTTTTTACAATTTTTTTCCCTTCCTGATATACAATTTTTCCGGCAGGAGTAAGAATTATTTTGTTATTTTCCTTATTAAGTAATTCAGTCTCAAAATATTTTTCAAGTGATTTAATCTGCATACTTATTGCTGGTTGACTCAGTTCAAATTTTTCAGCTGTCAGAGAATAACTTTCTAAATCAACTAAAGTAATAAAGATTTTTATTTTTTCAATTTTCATTTTATCACTCCTTTATAAATATATTATCATAGATTTATAAGTACCAGGTACCAGAAATCGTTTTAGGTACCTGATACCTATCGTTTTTTACTTTCGTTCAAAAAATCAGGCTCAAAAACAAGGACTAAAGCCGGAAGAATCAGCAACGCTCCAATTAAACAGGTGGCAATAGAAACTGTTACTAAAAAGGCAAAGAATTTAACCGGTAAAAACCCGGAAACAAAAAGAACTGAAAATCCAACTATTACAGAAAGAGCATTGAAAGTTATCCCCCGGCCTGAAGTTGTAAGAGTTTCGACCAGAGCTTCTTTTTTGGATAAATTTCTTCTTTCTTCGCGATAGCGCCAGAGAAAATGAATGGTATAATCAACTCCGACTCCGATCATTATCGAAGAAAGCATAGTGGTAATCATATCGAGTTTGATATTTAAAAAGCCCATCAGCGAAAATAAAGAGACTAAAGCAGTTATCAGAGGAACTGATGTATAAACACCGGCTGTAAAAGATTTAAATAAAAGCATTACAACAACTGCAACCAGAATTATTGAAAGAAAAAGACTGGTTATCTGGCCGCGAACAACGGCATTGACCAGTTCGGACAGCAGATCTCCAAAACCTCCTATTAAAGGAAATGTGCCATCTCCATAATTTTGAGCTTCATTTTCAATTTTATTGAGAACCCCTCTTATTTCTTCTGTGCTGTTAGTTTTAATTCTCGCTGTTATCAGAGCATTTTCTTCTCTAAAATCAATCAGCTTATCAAGATCACCTGACATAGAAAAAAGAAGTAAATACTGAGATAGAGCAGAATCAGTCTCAGGTATTTTTTTAAATTCTGGCTGACCATTGTGAAGTTCTCTATTCATAGTTCTAATGATTGTTGAAACTGCGCTTACTTCTCCTACATTTTCAAATTCTTTAATTGCAAGCTCAAAATCACTAATTTTCTGCATCATCTCCGACTGAGTAATATTACCTCTGGCAACTACAGAAATAGAATTTGCACCACCAAAATGCTGATTAACTATTTCTGTAGCCCGCACAATCTCAGACTCTTTTTCATAGAAATTAATTGGGTTGGTGTCAACCTGCAGCTGCAGCAGCCCGGCAGAAAGAAGCAGAATAATTAAAACACTAAAAATTAAAATCCTTTTAGCATTTTTGCCAACCAGATCAGCGATTTTAAACAGGATCCTGTCTATAATTCCTTTTCTGCTAATTTCTTTATTATTTTCAGCCCCAACCTCATAATTTTTGAGTGGAGTTTTAACTTGCAGCAGAGATAAAACTGCCGGTATAAATAATAGACTGGCCAAAAGCGCAAAAGCAATTCCCGCTCCTGCCAGCACTCCCAATTCTCGAGCCGGGACAATAATATGACTGGAAAGTGAAAGCAGACCGACAACAGTTGTAATTCCCGCAGCAATTACTGGAGCTCCCAGCTTTAAAACAGAATTTCTGCTTACCTGAACTGAATTTTTCTGCTCAACTGCCAGTTCCTGATAAGCTGCAATAATATGAATTCCGTAATCATTGGTTACCGCAATTAAAATTACAGGTAAAATAACTGTCATCAGCTGAAACTTCCAGCCCAGAAGCGGCAGCAGAGATAAAGAAAAAATTATTGACATTATAACAACTGTAAATGGTAAAATGACACCCCGCAGCTGTTTAAAACAGAGGAAAAGAAAAATCAACATAATAACTAAGCCCAGCGGCATTAAAAGCCTCATATCCTGCTGCATAATTTCTGCATTTAAGGCTCTTATGATTGGCAGTCCGGACTTTAATATACTTCCTTCAGCTGGAAATTGTTCGTCTGCTGCTGCCAAAATAGTATTAATTTTTTTCTTGATCTCTGCATCATCAAAGTCTTCAGCCAGTATAACAGCAATATTAACTGCCTTAAAGTTTCTGGCAAAAACTGAACCCATGACCAGTTCGCTATTTGCAAGCCGCTCTCGCAAATTTTCTTTTTCAGATTCATTTGTTGGAATAGTGTTGACAGCGCTTTCTATCAATAATTCATCATCTCTACCCTCAATAATATTTACTGTAAAGGGACTGTTGACTTTATCAACTTCTGCCAGTTTTTCTAACTCGTCTGAAATAAAACGAAGTTTCTTGAGCAGCTCAGCCTCCAGCACATCTTCTGCCTCAACTGTCAGCATAATCATTTCAGTTCCACCAAATATATTTTCGATTTCTTCTATTTTAGTTCGAGAGGGCATAGACTCCGGAATTTGACTCTTAATTGCTGTATCTACCTCGATTGCCTGTAAATTATAAAGTGAAAAAAGTGTTATTAAAATAAAGATTAAAATTACTGGAAGCGGATGTTTAACTGCCAGTGATGAAATTTTTTCTATTATCTTCTGCAGCATTCAGATCAGCTCCTCTGCTAAAAGTATTTACTAAAAGAAAGATAAATTAGTTCCTGATTTAGTCGATTTAAACTGCTTTCTCTTTTCTGATTAAGCTTAATAACGGCTCCACTTTCTAAATCAAGGCCTTCATTTAAAGAAAAGATAACTTTAGGCCGGAGCAGAGACATTCCTTCTTTGAGGTCAGAAATCAAATTGAGCTCCCATTTATGAAAATTGGCAAAAGGCTTTTCGGCCCTCAAAATTAGCAGCTGATTTGCTTCCGCCTGGACAGGAGGCAGCTGCTGGTAATAATATTGTCCCAGAAGATAAAGATTATTATCGAATTTATAATCCAGACCAATGATTAACTCATTGGTACTTTCCAGCCTGGAATCCTGATAATCACTGTAGACAACTTCGGAAAAAAGACCTATATTCTTGCTGCTGAAATCTCCCTTAAAATCAAATCCAATTTTGTTAACTTCAGGATAAAAATCGCTCGCCCCGGGAACCGACTGCAGGCTATTGCCACTAAAAACAGAGGCAGCAAGATCATAACCCCGCCAGCGCCTGCGGATTACCTGGACTGCAGTCTGCAGTTCATCAATTTCTGCATGTTGAGTTAAAACCCCTGTCAGCTTCCAATTAAAATTAGGATAATAGGCTGCTCTGATTCCATCAACTGCCTCCCGACTCTGAAAAGGATCAATTGCACCCTGATCAATTGGATTAAAATAATTGAGAGGATTAATATTATAGGAACTGCCCCAGCTAAAATTTTGTCTACCCAGCCTCCAGTCAATCTTAGATGTATAATAATTTAGATAGGCTTCTTTAAGCTCAAAATCAACTTCTCTTTCTTTTTGATTCTGCTGATAATAGCTATCTAAACTTAAGCTCCCTTTTAAATAATAGTTTAAATCTGCTCCCAGATCCTGCTGAAAATCCAGTTCCAGCCAACTTTGATCCTGCCAGCGCTCAGCTTCCTGTTCATAGATAAGAGAAGTACTCATTTCTCCGCTGTAAGAAGCTGCACTCAGGTTAAATGTAAGAACAAGGCTTAAAATTAAAGTCAAAACTAAAATAGAAAATAAATCATTTAGTTTGATTTTTGGGCTGATATTTTTCATTATTGCTTACCTCCTCAAAATTCTGCAGACTAATTAACTTATTGACTTATTGACGCTGCAGATAGCGGGTTGTAAAGATACCGGGGTCAAGTTCTGGATCAAAATCTACTTCCACCAGCTTTAAAATTGTTCTGCTTTCTTTTTGAATATTTTCTACCTCTATTCTGCGGGCCAGTCGGTTACCATCAATTTCGTCAAAGTTACTTAAAGTGATAACCTTTAACAACTCCTCCTGCTGATCATAATACTCTATTTTTTCTGCCAGCCAGAGGTCTTTTCTGACCCACATTTTGCCATAGCTGTAGTCAATATCAGGATCAGTAATTTCCAGTTGCAGCTCAATTATCCCATTATCTTCCGATATCATTTCTGCCTGATAATTATCTCTAAAATTAGCTCCACTAAAAATACTGAGATCATTATAGGTCAAATCTGAGCCAACAAAATTACCGTTTTTCTGGCTGCCCGATATTTTCCTAACCGAACCCAGAGCTGGTAAATATAAATACATATCTTCCTGATTATTAGCCTGATCATCTAACAGCAAAAAGGCGGTGCCGCTGATATCAGCAGGTTCAGCAAACTGCATTAGAGACCGCTCAACTTCCCCTTCCAGTCGATAATTATTAAGTTCTCTGCTTCTCATATCACCAGAACTGCTGTATAATTCCATTTCCATTTTCATCTTATGGCTTTTCGCCTGCCGCGAAGATTCTACCTTTTCTAAGACCTGATTTCCATCTAATTTTTGAGCCAGACTGAGCTGAGATATAAAAAAGAATAATATTAAAAAGAAAATCGTAATTTTTTTAAGCATTTTTTCCTCCTCCTTAATTGTCTCTGATATTCTCCCAGAAAAAACTAATATGCTTTTTGGTAGCTGTTTTCAATTCTTCAAAACTGTCGAGTTCAAAAAGTAAATACCGCATTCTGTAATATATCAGATCACCGACAAATTCATTTGCTGTAAATTCTGGATCTAAATCACTTCTAATTTTCCCCTCCTGCTGTAGTCCAGTAAAGAAAATAGTAACTCTTTCTATGTTATTTTCCATTCTACCCTGAAGTTGTTTTTTAACAACCGGATTATTATTCTCCTTAAGCATCATTTTTAGAAGTTTGACTTTCTTTTGATTCTGCATCTCCTTAATTACAATATCGCCAAAATAATTAAGAGTTTCAAATGGATCAACTTCTGCTGCCTGAAGTTTGGTCCTAAATTTTCCGGACTTCAAATTTAGAGGTGCCAGATAATTAAAGAGTTCTGAAAAAATCTCCTCTTTACCGCTGAAGTGATTATAAATTGAACTGCCCTTAATTCCAACTGCTTTAGCTATCTCTCGCATTGAAGTTCCATGGTATCCATTTTCTGCAAATAAATCTAATGACTCATTTAAAATTTTTTCTCTAGTAGAAGCCATCTTTTCACCTCCAGTTTAAAATCTTATCTAATAATTAATTTACTTCAATCATCTATTATCTTTTAATTATAACTAACGATTGTTAGTTTGTCAATAATAAAAAACAGTTTCATCTAAAAATAGAAACTGTCTTAAGATTACAACCTATTTAGTTTTAAGTGACTTACTTGAAATTTAAATCAATAAACATCTTTACTAAAAGTGGATCAAACTGAATCCCGGAGCTTATCGTTAACTCTTCGATGATTTCCTGGTCACTCATTGCCTTTTTGTAATTTCGTCCATATTTCATTACATCATAGGCATCAACTAAGGCAATTATCCTGGCTGCCAGAGGTATATCTTCTCCTTTTAAAGCCAGAGGATAACCACTTCCATCCCACCACTCATGATGAGTTAATATTCCTTCCGCTACATCGACCATATCTAAAGAAGTATAGGCAATTTGAAAACCTGTCACCGGATGTTCTTTGATCTGCTGCCACTCACTTTCATTTAAAGGACCATCATTAAATAAAATATCATTCGAAATAACTATTTTTCCCAGGTCATGAAGCTCAGCCAGCAGCATCAAATTCTGCAGCTCGATCACTAATTTCTAGATGATTTTTTAACTTTCTATCACTATTCAAAACTATCGCAATTGAAATTGAAGTCAGAGGAATATTAACAATTTTATGCTGACGATCAGGACAAACAATATATCCTCTCAATACGTCTTTGCTTTTAAAAAATCTACAAATCCCTACATCAAATTTTTCAATGATTAATTCTGCCAGGTATTCATCATCTTCAGCCTCAGTGATTATTACAAAATCATCTCCTCCAATATGCCCGAGAAAAGTCTCCCCCATAATTTTTTGAGCACAGTTATTAAGTACTTCTGCAGTGTAATTAATAACCTCATCACCTTTACGATAACCATAACTGTCATTATATGCTTTAAAATTATCAAGATCCAGATAAAGAACAGAAAACTTTTCTCCGCTTTTTATTTTTTCTTTTATTTCAGACTCTATAGTTAAGTTCCCGGGCAGACCAGTTAAGGGGTTAGCGTTTCTGGCAGTTTTTATCTTTAATTCTGAAACTTCTATTAATAGGTCTTTAATCGACAAAATACCGTAGTATTTATTATTTTTAGTAATTATTATTGAATCATAAATTTTTTCCTGTGGACGCCTCATTGCTATTTGAGAAACTTTAAGAACCGGCTCATCAAAATCTATAATCAGCGGCTTACTATCCATAACTACGTTTACATTTTTCTGCATATATAGATTATAGCCAAATCTACTGCCCAGACGATAAAAAAGCTTATCTCTCATAACCAATCCAGCTGCCCGCTCTTCTTTAAGTACAACAATACTCTGGATATTATTAAGGTTAAAAATGTCTACCAGATTTTTGGTCCTGGCAGAAATTGGTACTGTCACTCCTCTATTTTCTCTACAAATATCTCCAATTTTATTCATAGTTTACTTCCCCCCTTCCTAAATTGTTCCTCTACTCAATCATATCACCCGATTATTACAGCATTGTAAATTGTAAATTAACAGCCTGTAAATAATTTTCTGAAAATGTTAAACGCTTTTTAGAAATCAGCACCTGTAAGTAATATAATTAGAAATAAAGATGAAAGAAACTTCGAATATTTAATTACAAAAATCTGGAGGGAGTAAATATGAAAAGGAAAGCGTTTTTTATAATCTTAACGTTAATTCTCACTTTATCACTTTCAGTTCAGGCACAGATTAGAGTCGGTCAGTTTCCTCAGAAGGTAGAAGATGAATATATACTGAATCCAGATAGTATTGAAGTTGAAGCCTGGCAGCAGAATCTTAATGTCCCCTGGGAATTAGTTTTTCTGCCGGAAAGTAAGCGAGCTTTAATTACCGAAAGAGATGGCACAGTGCTGCAGGTTGTAGATGGAAAACTAAAGAATGAAGCCTATCTGGAACTAAATATTGAATCTCACGGTGAAGGGGGTTTAATGGGAATGACCCACCACCCTGATTTTCCAGAAAAACCCTATATTTATTTGATGTATACCTATACCAGCAGTAATGGAGAGCTATACAATAGAGTTTCCAGGTTTACTGATCAGGGTAACCAGGCAGTTGAAGAAGAAATTATCATTGATCAGATTCCCGCCGGAAACAATCATAATGGAGGACGAATTGCCTTTGGTCCAGATGGAATGCTCTATATTACAACTGGAGATACCTTTAATCGAGAAATTGCTCAGGATTTAAATAACCTGGGAGGCAAAATTCTGCGTCTGACTCCAGAAGGTACAATTCCTGCTGATAATCCATTTGGAAACTCTCCAGTTTACAGTCTGGGCCACCGTAATCCTCAGGGAATTGCCTGGCATCCAGAAACAGGAGATCTCTTTATCTCTGATCACGGTCCTTCTGGAGAAGATGGCTTAAGGGCAAAAGATCGAATTAAAGTTGTTGAGGCAGGAAGCAATTTCGGCTGGCCGGACAAAATTGGTTATTTTGAAGATGGCGAATATGCAAATCCTCTAATCATGTGGAAAAATTCTGTTCCTCCTTCTGGAATCACTTTTTATCAGGGTAAATTATATGTGGGAACCCTGCGCAGCGAATCGCTGGTCAGAATTGGACTTAATAGAAACAGTGATCAATATAATGTGGAAAGTATTGAACATTTATTTAATAATGGTAGGGGAAATTCAATTTATGGTCGGATCAGAACAGCTGTAGTTGGTCCGGATGGATATCTTTACTTTTTAACCAATAATCTTGATGGCCGGGGTAGACCGCGTGAGAATGATGATCAGATTTTGAGATTTAAATTAGAGAAATAATTCCAATCTAATGTAAATTTTAATGACAGTAAACAATTCTAATGCTTAAAGAGTTGGGCATTTTATCTCTGGTTTAGATATGATAGAATATGAATAGGAAATTAAAAACTAATTATCATAAGGAGTGAGAAAACAATGGATTCCCAACTCAAAAAAGCGATAATTAATCACAACCAGCAGGAGGTTAAAAAATACCTCAAAGAATTAGAAACTAACAACAGTTTTTCGCTGACCTCATTAATTGAAGATTTACTACCATTAATGCTGATGGAATGCAGCCTGCGCTATGGATCTTTTCATTTTGTCAAAATGAGTCTTTTTTTGAGGGAACTTTCTCAGAAAAATTATTTTTCCAGAGAATCCGAACTGGAGATTGCCAGGGTTGTCCTGCTCGGCTTATCGGAAAGACATTTTATTAATCTTGAAGCGGACGGCAGCGGTTATAAAGAAGGTGAAATAAATCAAAAAACCTATAATAAACTGGGCGAAGAAATAAATAATGGGAATAGCCATAATGCATTTTATTATGCTCTTGGAATTCTGGAAAAGCAGCCGGAACAGTTAAAAAAATATCTACTTAATCTCGGTCTGGAAAGGATTCCAGACAGCCTGGGACACAGTGTAAGCTGTTTCTTCCCGGTTATAAGAGATCTGGTTAATCATCACAAAGATGTGGCAGCAACAGGAGTTTTAAGTTATGTTATGTATCTCTGCCGCTACAGCTACCGGGGTAAATATAATTCTGATCAAGTAAAACGCCAAAAACCAGCTTCAGAGAAGCTCGAAGAACTGGGTTTAAGAGCAGCTTCCGGCAGCGGCATAGTTAACCTGCACCACATGATAACTTATTACACCTTTTTTATGCTGGAAGATAGCTCATTTTATCAGGAGCTTCCTCCCTACAGCATTTTAGAAGATTATTTTGGCAGTAAATCAATTGAACAAAAAAGACTGGAGATTGCTGAAGCTAATAAAGAAGAAACTAAAATTGCAGAAACTTATCAGCAGTTTAAAGATGATTTTTCTCTGGAAAGTTATCAAGAGAATTTGACTTTTCTCTTTTACAATTTAGAAAATAACTTTAAGGATACTACCAGCTACCTTTACCGACTTTTTGCCGAATATTATAACCCGGGCTGGAATCCACATTATTATACCGGTCTCTACTGTGCCCTGGGACTTTATAAATCAGAAAAAATTAATGATAATAAAGTTAAGAAAATGGCCGTGATTCAGGCAGTTGAATATTTCGCGGGGAATGTGCTTTAATATCTAAAAAGCCTTCTTGGAAGTTATGATTTGAAACATAACTAAAAAGAAGGCTAAATTTTTTATTCAATTTCTTCTACGGCAGCTGCATCCGTACCGGCAAAGATCAGGGCCCATTTTTTTAGATCTTTTCTATCTTTAAACTCTACTGCTCTGCTGTAACGCGCCAGCTGTTCCGAAGCCTCGTTTAATTTTTGCTCAACTAAAGCTTCTCCTTTTTCTTTATAATCCGCAGCTTTAATATATTTAAGCTCGATTAGAGCATCATAATTACCTTTTCCCTTATTTCTTCTCAGCAAAGCTAAATCCAGATATCCTTCTGCTACCTCATACTCACTTTTGACTATCGAAAGTTGGGTTAGATTTAGATAGGAAAAAATTAAAATCTTAATATATTTTTCATCAAATTTAATATAATCTCGATTGGAGAGAGCAGCCAGAGTGGCTTCGACTTTCTCAATAAACGGATTGATATCTCCATTTTTTAGAATTTCTACAACTGACGCCTCAATTTCGAGGGAATCAAATGAAGTTTCTTCGCTAATTATGGAATTAAAATAATCAAAATAGATTTCCTTAACCGCATAATTGGGAACTCTAAAATAGATAAAGCCATCCTCTTCCCGGTCAATGGTTAAAAATCCCAGGTAAAACAATAAAGATAAAAAATCCTTTTTGGTAAATCTCCGCTGCAGATTAAATTCTACTGTTACCTTACCCCTCTGATCATTCCCGGCCAGAATATCTTCTAAGATTTCATAATTTTGTTTTCTATCTTTGAGACTGAAAAGATTCTGCAGTTTTGAGTAATCACTGGATATATTGCTGTCAATCAGCTCTGAAGGCTCAGTATTGTCAATTAAATATTCACTGACATAATATAATAGCATATCTGTATTAAAAACTCGTTCATTAGCTCGAGGTGTAAATAAATAGCCATCATAATATTCTTTTAACCTCTGCAGCATTGAATCAAGATCATAATCAGGTAGAGATTTTTCGATTAAATAGCGAGCTTCTTTTTCAGTAAAGCCCATCATTGTATTTAAATTACTGTCCATAGTCTTATTTTTAGCTATGTTAAAACCACTGGTCATACTGTCTAAGGTAATCGGGCTGACACCCGTAACGAAAAGGCGATCAATTATTGAACCTGTTTTCTTTTTTATAACTTCAAAAAATTTACGCAAAAATCCCTGTTTGCTAACTGTATCTTCAAATTTATCTATTGAGGTAAAACTTAAAATTTCATTGGCAAAGTGATCGTACTCATCTATTAAAAGATATATTTTATTATCAATTTCATATTGTACTGCTTCTAAAAAACTTGATAGAGTAGCTATTGCACTCCCCGGTGCTTCTCGATAATCAACTTCAATTTGATATTTATTAATAAAAGTATTGATAGCTTCCAAAATTAAATGGTTAAAATTATCATATATCTTTTCTGGCTCTGAAGTTTCAACACCAGAAAAATCAAATTTAAGTATATAATAGTTGTTGGCAAGCTCGGTCTTATTCTGGCCAATATATAAATCTCCAAAAAGCTGATCAAAGTTTTCTTTTTCCTGAATATCATAATAGTTCTCTAAGGTTGATAGGAAAAGTGTCTTACCAAATCTCCTCGGTCTTAAAAAGAATATATATGGTTCACCATAACTTTCCAGGGTTTCAATATGTTTTGTTTTATCAATATAGATATAGTTTTCTTTTTGTAGACGCGAAAAACTACTGACGCCATATGGAATTCTGGCCATTGTAAGCAGCCTCCTTTTTCTTTAATGCTTAACTATATTATATATTATCAATAACTTAAATGAAAGTTTAAAAAATAATCATTAATCATCATTTTAAAATAAAGAAGGCTGCTTAACTTCCAGAACCAGCGTCTCAATCTGATAAAAATAAAATAACGAATCAGGTCAGCCAGCTCATCTTTAACCTTTATTTCTCGATTTTTATAACATCTCTTTCAAGATAGCTTTTAATACTTATTTCAACGGTTTCCCGGGTGGAATACTGAGGCTGATAGTTGATCAGTTTTTTAGCATTTTCAATTGAGAAAAACCCACTTCTGGCAAGATGATAATAACTCTGTTCAGTCTGTTCTTGATCATCTATATAATCACACCATTTTTTCCAGTCTAAAAATTCAATATCTGGATCCTGATCAAAGAATTCATACATTGCCTTTGCATAACCATATAAAGTAAAGGAATCCTCAGCAACTGCATGGAAACTTTCACCTAATGCCTGATTTCGGTGCTCAATAGCTTTAAAAAACATCTGGGCAACATCAGCAGCATGGACATGATGCAGGGTTTCCATGCCAAAGTTGGGCAGGTATATCTTTTCTCCCTGTCCGATCTTTTCAAATACTTCAGGATCTATATTGCCAAAAGGACTGATAATTAACCAGCCTGGCCCTGAAATTTGTCCGGGCATAATAATTGTTGCTGGGAAATCATTTCTACGATACTCTTCTTTTAAATACTGTTCACTCTGAAATTTATTTAATCCATAATCATCCAGGGCTTCTTTTTTGATTGTATTTGGATCAGCTGCTAATAACTCAGTTCTGCCATGGGCCCAGATAGAAGAACAAAATAAATAATGTGATAACTTTGTATCCTTTAAAACATCTACCATTTTTTTAGTATCTTTGAGCTTAAAATTAATTAAGTCAACAACAATATCGGCATTCATCGCTGCAATCTTTTCTGCAAAGTCAGCTTTTTGATCCCGATCCATCTTTACCTGTTCAACCTTATTCCAGGCTTTATCATTAACATAAGGCTGACTCTGACCACGAGAAACATTTACAACTTGGTGTCCGGCTTTAACTAACTCTGGCACCAAATAGGAACCAATATGACCACTTCCACCAATAATTACAGTTTTCATAAGTTTTACCCCTTCCTCTATTTTTAAGCTGTTAATTCATAATTAAAGATAAAAATTAATTCCCCTGCTTTTTGAGAAGTTTCTGCAGAATTGCTGAGGAATGGACTCATTTTATCTAGTTAAATCGATCATTTTTTTGACAAAATCAGTTTAAATATGATATCTTTACTTTAATCTCTATCGATTTATTCGGTTTTGCCTAAAAGATGACTGAAAAAATTAAAAGAAAGTATTTTGCGGGAGGTTATTAAATTTGGAGAATTTAGAAGATAAATTTTTGAAACTAAAAAAAATACTAAGAGAACTGGAATCAGCTGCTGTTGCCTTCTCTGGAGGAGTAGATAGCACTTTTTTATTAAAGACAGCTGTAGAAGTCCTGGGAAAGGAAAATGTACTTGCTGTAACATCCTGTGCAGAAACCTATCCGTCGGAAGAGGAAAAAGAAGCAAAAAAACTTGCTCTTAAGATCGGAGCTGAACATCATTTAATTCACACCACAGAATTGGATAATGAAAACTTTGTAAAAAATGATCAAAAAAGGTGTTATTACTGCAAAAAAGAGCTTTTTTCAGAAGTTATAAAAGTGGCTGAACAAAAAGGATATAATTATGTTTTGGACGGCTCAAATTATGATGATCATCTTCATGATTATCGACCGGGTATGCAGGCGGCCAGAGAAATGGAAGTAAAAAGTCCTCTCAAAGAAGCAGAAATGACAAAAGATGACATCAGGGCTTTATCTAAAGAATACAATTTACCAACCTGGAATAAGCCGGCTTTTGCCTGTCTTTCCTCTCGTTTTCCCTATGGTGATCAAATTACTGTGGAAAAACTCGAAATGGTAGATCAGGCAGAAAGATTTATGCGTAATCAGGAAATTAGTCAATTTAGAGTCAGGCATCATGATCAAAACACTGCAAGAATTGAGGTACTGCCCGAGGACCTTCCCTTAATGTTAAAAAAGAAAGATAAAATAGTTAATAAATTAAAAGATATTGGTTATACATATATAACTCTTGATTTAGAGGGCTATCGCAGTGGAAGCATGAATGAAGTTTTAGATAAATAATTTTCACCATTTGCAAAGTGTTTCTTCACAAAAAAATTCCCCTCTTAATAATTTTTTAATAAGACTAAAATTATTTTGAGGGGCATAATGACTTTTAATTACATTAATTAACTTTTAGGACCAGGTGTTAACTAACAGTGAGCCATAGGCTACAGCAGTTCCCACTACTGCACCAGCTCCGGCTGCTTTTTTAACTACTTTCTTCATAAATATCATCCTTTCTTATTGTCTTATAAAGTTATTAGATGTATTTGTAGCTACATTATATAGGATTAAATTAATAAAGAAAGTAAACAAACTACAATCCTAAGCTAAATCTTTGAACTAATTTTATAAACAGCACTTTTTATATTTCTTACCACTTCCACAGGGACAGCTATCATTCCTGCAGACATCCCATTTTTCTCTGTAAAGCTTCTGCATTTCTTTTCGCATTAAAATTGGAGACTTCCTCTGCTGGACCATCTGAGCTAACTTTCTCATAAAGGGCTCAATATAATCAAAAAACAGCTTATATCCCTCACAGAGATAATTCAGTTTGTACTCATCTCCTGTATTTATAATTCTGTTTTTAGGGCAGCCGCCATGACAGAAAAATAAATATCTACATTCTAAACATTTTGGGTTTAACTGCTCTCGCTTTGCTCTACCAAATTTCTGCTGCTGTTTAGAGTCCATCATCTCTAAAATATCAATTTCATTAACATTACCCAGTCTGTGCTCCGATTCAACATAATGATCACAGGAATACAAATCTCCATTATACTCCATTACTGAAGCCTTACCACATTCCTTACTGAACACACAGAGATTTGCTCCAAACCCTGCCCAGGCTGATAAAGCTTCTTCAAAAATCTGGACATAAATATCTCCCAGATCATTGAGCCACTGGTTAAATACCCCAATTAAAAATTTGCCGTACTCTTTTGAATCCACCGATCGAGATATTATATCTCCTTCATTATCCTGCTCAACAATAGGGATAAACTGCATAAAATCAGCTTCAATTCTTTTGAAAAATTGATAAACCTCTTCCGGTTTTTTAGCATTAGCTTCATTTACTACTGCCAGAATATTATATTCCACCTTATATTTTTTTAGTTTTTCCAGCCCAGCCATAACTTTTTGATGAGTTGTTTCTCCATTTTTATCTTTTCTATATTTATTATGCAGCTCTGCTGGCCCATCTAGACTTACTCCTACCAAAAAATTATTCTTTTTTAAAAATTTTGCCCACTGATCATCAATTAAAACTGCATTGGTCTGGATTGAATTTTCTATCTTCCAGCCCTCAGGCGCATGCTTTTTCTGTAGTTTTACTGCTTTTTTGAAGAAATCGAGTCCTCTCAAGGTAGGCTCTCCTCCCTGCCAGCCAAAATTCACCATTGGACCCGGCTGAGATTCTATATATTGTTTAATATATTTCTCTAATATTTCTTCGGTCATCTGAAAGTTATTCTCTTCTGGATATAGTTCTGTTTTATTTAGATAATAGCAGTAATCACAGTCTAAATTGCAGATTGGTCCAGCTGGAAATGCCATGACATTAAAATATTTATTCATATCTTTTAAACTCCTAACAAAATATAATCATTTAATTTTTGCTCCATCTACTTCTTCCTTACTCTAAGCTACAGAAATATCTGGATAAAATCAAATTTTAGTTATCAGCAAATCTGCCATCATCTTTAACAGAAGAAAGTTTATTGATATTTGCTTCCATCCAGCCGATTTTAACCTCATCTCTTCTATCAAATTCCGGTACATAGGGCTTAATATCCAGCAGAGGGGTTTTATCCAGTATATCAACATCTTTAATATATAAAATATTAGCTTCGATTTTTTCCAGTTGAACAATCGAAAGACCAATTGAATTGGGGCGGCTGGGAGCTCTAATTGAAAAAATCCCATGCTCTTTATTCTCCATAAATGGTTTGACTGTCAAAGAAGCTTTTCCAGCCTGATGACAGTGATATAATAATATTAAATGAGAAAAACCTGCCAGATCCTTTAGTCCTTCCTGATATTCAGGTAGTAATTCGATTCTTCCTGCAGCAGCTCCTGCAGCCGTTGGTTGGATAGGAGTTCCCTCAGGAGCCATAAATGGTGACCTTATTTCTCCTATTGATTCGTATGTTATCTTCATTTCCTTTCCTCCCATTTTTGCTTGATTAATTTTTGATTTAGAGCTTACTTATTTAAATTTTAACATACTTAAATTAAAAGGCAAAAAAATATGGGCAGAGAGTATAGAATATTTTATACTCCCTGCACCATATAATTTCAATAATTAATTTTAATTACTTTCTATATCACTATCTTTTCTTTTTGCCTTATACATTGCTGCATCCGCGTTTTTAATAAGTTTTTCTAACTCCTGACTGTCATCAGGATAAAAACTGACACCTGCACTTACACTAATCGCAATCTCTTTCTCATCAATAATAAGTGGGTTTTTAAGTTCTTTAATTAATCTTTTTGCTACTTTGATGATTTTGGTTTTAGAATCTAAATCGGAGAGGGCAACCACAAATTCATCTCCACCCATTCTGGCCGTAATATCTGTTTCTTTCAAATTATTTTCCATGCGGGAGGCAATATTTTCTAAAACCCTGTCTCCTATGTCATGTCCATAATTATCATTAATTTCCTTAAATCTATCAATATCTATAAAAACAAGGCCAATATTCTTACCGGAAAAATCAGCTTTTTCTTTTAATTTCTGAAACTTTTCTACAAAATACTTTCTATTTGCCAGACCGGTTAATTTATCATGATAGGCCTGGTGTTCAAACTTTCTTAATAAATAAACCACTACTGCAATAAAGCTGGCAAACAGAGCTGCCAGTAAAACAATATTAACGGCAAATAAGCGGCGGTGACTGCTAATCTCATTCTGCATTATCTGCTTATTATAAACAATTCCAACTACATAGGAGTTCCATCCCTGTTCCCCTTCTCCTTCACTTACTAAAGCAGGAAAAAATCGATAGTGATACTTCACACCATCTATCTTGGCTGCAGCCTCCTGTCTGGAATTACTGATAACCGTCTGCCGGGCAAGTTCTTCTTCGAATTCTGGTACATCCGGATTTATATACGGCTTTTTGCTATTTCTAATCTTGGCAACCTCATAATTTAAAGGCTCCACACTGTAAAAAGAAATATCTTCTACCATCTCATATTCCGAAGTTAAAGCAGTTGCATCTTTAAACAGATTTAAACTCTGAAAAGATGGATATTGATCTTCAATACTGACACTTAATTCAAATAAATATTGGTGATCAGGGCTGGGCATATAACTGTATTTTTTTATTTCTCCGGCCTGAGTTGACAGATCAATTCGATCAACTTCAAATTCATTTCCCTGCATTCGATTTCTTAAAACAGAAGCAAAACTGCTAAATTTAGAAAAATCAAGTCCCAGATCTTCTTTGTATGTAGTTTTGATTATTTTTAAACTCTGATCTATTATATAAATGTCATAACTAGGAAACTGCTGCTTAAGTTCTAATAAATCCCATTCCATCACATCTGGATTTTCTCTGTACTTTGCAACCATCTGCTCTGAATATTCTCTCATCTCCTGATTTAACTGCTGCTCTACAATTTTGTAGGCATTATCAATATAATTTACAGTCTGCAGAATATTTTTCTCTACTAACTGCTGGCGACTGTTATATTTGTCTTCCACCACTTCTTTGACATTTGTATATTGTCCTGAAAAAATATAAATCATTATCAAAGCCAATAAAATAATTATTATGTATTTAAATTTATTAAATAGTTTTTCCATCCGACTGCCCCTTCCTAAAAACCATACTGATCCGGACTTTCTCCCCTAATATCAATAATTTCAGGCTCTTTAATTTCTTCCTCATCTATATATGCTTCAGTTTTAATTTTAAATCTCCATTCGGTTCCATAATCAAAAATATAAAGAAACTCCTGACCTACTTCCATTCCCAGTTCAAAAAGTCTTTTCTCTGCAGCATTAAAGCCCATTCCTTCTTCTGGTCGACCATAACCGGATCCATCCCAGGGCTTATTTGACAGGAAAAAGGAATAAAGATGATCATCATCAAAATCAAAAGCATCCTGAATCATTAAATGTAGATCGGCAAGTGTGGCTGAAGCTGCAATTTTTACTTTACGCCAGATTTTACCCAGTTTAATTTTGAAAATATAATTACCAGTTAATTTTTTAACTACAACTCTTGGGATTGTACCATTAATCTCTGGAAAAATATCAACAAAGTCAAACCAGAAAGGATCTTGAAAAGCCATTCTGGCTCCATAAATACCAAAATCATGGCCAAGTTTTCTTAATAACGGTAGATTACAATCATTAAAAGGCCATTTGTTAAGCAGAACCGGGGCAATTAACTCTCCAATCTCTGTTAATTTTAATTTTAAAAAATCTACCTTCCACAGTCCCAAATAATTTAGATATTTTAAAAATGCACCCAGATGATATTTAAGCTGATCATTGAATATAAGCTGTTTCCGATCCATTAGTTTATCTAAATAATTTTCTAAGTTAAACTCAATATTTGTATTTGTTTTAGGTGATTGCATCTTTTCCAAGTCACAGTCCAGCCAGAATGTTTCTAGTAAAAATAAATATTTTTCTGACTCAGACAATTTTTTATAAGACTCAAAGTTTTTATCTTTTATTAAATATTTTGTGCTTCGGCTGTAATCGATTTTTAAAATTTTACCTGCAATCGCTATATTATAAAATAAATGTAAAAGTAGATATTTATACTGCGGTGTTCTATTATGACAACTATCAAGTCGATCTGTCTTCATAAACTCATTTAATTCAACCAGCTTACCACCATTAATAAACTCCTGAGTTTTGCTAATCCGTACTTTATCCTCTAGAATCCTGTCCAAAAATATATCAAAATCTCTTAAAATGTTTGTGGTCAATTTAATTTTATTTATGATGATTTTACCCACTTTCTGTAAAAAATGCTTATTAAAATAATAATGACTATTTACTATATTATACCATAATAATAGAAAAAAGACAGCTCTAGAATACAGAACTGCCTTTGATATTTAGTTACATTTAGGTACCTATATATTCTACTTATGTCGTTTCTTTAGTTCTTCTCTTATCTGGTCGGGATTAATTCCTCTTTCGGCCAGTAAAACCAGCATATGATAAACCAGATCTGCTGTTTCGTAAACTAATTCTTCGTCTGGCTCATTTTTGGAGGCAATTATTACTTCCGCTGATTCTTCGCCAACCTTTTTTAAAATTTTATCTATACCCTCTTCAAACAGATAGGTGGTATAGGAGCCTTCGGGCATTTCTTCTTTCCGACTCAAAATTAAATCATAAAGAAAATCCACAACTTTTTCTGTTTCAAATTCAGCTTCTATATTCTGGGCCTGCTGCTCCATTTTCATCATCTTTTTGGCTTTTAAATCTGTATCCTCTGCAATTTTACGAAAAAAGCAGGAGTTTTCACCTGTATGACAGGCTGGTCCTGCGGGGTCAACCGTAAATAATATTGTATCCTGATCACAGTCATAATAAATTTCTTTAATCTCCTGGGTATTACCAGAAGTTTCTCCCTTATGCCATAATTCCTGGCGGGAGCGGCTGTAAAAGACTGTTTCTCCCTTTTCTAAACTCAATTTGAGTGATTCCTCATTAACATAGGCCACCATTAGTACATCTTTAGTCTGATAATCCTGAACAATAGCAGGCATTAATCCCTGCTTATTATATTTAAAATTAATCTCATCTAATTTATCTATTACTTCTAACACTCAACCACCTGTCCTCTCTGGTCTACAATTCTTAAAACCTATTAAAATTTATTTTATTAATATAAGCTTTTGAAAAATCCAAAACTCTATTTTCTTTCTTCGATTCGGACTGGAATCTTCTCTGCTTCCAGTTCAGTTTTTACATCTCTAATTGCAATTTCTCCAAAGTGAAAAATTGAGGCCGCCAGTGCAGCATCGGCTCCGGTTTCTTTAAAAACATCCACAAAGTGCTGGATACTGCCGGCACCACCGGAGGCAATAACCGGTATATTAACTGCGGCTGTCACAGCTTTTAGCATCTCCAGATCAAAGCCATCTTTGGTACCATCAGAATTGATGCTGGTCAAAAGAATCTCTCCTGCTCCCAGTTCTTCCAGTTCTTTGACCCATTCAATCAGGTCAATTCCAGTCTCTTTACTGCCTCCATGAATGAAAATCTCCCAGCCTGCTCCTGATTCTCTTTTTGCTGCATCAACAGCTCCGACAATACACTGGGAACCAAACTTAAGCGCTCCTTTACGTACCAGCTCCGGATTTTTGACCGCAGCAGAGTTTACAGAAACCTTATCTGCTCCTGCTCTTAAAATAAACTGCATATCCTCTACTGTCCTGATTCCACCACCAACTGTCAGTGGTATAAAAACCTGAGCAGCCACTTTTTCTACAAGCTCAGCTAAAGTTTTACGTTTTTCTTTGGTGGCAGTTATATCTAAAAAGACAAGTTCATCTGCTCCCAGATCATTATATTCTTTAGCTGATTCCACCGGGTCACCAGCATCTCTTAATTCAACAAAATTTACACCTTTAACTACTCTGCCATCTTTGATATCCAGGCAGGGAATAATTCTTTTTTTAAGCATTATTTTCACCCAGCTTTATTAGTGCTTTTTCTAAATCTACTTTACCCTGATAAATTGCCTGACCGGTAATTGCTCCGTAAAAATCTTCTGCTGCCAGATCATATAAATCCTGATTGGAGCTGATTCCACCAGAAGCAATAATATTTAGATTGGTCTCTTCTTTTAATTTTTTTAATCCTGAAAAATCAGGCCCACTGAGCATTCCATCCCGTCCAATATCTGTATATAAAATATATTTAACCCCCAGAGCTTCCATTTCTTTAGCAAAATCAAACATATTTCTTTCGCTTGCTTCCAGCCAGCCCGAAGTCGCAACTTTACCATCGCGAGCATCAATACTGACTAAAATGCTTTCGGCTCCGAATTCTGCGAGTATTTCGGATAGAGTTTCCGGATCTTTAACTGCCAGAGTTCCGATAATTGCCCGTTTAACTCCCAGATCCAGCAGACGTTTTACATCCTCTTTTTTGCGGATTCCGCCTCCGGTCTGGATTTTAAGCTCAGTCTCGGCTGCAATTTTTTTGATTACATTAAAATTTTTGTTTTCACCTGCAGAAGCACCATCTAAATCAACTAAGTGCAGCCATTCTGCTCCTTTAGCAGCAAAACTTTCTGCAATCTCTAAAGGATTCTGGCTGTAAACAGTCTTGCGCTCAAAATCTCCCTGCTTCAGCCGGACCACCTCACCTGCTTTTAAATCAATTGCCGGTAATACTATCATCTATAACAGCTCCCTAAAATTCTCTAAAAGTTTAATCCCATTATCTCCACTTTTTTCGGGGTGAAACTGAAATCCAATTACATTATCCTGCCTGACAACTGCTGGTACTGTAGACCCATAGCCAACTGTGGCCAGAACCTGGTCTGTAACCTCTGTCAGCTGATAGGAATGGACAAAGTAAAAATGAGGATTTTCCGGCAGCCCTTTAAATAAAGGGTCATTTTTAATTATCTGCAGCTGGTTCCAGCCCATATGAGGAATCTTGTATTCGGTTTCCATTTTAGTAATATTTCCCTTGAGCAGTCCAAGTCCTGCAGTTTTTTGATCCTCAAATCCCCATTCAAATAAAAGCTGCATTCCCAGACAGACTCCTAAAAAAGGTTTGCCTGCAGCTACAAATTTTTCAATAAACTCTATAAAATTATCTTCCTGCAGTCTTTTCATTGCTCCCGGAAAAGCACCTACTCCCGGTAAGACCAGACCTGAGTATTTATCTATATCTTCTTGCTCACCCTCTTCTAAAATAACTGTCTCTTCCCCTACAAACTCCAGTGCCTTTTGAATACTGTTTAAATTTCCGGCTCCATAATCTATTATTGCAATCACTTACAGCACACCCTTTGTGGAAGGAATTTCATCTGACTCAATTTTTACTGCTTCTTTCAGCGCCCGGGCCAGAGCTTTAAAGACTGCCTCAATCTGGTGGTGACAATTATCACCATGTAGTATTTCTAAATGAAGGGTAATCCCGGCATTAAAGGCAAAAGCTCGCATAAATTCAACTACCATTTCCGCAGGAAAATCTCCAACCATTTCTCTTGTAAATGGTAAGTCAGTATAGAGATAGGAACGACCACTGATGTCAACAACTGCTCTGACTAAAGTTTCATCCAGAGGAACTAAGGCACTGCTAAAGCGGCTGATTCCCTTTTTGTCTCCTAGCGCTCTGGCAAAAGCTTTACCCAGTGCAATTCCGGTATCTTCTACTGTATGGTGCTGATCAATGTGGAGATCCCCCTTAACAGAAAGCTCAAGATCAATGCTCCCGTGGCGTGCAATTTGATCCAGCATATGATTAAAAAACCCAATCCCTGTTGTAATCTCGCTTCTGCCTTTTCCATCCAGATTTACACTGGCAATAATTTCAGTCTCCTTGGTTTTTCGCTGCTCTACTGCTACCCGATCTTTACTCATTATAAATCACTCCTAATTTTGCTCTTTAAATTCTGCAAAAGCCCTTAACACAGCCTCATTTTCTTCTCTACTGCCGATAGTAATTCTAATCGCCGGCGGCTGACCACTAAAAGATCTGATCTTAATTCCCTGCTGATTTAAAATATTTTTAAACTCCACAGTTTTTTTGCCTTCTATGTAAAGAAAATTGGCCATCGAAGGATAAAGCTGCCACTTCTGATACTGATTCAGTTTCTGATAAAGCTTCTGACGTTCTTTTTTAATAAATTCGATTCTTTCTTTTATAATATCATCATTATCCAGAATTAAACAAGCCAGGATGTCTGTCAGAGAGTTTAAATTATATGGTTTTAAGACTTTTTTCAGTTCTTCTACTAAAACTTTATTTCCATACAGATAACCAAAACGAATTCCTGCCAGGCCGAAAGCCTTGGAGAAAGTCCGGGTGACTGCAAGATTAGGATAGTCACTGACATCTGGCATTAGATCAATCTCATTAAAATCTGCATAAGCCTCATCAACCAGTACCGGGCCAGTAAAATATTCAGCCACTTTTAAGATCATTTCTCTCTCCAGCACCTCACCGGTTGGGTTGTTGGGGGAACAGAAAAAGATAAGCTTGGGATTTAATTCGTCAATTTTATTCTTGATATTCTGATAATCAAAGTCTTCAGCCAGCGGCAGCTCTTCGTAACGACCACCGCTTAGCTCAGTAAAATATTTATACATCGAAAAAGTAGGCGCCTGGGAGAGTACAATCTCTCCCGGTTCGACAAAACATCTAATTAAAATATCCAGTATTTCATCTGAGCCGTTGCCGACCAATACTTCTTCAGTACTAACCTCTTTATCCAGCTCTCTGGTTAAATAATCAGCCAGAGTTTGATGTAGGCGTTCCGAATAAATTTCCGGATAGCGATTGATATCATGCTGATCAAATTCCTTTTTAAACTTATCCTTAATCTCCTGCGGCAGATCAAAAGGTGATTCATTTCCGGAAAGGTTAATTTTCACCTCAAAGTCATCTTCTTCGCCGTGATAGGGAGAAATCGCTCTAACTTCAGGCCGCAGCTGTTCTTTTAAGATTTGCTCTTTGTTATTTAAATTATTACTGCTCATTTTTTCCTCCTTCAGCTTAAAATGCTAAATCTAAATTTAGATTTAAACTAATTTATTTTTCTTTTCTAATTCTAACTGAGTTAGCATGGGCGTCAAGCCCCTCACCTTCTGCCAGACAGATCACATCATCACTTGCTTCTTTAAGTGCCTCTTTACTGTAGTGGATAAAACCGGAATACTTAACAAAATCTCGTACAGATAAGGGAGAAAAGAATCTAGAAGTTGAATTTGTAGGCAGCACATGGTTTGGGCCTGCATAATAATCTCCAATTGGCTCCGGAGTATATTCTCCTAAAAAGATGGAACCTGCATTTTCTACTGCCGGCAGCAGTTCAAATGGGTTTTTGACTGCCAGCTCCAGGTGTTCGGGGGCAACCAGATTGATCATTTCCACTGCTGCTTCCTGGTCTTCAACTTCAATCATCAAGCCAAAATTCTCCAGTGATTCTTTAATAATTTCTTTTTTACTCATCTTTTGGATCTGTTTTTCTAATTCTTTTTCCACTTTTTCAATCAGCTCCGGTGCATCTGTAACCAGAATCGAAGAGGCCAGAGGATCATGTTCAGCCTGGCTCATCAGATCAGCTGCTATATAAGCTGGATTGGATTCTTTTTCTGCCATAATCATAATTTCGCTGGGACCGGCAATCATATCAATTTTTACCTGTCCAAAGACCAGCTCTTTAGCCATTGAAACATAAATATTCCCCGGGCCAACAATAATATCAACTCCAGGTACAGTTTCAGTTCCATAAGCTGCTGCAGCTACTGCCTGAGCTCCACCAATCTTAAAGATGCGATCAACACCCGCAATTTCAGCTGCTGCCAGGATAACGGGGCTTACCTTGCCCTCATTATCAGGTGGAGTCAGCATTATGATTTCTTCAACCCCCGCCACTTTTGCCGGGATAACTGTCATTAAAACTGAAGAAGGGTAGGCTGCTCTACCTCCAGGTACATAAACTCCAGCTCTTTTTAGCGGCCTGCAGACCTGACCGGTAATAATTCCCGGTTTTTTCTGCTTCTGCCAGGATCTATCCTTTTGCTCGGCATGAAAATCTTCTATATTGGCAGCTGCATTTTTTAGAGCCTGAATAAAATTAGCATCTACTTCTTTAAGTGCAGCTTCAATTTCTTCTTCTCTTACTTCCAGCTCTGAAGCTTCAAATTCAACCCCATCAAAACGGGCAGTGTATTCTAAAACTGCGGGGTCACCATTTTTTTGAACATTTTTTAAAATCCCGGCCGCTATTTCTCGATACTGAGCCAGATTATCACCGGAACGGCTGTCCAGCAGCTCCTTAACCTGATCCACATTTTTTCGCCCGTCTTTAATCCTTTTTATATTAAGCATTACTATCATCTCCATTTACTACTTGATCTAAAGCTTCAATAATAGAAGCAATCTCCTTCTGTCTGGTTTTCATACTTACCTTGTTGACCACCAGGCGAGCAGATAAGTCTCTAATACTCTCATAGACTACCAGACCATTTTCCTTTAAAGTTCTGCCGGTTTCTACAATATCCAGGATTGTATCAGCCAGTCCAGTCAGCGGTGCCAGCTCAATTGAACCATTAAGTTTAATAATCTCAACCGGTTCCCCTTTACTGCGGAAATAGCGGCGGGTAAAATCAGGATATTTAGTTGCTACCTTACGCTCCAGTAAAGTATCTTTACGATCTGGCAGCCCGGCCAGAGCGAACTCACAGACGCCATAATCTAAATCCAGAACCTCATAGAGATCACGATTTTCTTCTAATAAGGTATCTTTGCCCACAATACCCAGATCAGCTGTACCATATTCCACATAAATCGGTACATCTGCCGGTTTAACTAAAATAATTTCAAATTTTTCGCTTTCTATTTCGAAAATCAATTTGCGTGATTTGAGCATATTTTCAGGTAAATCATATCCAGCCTCCCGGAAGAGCTTGACTGCTTCTTTGGCCAGCCTTCCTTTAGCCATGGCAATACAGAGATTATCCATTATTCCCACTCCTCTATTTTGTTTAAAATCAGGTATTCTAATGCTTCTTTCTGGTTTCTTTCAATTTTTGCACTGGCTCCACCATACTGTTTTAACTCCAGATTATCAGCTTCCAGATTAATCACAAAATCCACCTGCTGAAAATCTAAATATTTACTGTCAGCTCCATTATATACTTCGGTAACAAAACCAGCATTCCTCAAATCTTCTGCCAGCTCAGAGGCAAGTTTAAAGTCTTTATCCTGCTGATAGGAAATTAAAAATCTTTTTTCCAGATCTTCACTGAAATTTTCTGTTCGATTTAAATAATCAAGCAGATTTTCTATTTCCAGAGCAAAGCCTACGGCAGGCTCTTCGACACCAAATTTTTCTGTCAGGTTATCATAGCGGCCCCCACTTGCCAGCAGGTTGCTGTAGCCTTTAGCATAGCCTTTAAATATCAGGCCCGTATAATAGCCGTGGCGGGAAATCAGCATTGGATCAAAGGTAATATATTTAAGAGCCTCAAATTCTTCCAGTTTATTAAATAATTTTTCTAAAGTTTTTAAGGCATCTTTAGTCTCCGTTGATAAAGGCATTTTTTCTAATTCTTTAACTACCTTTTTGGGAGCACCAAAAAGAGAAGGCAGTCTCAGCAGAACTTCTGCTGCATCTTCGGTCACTTCAATATCTTTTATATAATTTTTGATTCCAACCTTATTTTTAGCTGCCAGCAGCTGGCGCAGTTCTTTTTTTTCAGTTTCAGCAATTTTCAAGTCTGCAAAGATTTCGTTGATTAAATCAGCATGACCGATATCCACCAGCGGTTCTTCCACTCCAACTTTCTGCATTGTTTTGATTAAAAGCAGAATCATTTCCAGATCAGATTCTAAACTGTCTGAGCCGATCAGCTCAACCCCAGCTTGAGTTTTTTCTTTAAGACTTAAACTCTGAGAATTCTTTGATTGAAAAGCTGAACTTAAATAGGAAAATTTAAGTGGTCGCGGACTATCCTGAAAACGGCTGGCTGCCAGCCTTGCAATCGGCATTGTCAGATCCGGTCTTAAAACTAAAATTTGTCCCCTGTCATCAACTACTTTAAACATCTCACTTTTATCAACCAGTCCTTCTATACCTGCATACAATTCTAAAGACTCAAGAGTTGGTGTGATAACTTCCCGATAGGCATTGGCCTCAAAAACCTCTCTTATTGTCTGATAGATAGCTCTTCTTTTCCTCAGTTCAGCCGGTAAAATATCTCTAACACCTTCTACAAATGCATTCATCTATTTTGCCTCCCCCTTATTATTTTAGTCCTTTATCATGTTAAAGTATTAAAGTGTTGTATCTATTATAGTTATATAATCCAAGGCTGTCAAGTTATTTTGGAAATTTCTTATACTATCTTAATTTTAACACTATTTGCAGTGAAATTAAAATTAGAAAAGGCCTATCAGAAAAAAGCTTCTGACAGACCTCTAAATGTAAATTCTATTTACTTCTATTTTTAATAATCTCCACTAAATTCTGAGCCTTCGAGTATCTGAACTCCAGAACTGGCGCCAATTCTAGTTGCTCCTGCCTCAATCATCGCCTGAGCCTCTTCTAAACTGTGAATACCTCCGGAAGCCTTTACTCCCATTTTATCTCCAACCGTTTTTCGCATTAAAACAATATCTTCTACAGCTGCTCCCCCACTGCCAAAACCGGTCGAGGTTTTTACAAAATCAGCACCTGCTTCTTTAGCAATTTCACAGGCTTTAACTTTCTGCTCATCTGTTAAATAACAGGTTTCAATTATAACTTTAACCAGCTTACCCTGAGCAGCTTCTACAACTGCTTCAATGTCTTTTTTTACAGTTTTGTAATCGCCTTCTTTTAGAGCACCTACCTTCATAACCATATCCAGTTCGTCAGCACCATCTCTGACAGCTGCTTTAGCTTCTGCAGCCTTTGTCTCGCTTAAATTAACTCCCAGAGGAAAGCCAATTACCGTACAGACCTTAACCTCTGAGCCAGCTAATTCCTCTTTAACCAGGGCAACCTGATCCGGATTCGTGCAGACTGAGGCAAAATTATAATCTCTGGCTTCAGCACACTTTTTCTTGACCCCAGCCTTAGTCACATCTGCTCCTAAAAGAGTATGATCAATAGTTTTTGCAATATCTTTTTTATTCATTAATTAAAACCTCCTGCTTTTTATATTTAAATTTTTTCAAGGCTAAACTAAAAATAATTTATGTTTTTTTGTTCTTCCAATCTATCTGTTGCCGGCGGCGGAGTAATTGAGAGTTCAGTTATTTCTTTTCTCCATTCCTCAGTCATCTCGATATCCAGTGCTCCCAGAGAACCCTTAAGTTGTTCTATATTGCGAGCTCCGATAATTGGAGCGGTAATCGCAGGATTGGACTCTACCCAGGCAACTGCTAATGATGCCGGATCAACTCCTCTTTCTCGAGCATGATTGCTAAAATCCTCTGCTATTTGATAATACTGTTTTAAACCATAACGGGCTGCATAATCTTCTCTTTCTACCAGTCTGCCTTTATCCGGGCGTTTATTTTTTCCATACTTACCGGTTAAAAGGCCACCACCAAGGGGACTGTAAGAAATAACACCCATGTTTTCTGCTTCAGCCATCGGTAAAATTTCTACTTCTGCCTGTCTTTTAACCAGATTATACATCGGCTGGATCATCTCAAAGCGAGCCAGACTCTCCTGACGAGAAATACCGAGCGCCTTTTCTATCTGCCAGGCTGCCCAGTTGCTGACTGCCGGATACAGAATCTTACCTTCTTTGACCAGATCATCCATCGCTCTTAAGGTCTGCAGCATATCTGTTTTCGAATCAAAACTGTGAACAAAATAGAAATCAATCCAGTCAGTCTTTAACCTTCTTAAACTCTGCTCTACTCCCAGTTTAATATGGCGGCGAGAAAGCCCTTTTGCATTAACATCTTTAGCTGTTTTACCATAAACCTTGGAAGTAATAACCAGCTGGTCCCGACATTTATGTTCCTGCATAAACTTACCCAGCAGTTCCTCAGAGCGGCCTTCATTATATACATCAGCAGAATCAAAAAAGTTAATACCCCGATCCCGTGCTGCCTTAAACATCTGACGCGACATATTTTCGTCAGCAATTCCACCAAAGGACATCGTTCCAAAACAGAGTGGAGAAACCTGGACCCCAGTTTTACCAATAGTTCTATATTCCATTATTTATCCCTCCCGAATTGTGTGCTTTCTATTATTATTATATTTAATCTGAAAGATGATTACAAATAATTCTTAAAACTTAATTTTAATAATCAAAAAAGCAGCTGCATTAAGCAACCGCCTTTAATAATAGAAGTTATTATTGTTTTGAATAATTTTCCAACTATGTTGTTTTTTATTTTATAAAAGCAAATTCTAAATTTATCAAATTAAAGATTCAAACTAGCAGTAAATTCTTCTAAAGAATCATAATTTCTTATGGCTTGCTTAATCTCTTCTAATTTATTATAATCATTTATCTCCTTTATATCCTCTATAATATCCTTGCTTCTCAGCCCAAATTTCAACTCAAGTGCAAACTCAATCATCTCATGCATAATTTCTACTTTGCCTTCTTCTCTACCTTCTTCTTTTCCATCATGATAAATTTTTTCTGCTATAGTCATAATTACAGCACTCCCTTCAGCTGAAATGTTTTTTGATTTTTGCTCCAACTCATTTAAAGAAATTTCCTCTCCTATATTTAAAATATACTTCACAACAGTTTCAATATATTCAGGTCCAGTTGTTTTTTCTCTTAGTTCAATTAATAACGGCAGAACTTCGCGCAGCCCATTATCAAAATTATCATCAAAAATATGCGATATTAATTTCAAAAATAATCTTAACTTAATCTGACCCCTTATCTCTGCATCAGAGTATTTGGAAAAATCGTAAAGTAAGTACTTATGATCAGGTATATAAAAAGAGAATCATGTGGCTTTTTTATAACCTCCAACATATTTCCTCCATCTCTCTATTTATATTTTACCATAACTTAACGCTCAAATTCAATGATAATATAAATATTATACCATTAATGGTAAAATATTTATATTATTAATTTTTTTATTTTTTAAAATCTAAAAGCTCCAACTACTTTTACTGAGTAATTGGAGCTTTTAGATGTTTCATTTTTTTATTAATCTTTATTTAATAGTATTTTCCAGCCTTTCAACCGCCCTATCAAGATCAATCTGTTCTAATTCAGCTGCATTTTGATAAACTGCTTTAGCATTTCTTAAAGCTTCATTTAATTCGTTCCATTCCTGCTCTGTATAATTCTTTTCATTTTCTGCCTGAGCGAGATTAATTAAGATAGAAAGCTGATTTGGATCAGCCAGATTAACAGGGCCTGTTTCGTTAACTACCAGAGTTATTTTAAATACTCTGTCCAATTTACCAGCTGCTGCAGCTCTTAGCTTGAGCTGCTCACCATACTTATCAGTTTTCTCAACAGGAGTTCCTGCAAACACTCCCTTCTCAAATGTAAGTCCAGCCGGGAGATTACCACTAATCAATTCTAAATCAGCAGGCTCTTTAGTTTTTATTTTAGCAGAATACTTCCTACCAACCTGTCCCAGTGGTAAAGTCTTAGTTTCTACTGTAACATAGTCTGCTGTTGTATTGCTGTTTTCTACTGATTGAGGTTTTTCCAGTGCATCGACACGATATTTTTCTACCCGGTGATCATCAATCACTCCATCCCAGTTCAGTCCAAAGGCAAAGTCATAATAGTTGCCTTCCGAATCCTGATAAACTTCCATGTCTCGCGGCACATCTTCAGCCTGGTTTTCAACTGCTGCCATATCTTCTGGCATCTGCAGTGGTAATAAACCGGATGGTTCCTCTCTACCGCTGAGAATATCTAATATAGCATTATCACTGGCAGCAAAGCGGAGTAAAATAGCATCAGCCAGTGGATCTATTTCTTTAAATACCATTGGATTATCCAGATTAATTACAGTAATTACAGGTTTATCTCCCATAGCTTTTTTGGTATCTAAAAGCTGTTGGTACTGGCCAAAGTTAGTAGCTGTCATTTTTCTATTTTTATAACTTCTATTTAAATATTTACTGCTTGCTGTTCCCTCAATTTCTGTTATATTCCTATAATCTCCGGCTATTGAAACATCTCTGGCTTCTACAGCTGTATATTCACTGTACTGTAAAGTTAAAGGATAATATCCAGATTGATAAGGATATTCTTCAAAATCATAAGGAGCTTTCTCACCAGGTGACCAGCCGCCGCCAAACATTGCCCAGCCAATTGGTGGTTCAATTGGACTCTGGGGACTATTCATTGTTACTACAGCAAGATCAGCTTCCTCAGAAGAGTCAACTACAGTAAAATCATTTTCTGCTCCTTTAAAAATATATTCCCCTTCATGTTGCGGAATATATATTGCTGTGTCTTCTGCTAAAGGTAGTAAATCATTTTTATTTTTGAGCATTATAATTGATTTAAGTTGAGCTTCATAGCCTTTTTCTACAAATTCCTCATTACCCACTAAATCTGAAGATTCTTTTTCATCAAGATATGGATTTTCAAACAAACCTGTTCTAAAGATATTTTTTAAGAGTCTAACTGCTGCAAATTCCATATGATCTCTAAATTCCTCTTCGGTTCCTTCTTCTTCAGCTAATTCTACTGCTTCTAAAATATAGCGGGAAGTGTTTCGACCACCAAACTGATTGACTCCTGCTTCTATCAACAATTTTGATCTGGCGGCAGTGTCCAGTGGTTCTATCGCAGGTCCCCAACCCCGGCCACCATCAACACCCCAGTCAGTACAGATTACTCCATCAAAATTATACTTATCCCTTAATAAATCACTAATTATATATTCAGAATAAGCGTTGGATAAGTCCTTACCGGATGGATCGACATTATAAGAAATGGTGTAATAAGGCATTACTGCAGTGGCCATTGTAGTATCACCATTTTCTCCGACTAATCCTCCATCAACAAAAGGAATGGTATGGGCATCAAAATTATTGCCCGGGAAAACAGAATACTTACCAAAATCACTGTGAGCATCACGTCCACCTTCACCAGCTCCTCCACCAGGCCAGTGTTTCATCATTGCATTTACACTGTCATATCCCCAGCCTGTTAATTCGCCATCAGCAAATGTACCCTGAAAACCACTTACATAAGCTTCAGTCATATCTGCAGCGAGTTTTGGATCTTCACCAAAGGTTCCATTTGTACGATTCCAGCGGGGTTCTGTTGCTATATCAATCTGAGGTGATAAAGCAGTTGAAATACCGAGTGCCCTATACTCTTTTGATGCTATCTGAGCAAATTCTTTGACTAATTCTGGATCAAAGGTTGCTGCCAGACCTAAAGAGTTGGGCCAGAGAGAAATTGTTCCTGTATTATCAGAATAATATTCAACTCCAACAGCAGCACTGTGACGAGGATCAGAACTATTATTTGCCGGAATTCCAAGTCCCAATTTTTCGGAGATAGCCTGAATATTATTATTCCAGGGAGCTGCAATTTCTGCTGGCACTTCCCCTGCCATCAAAACATGTCGTAAATCATCATTGGCCAGAAAAGCCACTTGAGCCTGGCTAGGAGCAGAGTTTTCCCAGCTAGTTTGATGGCTGCTGTATAACATCAATCCTGCAATTTCCTGATAACTCATTTGCGAAGCTAAATCAGCTGTCCTTTCATCAACATCCAACCGCCAGTCCTCATACGGATCAAGTTTTCCATTTTTATTTAGGTCCTTATAAACCGGATAGTCTAAAACACCATCTTCTAATTCTTCTACTTCTACAATAGAATTATCATCCATGCTTCTAATCTCTATTCCAGAGGAATCAGAATACCCTAATTCAACAGTCTTGTCTGCTGAAGTACTTTCTATTATATTTACATGGTCTTCTGCAATCCACTGGGCATAAAGATTTAAATCACTATTGATTTCTTGAGTCGGATCAAAAGCATTATACTGTGCTTCTGATTCGGAAGTATACCAGCCGGCAAAAATATAGCCCTCTCTTTCTGGAGGATCTGGTAATTCTATTGTTTGATTTCGCTGAACAGTTTTACTATCTATTTCCAGACCAGATGTGTAAAAGGTTATTTTGTATTCAGAGTCTTGAGCCAGTGAGTTATTCATCCAGACAAAAACCAGGACAGCTAAAATAAGGAATATCAAAATAAATTTACTATTTGTTCTCATAACGACACTCTCCTCTGTTTAAGATTCAGGATTTTACTCTTCTAATTCCTGGTTAGACAGCCAGTTTTGAAGATAGGTATTTTTTCCATTGATTTCATTACTCAGATCATTATTATAAACATAAATCCAGGACCAATGACCATTATATTCATATGGTTTACCATTCTCAGTTACATATTTTCCTGAAGTATCTATTACTCTCTTGGGATAAGATAAATGAACATTTTGAGCCCCTTCTTTTATTAATCTGTCATAGAGTGGAATAGTGAAACTGGGAGCAGGAAGGACACTATCAGTTGCAGCTGAAACAAACCAAATATTTTGATCTACTAATTTATTAATATCTTCATCAGTTAAGTATTCATAAGTCATTCCATGACATACGGGATATAGAGCTGCAAAATAATCTGGATAATCAATACCAAGTCTTACTGTCATAAAACCACCATTGGAACAACCACCAACATAGATTCTATCTCTGTCAATCCCCATATTTGATTTTACATAGTTATCAATTAGGTTCATCAGCGCTTTAGTATACTTAGAGGTATATGGCCTACCATTTTCACCTGAGTCTGGAGGCAGATGTTCAAAATCTCCTTCATTAGCTCCTGGATGCATCCATCTGGTTGGTGTTTGTGGAACAAGTACATAAGCACCATCATAAATATCCTGTATTTCTTCGGAAGCAAAATTAACAGATTTATTTGCTGCTAGAGGAATCGTTGGGTCAGTTCCTCCTTCACCTCCACCATGAAGCCAGACTATCAAGGACTTTTTAGTAATATCTTTAACTTCAGGTTCATAAGCTGCATAGGTTAAATCAATCTCACCATTAATTGAATCATTATAAAATGAAGAGCCTGTAACAAATTTTTCTATCTGAGGTCTGAAAATCTTATTTAACTCTGTAATCTCAATTCCACTTAAAGTTCCGGTTTCAGTTTCAATATCTTTTAGCTGAGAAATTGTGTATTTAACATCAATCCAATTATTCCCACCCTGATCAGAAACATAATTAAGAGCGGAATCCAGACTTAATCCTGGTCCAACTTCTAATTCTAAAGTTAGGAATTCTCCTGAATCCAACTTTTCTCCTTTTGAGTCTGAAACATAAGCCGCTTCAATTTTTCGCTGTCCCTCTTCTAAAAATGAATCTTCCAATCTGGGATCAGATCTCCTCACATAAACCTCAAAAGTATTCCAATCAACCATTTCATTATTTATTGTTTCTC
Source organism: Halanaerobium saccharolyticum (assembly GCF_004362045.1). Taxonomy (GTDB): domain Bacteria; phylum Bacillota; class Halanaerobiia; order Halanaerobiales; family Halanaerobiaceae; genus Halanaerobium; species Halanaerobium saccharolyticum_C. Next base: position 33,624 of record NZ_SNWX01000010.1, on the reverse strand, counting down.
CAAGATTAATTATTACTTTAGTTGTACTTGTTCCCCAGTCAAATACCTTATCGACTCGATTGTAATAATTGTGACTTTCCGCCTGAACAGCTGCCATCCCCCAAAAAATTAGAACAAGTACAATAAAAAAACTAATTAATTTTTTCATTTAATATTCCTCCTTTGAGTTTTAATTATAATCCACGACAACAGCAGACATAACCCCCCTTTTTAAAATTTAATGTTTTTAAAAACGTTAAATAAAATTCTAAATATCCAAAATATATTATTAATATTAATTATTATTATCCATATTAGGAATATTTTCCTTTTCTTAACTAACATTATATAGCAAATATTTTGAATAATCAAAATAAAATATATCCTAAGCGAATTAAATTCACCAATCCGCTTAGATATATTATGCTTTCAATAGATATTTTTTTCATTTACATAAAGCAAGCTTCTGAGATCATCTTACTGTAATAATTACTCTTTGATAATCTTTTAACTTGATTTCTCCATCGTCAATTACTTCTCCAATAATATGAATAGTGTCACCAGATTCTGCACCTTTTGGAACAGTAAAACTAACTGTCTTTGTTTCTTCATTTTGTAATTCTATATTATCAATAATTTCATCTTCTTTTACCTCTCTTGTTATACTGAATAATAGTCCGGAATTGCGATTATATACCTTTTTGTTTTTTTCTGTTTTAGCTTCCCGATAGCTATCAGCTTCCGCATAATGCCACCAATTAAAACTAAGGTGATCATCATCAGGGTCTTCGGCAACAGCGTGTAAGGTGATTGTTTCGCCAGGGTCAGCTTTCAAATCAATTCCTTCTTTGACACTGATTTCTGGATGATGATTGGCTTTCTCATAACTATCAGTCACAGACCAGTCAGCTCTGGCTGCAAAGTCACGCTGTAGATCATCAAACCAACGCATTAAAGTATATTCTGCTTCATACCTTTTACTGTGTGGATTATAATCTAAAACATCATTTTTCCACAAGTTTTCATTTACCACAGAAAATCTACCTCCCCAGCCACCATAGGTGGGATCTTCCATACTTCTCAAACCATTTTTAACTAAATATAAAAATGAAGGTGAGTCTCCTTCGGAAATAAAATCATAGCGATTATACTGAGGATTTTTTTCAAGATATTTGTCAGTACCACGCTGTTCTTCAAATAATTCTCCTTCAATATAATTACCATCTCCCATTAAAGCATATTCTTCCATAAGTGGACCATGATTATTTTTAATATTTTTATATAACCAGTCTCCCTGCAAAAATCTATTCACCTCGGGACTGTGGAGTTTCCAGGCATAAGCAAAATGCCAAAAATTGCTTCTATCATTAATTATCTGAATTTCAGGCCATTTTTTAGCTATGTAATTCTTATAACTATCATCCTGATCAAGAATAATATATATTACAAGTTTCTGATTAATTGTCTTTTGTATTTCTTTCCAACGCTCCGTATTTTTATATTCTTCTTCAATTGACTTTAAAGCTCTTGCAGTAGTGTTAGTTCCTCCCCAGGTCTGTACGTATAATTTTCTGGGGTCATTATCCAGGAATAATTTTTTTAGAAATCTAGATCCTTCAGTCTTTTTTTCCATTGCTCCAACATTAGTTATATTACCAATCTTTGTTTTGTTTCGTAAATAATCTGGAGCTGGATAACCATCAGCATGAATCTTTAAATTACTGTATACTTGCTCGTATTTATCAATAAAGTCATAAATCCACTCTGTTCCAGTCCATCTATAGGGCTCAATTCCCTTTTTTTCATTTCCTGCAAAATGATAAGTGGAGCTTGTAAGAACTATTCCTTCTAAATCAACCTCATTAGAATATAACATAAACCTAATCATTGAATTCATATCATCTACTTCACCATCAGTTGTAATTACTGTTCTGGCTTTATCTAATTCGTTCTCTTTTGCAAATACAGAAGATTGCAAGATAAATAATACTATTATCAAAATTAAAAATAATCTTAAAATACTTTTCCTCATTATTTGTCTCCTTTATAAATTTTATAAAAAGGCTTCTTCTTTCCTGTTAAAAACAGTATTTAAAGAAGCCTCAATTTCTACACTTTTCCTTAATGTTCTTTATTTATATTTTCTTCTACAAAAGAAACCAGACCTTTTAAGGCTTCTTCTTCATCTTCGCCCTTAGTCTTGATAGTAATTTTACTATCCTGGGAAATCCCCAGACTCATTAAACCCATAATACTTTTAGCGTTTACAGTTTTCTCACCAAAAATAATTTCTACATCAGATTCATATTTCCCAGCCGCATTGACAAAGGTTGATGCAGGTCTGGCATGCAGACCTGTTTCATTTGTGATTAGAAGATCCTTTTTCATTATTTACTTTCCACCTCTAATTCTTCTCCATTTGATTTAATAACATTCTGATACCAGTAAAAACTCTGCTTTGGTTTTCTCTCTAGGGTACCTGAACCATCATCATGCTTATCTACATAAATAAAACCGTAACGTTTTCTCATCTCACCTGTTGATGCACTGACCAGGTCAATACAACCCCAGGGAGTGTAAGCCTGTAAGTCGACACCATCTTTAACTGCTTCTTTCATCTGTTCAATATGGCGGCGCAGATAATCAATTCTGTAATCATCATTGATACTGCCGTCTTCTTCTACCTCATCTTTGGCTCCCAGACCATTTTCGACTACCATAAGTGGTATTTGATAACGGTCATATAAGTAGTTTAAGGTATATCTTAAACCTTTGGGGTCAATCTGCCAGCCCCATTCACTGGATTCAAGATAGGGGTTTTCCACTCCTCCAATAATATTTCCGTCACTCTGATCAATATCTGGATCAGCAGAAACACAGTTGGACATATAATAACTGAAAGTATAATAATCTACAGTTCCTTCTTTTAAAATTTCAAGATCTCCAGCTTCCATCTCAATTTCTATATCATTCTCATTAAAATAACGATCTATATAGAAGGGATATTCTCCCTTAACCTGCACATCTCCACAGAAATAATTAACTATCTGATCCTGCTTTTGAGTTGCAATAATATCATCCGGGTTACAGGTTCTGGGATAAAAAGTGGCCTGGATGTTCATGCTGCCCACTTGATAGTCAGGGTCAATCTCATGGGCTGCTTTAACTGCTAAAGCACTGGCCACAAACTGATGGTGTAGTCCCTGAAATCTCAGCTGAGGATCATCTACCTGATCAGTAAAATCAGTTGTTTCTTCATTTAAAATTCCCAGTGATAAAAATCCTCCCATGGGCAGAGTTCCTGAATTAATTTCATTAAAAGTCAACCAGTATTTAACCTTACCCTTATATCTTTTAAACAGTGTTTTTGCATATTTTACAAATAAATCAATTACCTCTCTGGAGGCCCAGCCATTATATTTTTCAGTTAGAGCAAAAGGCATCTCATAGTGAGAAATTGTAATTAAAGGTTCAATATCATGTTTTAAACATTCATCAATTACCTGATCATAAAACTCTAATCCAGCTTCATTTGGTTCTGCTTCCATACCTGTAGGGAAAATTCTGGTCCAGGCAATGGAAAATCGGAAGACTTCAAATCCCATCTCTGCCATTAAAGCAATATCCTCTTTATAATGATGATAAAAATCTATCGCTTCATGGGAGGGATAAAATGTATCTTCTTCGATTTCTCTGGTAATCCTTTTTGATTGAGTGTGAGAGCCACCGGTGCAGACATCAGAAATGGAGATTCCTTTACCATCTTCATTCCAGGCTCCCTCACACTGATTGGCTGCAACCGCTCCTCCCCACATAAAATCATCTGGTAATATTGTCATCTTAATCACCCTTCTTATTATATTATTTTCTTATACAGATTGAGCTAATTTTTCTTCCTGCTTTTTAACCTGTTCACTTTTCTGCTCCGGTTTAAATAGTATATAGCTTAGAGAAAAGGAGACAGAAAGTGAAATCGCAAGTGCAATAACTCCATTTATCATATTGACAAATCCTTCTCCTCCAATCATCTGAATCAAAGATAAAGCAGAAGGTGAGCCTCCCATTGTATAGGCTACAAGACCTGTAATCCCGGCGTATAACCCAGCTGCTCCAGCACCTGCAACAGCAGCAATCATCGGTGTTTTATATTTTAAAGTAATACCATACATTGCCGGTTCTGTAACTCCAGCTACAATTGCTGAAATGCCAGCGGCCATCGCCTGTGACTTAACCTTTATTTTTTTAGCTTTATAGGCTACTGCCATTGTGGCGCCACCCTGAGCCAGATTGGAACAGAACATAGTAATAATTAATATAGCGTCAAAACCAAAACTGGACAGTCCTGATAAAGCAATAGGAATCAAAGCATAATGCATACCTGTCATTACAATAAAGGGCATTAAAGCTGATAAAAGCATAATTGTTAGCCAGCCCATTTCATTGTATAAAAAGTTAATACCTGCTGCCAGATACTGCCCCATGATTGCCCCAATTGGACCAACAATAACCAGAGCAATCGGTGCTGTAACAAAAACAACAATTAAGGGTTTCAAAAATGCCTTAACAACATCTGGAGAAACTCTATCTGCAAAATCTTCAATATATTTCATAATTGGTACAATTAACAAAATTGGTAAAACTGAGGAACTATAAGTAGCTGAGGTAACTGGTAAGCCAAAATAAGAAGCATTACCCTCACCCAGCAGTGCGGTTAAATTTGGATGTAATAAAACTGCAGCAATTACCATTGCTAATGGAGCACTGGCATCCAATTTTTTAGCAGTTGTATAAGCCAGCATCACTGGTAAGAAATAAAAGAAAGCGTCTCCAATAACATTTAAAATCTGATAAGTCGTACCTGAGGTATCGATCAGCGAAAAAGTTGTTAATAAGGTTAAAACAACTTTTATCATTCCACTACCCAGCATAGCCGGCAGCAGTGGTGTCATACAGCCTGCAATAAATCCAAACAATCTTGATAAAACATTTTCCTGGTCCTCTGAACTGCTGTTTTTCTCTTTTGGCGCAGATTCCGAAAAGTTACCGAGTTTAGAGAGTTCACGGTAAACCTTAGTAACCTCATTTCCGATAACTACCTGATACTGTCCGCCTTTTTTAATTACTCTCAGTACACCTTCTAAACTTTCCACTTCTTCGATATCAGCTATACTGTCATTTTTAAGCACAAAGCGCAATCTGGTCATACAGTTTGTAACACTTGAAACATTTTCTGCCCCGCCAACTTTTTCCAACAATTCTTTAGCTAGTTTAGCATGATCTAATGCCATACTGATTCCTCCTTATTCATTTCCTTAACTTTTAACATTTATGTGAAGGTACCGGTACCTAATCACCATTATAATGAATTTACATCATTTAAACGCTGTAAATGGATTGTCATATATCCCTTTTCTGCTTCGCTGATTTCTAGATTCAATTCTGATTTGATTTTTTTAGATAATTTATCTGAAACTGAATATGCCTCATTAAACTCACTTTTTATACTTTCTATCAGTGGGTTCTGCACATTAATATTATTATTTACTCTCTCAATACTAAAATGAAGGTGATTAACTAACCTTATATAATTTGAATCACCTGGATCAAGTCTTACGCCTAATTCAGTTTGAATAATATCAACCAGTTCATTAATCAAACTCACATTTCGATAAGTATTACGGACATTTGTATTTTCCCGGGCAGCATAAAAATGCATAGTAATAAAACCTATCTCATCTTCCGGCAGTTTTGTATCTAATCTATTATTTAAAATTTCCAGTGCTTTAACAGCAATTTTGTATTCGTCTTTATATAATATCTTTATTTCTTCTAAAAAAGGAAATTCTATTATCATATCTGATTCCATTCTTTCTCTGGCAAAACTTACATGGTCTGTAAGTGCAATATGAATATGTTGATTTAACTGGCCTAGATTTTCTTCTGCTATTGAAATAATCTCCTCACAAACTCTAATTATTTCTCCATCCATCTCGTCAATCAAACTAAAATATTCTTTTTTAAATTTTTCACCATAGGTTACAAAAGATTTTTCAATCTTTTCAGCATCTATTTTTATTTCAGCTCCCTCTTTCTTACCGAAGGCAATTCCCTTACCAACTAAAACTTCTTCCTTGTTATTATCTTTTCGTTTAACTAAAATCACATTATTATTAAATGCTTTAACTACAGTGCACTTAATCTTTTTAGCCATAAATTTACCTCCTAAAGATCTTGCGAAAAATAAAAATATATAAAAAAAACCAGAAAAGAGGGTATAGAAAACCCTACTTTTCTGGTTTATGCCTGCCGAACAGTAACACGCCATCACTATATTAGATTTATTTTTGCTTTAATTTTAAATTTACTGGTTATAATTTTATAGTATTTTCATAATATTGTCAAGGATTCAACTGCAAATAATTTGCCCATAGTTAACACAAATTTAATCTTTTAGAAACATTAACCTGTTAAAATTACATTGGTCCAGCAAAATATAAAAATGGGAGGATTTAAGGTGATTAAATTTAAAAGTATTCAGCATAAACTATTGTTTACCGTTTCCGTAGTAGTACTAATTATAATTTCCGCCAGCTCGTTTCTTTATTACAACAGCTCCAAAACCATCTTAAAAAAAATAATAATTGAAGAAGCAGAAAAATCTGCTCAAGATAATGCAGACAATATTGATCAGTGGTTAAAAGAAAAACAGCTCTTATTAGAAACACTGACCAATATCAACAGTGTTCAGGGATTAAACTGGAATTCTGCCCAGCTGATCCTGCGAAGAACTCAGGAAAAAACAAATTTTATGGATATCATGTTGGTTGAAGAGAATGGTAGATTCAAAGCCACTTCCGGTAGTTTTGGCGATATTTCTGAAAAAGAATATTTTAAACAGGCTCTGGAACACCAAAAAAGTGTTTTCTCAAATATTTATGTTGATTTTTTTACTGAAGAAAGTGTTTTTGCAGTTGCAGCTCCAATTACAGATGACTATGATAAGTTACAGGGATTCTTAGTAGGAGTGCTTAAATTAAGTGATATTCAAAATCTAATAACCGATTTAAATTTAAACGGTAATGGCTACAGCATGATTTTAAATCAGAAAGCAAAACTTTTAGCTCATCCAGAAGAAAAACTAATTGGAAACCAGGACTATTATCAAAATTCCAGCTCAGAATTTAAGGAAGTTTTAGATTTAATCAGAGAAAATGATACATATACAGGTAATTTCAAGATTAATAATCAAAATAACATAATTACTGCTGCCAGAATTAATACAACTAACTGGTCCCTGGCACTAACTGCAGCAGAATCAGCTATACTATCTGAGCTTCAAATCTTTAAACGATACACTATTTACATTGGCCTGGCAGCCTTTATTTTTGCTTTAATAGTAATTTACATAATCAGCAGAGAAATTACAGCTCCAATTGTTAATCTAGTTGAGATTATCAAAAAAACATCAGAGGGAAAATTAAATTTAAACTTAAAAGAAAAATATCTAAATAAAACTGACGAAATTGGTATCCTCTCTCGTTCAATCGAAAACTTAATTTGCAATCTTGATAAAATTGTCCGCAGTATTTCGCATGTCTCAAAACAATTGTCAGCAGCCAGCCATGAGCTCCATGATAATAGTGAAGAAATATCAACTGCAGCCAGAGGAGTTGGTATTTCCACTCATGAGATGGCAGCAGCTATGGAAGAACAGTCAGCCCAGGTAGATGAAACTAAAGCTAATATAATAGAACTCAGTCAGGAAATAAAAAATATAGATAATAAAAGTGTTAATATGGAAAAACAGTCCGGAATCGTGATCAATAATATTGAAAACGGAAATAAATCAATTAAGAATTCAATTAAAGAAATAAAAAATGTTAGAGAAAAATCCCATCGGGTTGAAAACACTGTCAGTGAACTGGGAAAATCTTCAGATAAAATCGGAGATATAATCCAGTTAATCAGCAGAATTTCTTCTCAGACTAATCTGCTTGCTTTAAATGCAGCTATCGAAGCTGCCAGAGCTGGAGAGGCCGGAAGAGGTTTTTCAGTAGTTGCTGATGAAATAAGAGATTTAGCTGAGGAAAGCTCACAGGCTACAGAAGAAATTTCTAAACTAATTACTGATATTCAGGGTGGTGTTAAACATACAGTCGAAAATATGAATGATACCAGAGAAGCTGTAGAAAATAGCGTCCAGGCTATCCAGAGCAGTGAAAATTCATTTGCAGAAATTGAGAGAGCAGCCGGTGAATTGAAAAAATTAATCAATGAAATTTCTGAGGCCACCCTTAATATGAGTCAGAACAGTGAGGAAGTACAGCTTTCTATTAAAGATATTGCTGAAGTTAGTGAGAAAACTGCCAGTTCTGCTGAAGAAATTGCAGCCAGCAGTCAGGAACAAAGCTCTGCCACCAGTGAAATAACAGAATCCACCCGCAGCTTAGCTGCCATGTCCAGAGAGCTGCTGCAGAGCATTAAACACTTTGAAATTTGATTTAATTTTCCTGATAATTGTGCTATGATAAGAACAAATATATTTATTTCAAGCTTAAAATAAACTTTTTAAATTATATACAATACTGAGGAGGAAAAATATGTTGTTTGATTATCATCTGCACTCTCATTTTTCTGCTGACTCTGAAATGACAATGGATGAGCTCTGTCAGGCATCAATTGATCTGGGGCTTAACGAAATAGCAATTACCGACCACCATGACATTGATTATCAGGATGACACAATTGAATTTTTAATAGATAAAGAAAAATATTTAATGGAAATAGAAAAATTTCAGCAGAAATACAAAGATCAGATTAAAATAAAAAAAGGGGTAGAAATAGGTCTGCAGCCCCATATTCTGCAGGAATGCAGGGAATATATTGCTGATGATTTTGACTTTGTAATTGGCTCTTTCCATACCGCTGAACAGGCTGACTTGTATAACGGTGATTTTTTCGAAGGCTACAGTCAGTGGGAAGCCTATATTCAGTATCTTAAATCTGTGCTTGAGGTAGTCCAAAATTATGATGATTACAGTGTAATCGGACATCTGGACATTATCCGCCGCTATGGAGATTTTGAAACCCAACCGGAGCTGCTGGAAAATAAAGAGGCTTTCGATTTGATAAAACAAATATTGAAAGTAATAATAAACAGAAATCGGGGTTTAGAGGTTAATACTTCCGGCTATCGCATTGACGGAAAAAACCCACTCCCCAGTTTTGAAATTTTAAAATTATATTATCAGCTCGGCGGGGAAATCTTAACTATCGGATCTGACAGCCATAACACAGAAGATATAACTCAAAAATTTAATTATACAATTTTCAGGCTTAAAGAAATTGGGTTTAATAAGCTCACAACTTTTGCTAATCTGGAGCCCAAATTCCATCAAATATAATGACAGTTAGAAAAATATTCAAAACCAAAATCGCAGGATATTTATGACTCTCCTGCGATTACTTTTAATAATTCAGCTGTATCTTCTGGATTTCTAAGATAATACTCTGCTTTTGTATTTAAGTCATCTTCATTCTGAACATAGATAGTAATCCCATCTTTTATGACTTCAAAAGCATCTTCATCTGTCCGATCATCACCAATATAAATCCTTAAAATATTATCTATATCTAAATTTTTTTTAATCTGATCACTAATATAATTAACTGCCTTTCCTTTATCCCAGCCTTCCGGTCTGATTTCAACCAATTTTCTGCCGGAAAGAACCTGATAGGCAGTATTTTCGAATAAGGCCTGGAGCTTTTTTTCTTCTGCTGACTGCTCATTTTCGGATTCAAAATGAAGAGCCAGTCCAAAACCCTTATCTTCCACGCGGACACCATCTAACTTTGAATATTTTTCTCTGCTCTTTTGATAGTTTTTTCTGCTTAAAACATCAAACTCTTTACTCTGATGAGGATAAATTACTCCCTCTGTAAAGGACATCTCTATTTCTAGGCCATGACTGCCCGCATAATGACAGCGATTTAAAGCAATCATCTTTTTCAATTCACTTAACTGTCTCCCGGAAACAAGAGTTACATGATATTTCTGGTTTTTTTCTAGTTTCTTTAAATCAATTTCAATCTCCGGTAAAGCAAAAGCCGAAAGAGGATCAACTTTAAAAGGAGCCAGGGTTCCATCATAATCGAGAAAAAGCAGTATATTTTCTACTCTGGCTAAACTACTTTTTATTTTATTTAAGTTCGGCTCGTCCAGTACATATTTTTTATTCATAACAGTTAAGCCACTTTTCTAAAAAAGTATCCCGCCACCAGTTAATGTCATATTCTTTAAGATCAGCCTGAGCTTTTTTTAGTCGTTCTTTTTTCTCTGATTCGGACATTTCAAGCCCCTGATAAATATTATCTGCTACTGCTTCCACATTATAGGGATTAACCTTAATTGCACTGTCTATATATTCCGCTGCCCCTGCAAATTCAGACAGCAGCAGCACTCCAGAATCCTGGACTGCCAGATATTCTTTAGCTACCAGATTCATTCCATCAATTGAAGCAGTAATTAATGCTAAATCAGCTATCTGATAATAGGGCAGCAGTTCTTCCTGTGGGACCGAACCGTAAAAATATTTAACCGGCTGCCAGCGGTCTTTTTGATATTTTCCGTTAATCTCTGCAACTTTTTTCTCTATTCTTTCTTTCATCTGCTGATATTCTTCGATTCCAGTTCGGCTGGGCGCCACCCGCTGGACAAAAGTTACCCTGCACTGATATTCGGGATATTTGTCGAAAAATCTATCAATACCTTCCAGCCTTTCTTCTATTCCTTTAGTATAATCGAGTCTATCAACTGCAAAAATAAGCTTTTCTGCAGAATATTCTTCTTTAATATTCCTGGCCTTTTTAAGATATTCTTGATCCTCTGCAAGCTGATGAAAACGCTGGTAATCAATACCCAGAGGAATACTTTCTACTCTAGTTTTTGATCCCTGATAATAAATTTCTCTGGTAGAAAAGTTAACATCTGCCCCCAACTTTTTAGCACAGTCGATAAAGTTGTAAACAAAAGAATCGGTATGAAAAGCCAGAAAGTCAGCTGCCAGCATTCCTTCTAAAATTTCCTCCCGCCAGGGAATAGTTCTAAAAGCCTCCCAGGCAGGCCAGGGTATATGCCAGAAGAGTGCTGTTTTAGCATTACTGTCTGCCAGTAATCCAGGTAATAGCGCCAGATGATAATCATGAATCCAGACTAAGTCATCTTCCTGAAGCTCTTCCTTAATACTAGCAGCAAATTTTTTGTTGACTTCTTTATAACTTTCCCAGTATTCTTTTTTATAATTAGCTTTTGAAATAAAGGTATGACAAATCGGCCACATCACCTCATTTGAGAATCCGTAATAAAACCCATTCTTTTCTTCTTCACTCAAATTAATTCTCTTTAATGTATAACCATCCTCATCAGGCACCTTAACTTTATTCTCCTGATCAACAACCTCAAAGTCTGCTTCTCCTCGACCCCAGGCAATCCAGAGTCCTTTGTCTTCCTGCATCATTGGATCCAGGCCAGTTGTCAGTCCTCCGGCAAGTTTTTCTTGTTTTATTTCTTGATCCTGAAATACATGTTTATATGGCTCACCATTGGAAACAAGAACAAGTCTCTTCTGCTTCAATTCTGCTTCCATAATTATTACCTCCTGTTTTGTAAACTTATCCATTCTCCTATTTATAACATAACAAATTCCGGAGGTAATTAAAGTAATTATTTAACAAACTCGAGTTCAATTTGGTTTCTGTTTTTAACTAAATCAATAAATTCCGCAGCCAGCAGAGGGTCGAATTGAGTCCCTGCACATCTTTTAATTTCTTTTAATGCTGCTGCAGCTGAACTCGCTTTTTTATATGGTCTCTCATGAGTTATAACATCATATGTATCCACAATAGAGATAATTCTAGCCAGATAGGGTATTTCTCCCTTTTCTAATCCTCCGGGATAGCCTCTGCCATCCCACCTTTCGTGATGTGCTAAAATTAAATTAGCTACATTTTCCAGAGCTGGCATTGATCTAATTATTCTGTACCCTGTGTTAGTGTGTTCTTTAACTTTTTTGAATTCGGCCTCAGTCAAAGCACCTGGTTTATTTAGAATATAGTCAGCAATAATTATCTTGCCTATATCATGTAAACGAGCAGCGATTTTCAATTCATCAATCTGATAAACAGGAATTTTTAACTTCTCTGCCAGCTTAACAGAGAGCAGCTCCATTCTGCGAGCATGAGCTACAGTTTCTCCTGTTTTTTCTCCCAGCATTCTCTCAAAAGCAGAAAAAATTTCAAACTTAAAACTACCAGCTCCAGAAATCTTATTTCTGTACATTCTATCATTTGCAAGCTGATAAACATCAGTAAGTTTCTGTTCTTTAGTTGATCGGGAGGCTATCCCAAGTGCCAGTGTCATTTCTTGATATTTTCCACTAAGATAATTGTAATTTTTTGTGATTTCTTCTGAAATTTTCTCTGCTTTTTTAATATCACTTTTCGGAAGTAAAATGACGAATTCATCTCCACCACTTCTTGCTGCTATGTCATTTTTTTCACAAAAAGAACTGAGTATTTCTGCCGTCTTTTTAATAAATAAATTACCACGTTCATAACCCTGCTTCTTATTTATTTCCTTTAGATTATTTAAATTTACCAGAACAATACTAAACGGATATAGCTGCTTTTGATCAAATTCTTTAATTTTCTTTTCGAAATAATGGCGATTATAAATTTCTGTCAGTTGGTCATGATACTGATTTGTTTTTATATTTTGCATATCCTTCACCTCATAAATTCAGTCATTTCAAAAGGTCATTTATGGAGACATCCAGAGCCTTAGATATTTTTTCTAAGCTTTTTAAGGAAGGACTCTGTAGTCCATTTTCAATATTACTTAAAAAAGATTGGGCAAGCCCAGCTCTCTCCGCCAGTTTTAGCTGAGTTAGCTCTCTTTCTTTTCGGAACCTTTTGATTTTTCTTGCTAATTTTGCTGACATAATCTCTCCTCCCTTAATAATATATTAACTATATATTATATTATCACTATAATGAACTATATTCAATAATTATAATGGTTAGAATGTCTATTAACAGATAATTTTTATTATTTTTAAAATTAAATTTAGAAAATTAAGTTTTTTACTATTTTTTGTCAGAAATAACTGGTATAATAGTATTAAATTATCATTATAGTGATATAATATATATTACAAATTCTGAAATTGTTAGAAGATAATATTTTGTAGGGAGGTATTTAATATTATGAATATCGGAAAGCGTTTAAAAAAATATCGAAATCAGAGAGGTTTAAGTCAAAAAAGATTATCTAACCACACCGGTATCAGCCAATCATTTATCAGTTCCATTGAGTCCAACAAACAGTCACCCACAATTACAACCTTAGAAAGGATCTGTAGAGCTCTTGGAATTACAATTGCAGAATTCTTTTCGGAAGCAGATAATGCTGTTCCTGACTCACTGCGACCTCTGCTTAATAACGCCAGACAGTTAAGCCCAACCCAGAGAGAGCATCTGAGCCTTTTTTTGGAAAGTTTAAATAAAAATGAATAAATCTTACATAAAAGCTCTCAGGATAATTAATCTCCCCGAGAGCTTTTCTCTATCCTAAAAATATAGCACAAAACTTATTAAATTTTGGCCTAGATTAAACTATTATTTTAAAATTCCAATTCTTCGCCAACTTCTATCACTTTAGATTGGCATCCAATCTGTTCAAATTTACTGGATAAACCTTTAGCCTGCAGTAATTCCTGTCTTTCCTCTGGATCATAATGATAGGGTACTGCCATCGCTGGACTAAGTTTAATAGCTTTTTCCAGATAATCAGAAAAATGATCATTAAAACAGGCTGTAAAAAGCAGCTCAATTTTTTCCCCGGGGTCAGGATAATCCGAAGCATCTGCAGTCTGATATAAACCTCTGTAAAAATAAGCTACAGATTCTTCGGCATTATAACAGTCAACATCTAAAACCTTAACCTGCTCCTCAATTATATCTCCTGCTTTTACAACTTCTCCTTCAATCTCAAATTTATCATAAACTGATTGAGGGGCATAAACTTTAGTCTGATCATTACTTACTGCTGCCAGACTCTCCAAGTTAATATGATCATCATGCTCATGAGTTATCAATACAATATCTGCCTCAAAATCAGTTTCCAGTTTGAAGCTGGGATCAATTACAATATTTTTTTGATCCTCAATTAACAGAGCCGAATTTCCTAACCACTTAACTTTGATAATAATCATCTCCTATTAAAATATTAATCTAACTACCTTAATTTTAGCATAAAATCTAGAATAAATAAAATAGCTCCCCTCAATTAACTGAAGGGAGCCTGGATATATGATTAATTATTTTTAGCTATTTAATTCTCGTACATGATCTTCGTCTCCAGCTGCAACCTTTTCTCCAATTTCGGAAGTAATCGTGCTTCCGCTTGGAATTTCTTTGCTCTCAAAATCTTCTACTCCTACATAAGAGAAGATCCTGCAGTTTCTACCAATAGTTGTACCTTCAGGAATTGTTGCTCTTTTTGCTATTACATTTAAACCATTTTCTAAAAGATCAGGCTTATCTTTATTAGGTGTTAAGTCATCTCCATCTCCAATCTTACAATTAGCCATAACTTCAACTTCTTTATCAATTATCGCCTTTTCTACCACAGAATTCTTTCTAATTATTGTGTCATTGAAAATAATAGAATCTCTAACTACTGCCCCTTCTTCAATATAAACTCCCGGACTAATAATTGAATTTTCTACCACTCCATTAACTATTGAACCATTGGAGATCAGACTCTTGGAAGCACAGGCCTCTTTTCCAAATTTAACAGGAGGTTTTTCTTCACTTCTGGTATGCAGCTTCCACTCTTCATTATATAAATTTAAACTCGGGATTGGATTGGTTAGTTCAAGACTGCTTTCCCAGTAAGCAGCAAGTGTACCTACATCCTTCCAGTAATCATCAAATTCGTAGAGATATACTCCTCCTTTTTCGATCATCGGTGGTATAATGTGATGACCAAAGTCCGAATCTTCTTCAGAACAGTACTTCTCCAGCACTTCTAATAATACTTCTTTTTTGAAAACATAAATACCCATTGAAGCAAGATTACTGGGCGGATCTGCTGGTTTCTCTACAAAATCGGTAATTTTCATCTCATCATCATAATCTAAAATACCAAAACGATCTGCATCTTCATAGGGAACAGGTTGAGCTGCGATTGTCAAGTCTGCTCCTTTTTCTTTATGGTATTCCACCATTTTGCTGTAATCCATCTCATATACATGGTCTCCAGAAAGAATAACTACCTCTTCTGGATCTTTATTTTTTATAAAACTCATGTTTTTATAAATTGCATGAGCTGTTCCTTCATACCAGTCTGTTGTTCCAGGCTTACCTCTATATGGCTGGAGAATTGTAACTCCACCCATTCTGCGATCTAAATCCCATGGTTTCCCAATACCAATGTGATTATTTAAAGACATTGGTAGATACTGAGTTAAAACTCCCACATTATAAATGCCGGAATTAACACAGTTACTTAAAGCAAAATCGATAAGTCTGAACTTTCCTGCAAATGGTACACTTGGTTTAGCACGGTGTGCCGATAAAATATCAAGTCTGGTACCTCTACCGCCTGCTAAAATTAAAGCTAAAGTTTTCATCGAATAATACCCCCTATTTATTAAACAAATTATAAAATTTTATTCTTCTTATTATTATATTGGGCAAAAATTGTTAAAATCCTTTATTTTTTTAAGAATTTTGAATTAAGTAATTATTCTGTTTTGCTCAACCCTTTTTTTCCTTAATTTGCTAATTGATATAGCCGCAGGCTGCTATTTATGCTATAATATAGTTAAAGAAAGAAGGTGGAATTTATGCAGATCATTACAATTTCAAGACAGACGGCAAGTGGTGGAGAAAAAATTGCAGAAAAACTCTCCCATCGTCTTGGATTAAAGTTAATTGACCGCAGCTATGTACTAAAAAATTGGCTGCCCGAAGTGGCTGACAAGCACCAGCTGCATATGCTGGAGCAGAGCACTAAATTCTACACTAAAATCGCCAATCCCGGTGCAGAAAAAGAAAAGCAGATTACTTTTGCTGAATATATTGCACAAAAGTTGAAAAAAGAAGCTGAAAATAATAATCTGCTTATTTTAGGACTGGGAGCCCAAATTATTTTTAACAATCATCCCTATGCTCTACATTTTAAAATTACTGCTTCCGAAGAATATCGAATTAAAAAGTTAGAAAAAGAATTTGGTCTACATAAAAAAGAGGCTGCCCGGGAACTTGAATTGGCTGATCGCAAACACCGCCGCTATCTCTGGCGAATCCACGAGCAGGACTGGGAGAAGGCTACCCTCTATCATTTAACTTTAAATAGAGATGGTCTGAGCCTGGAAGAAAGCATTTCGGTTTTAATGAATTTAATTGATCTAAAAAAAGAAAATCCCGGACCCCTAAATAATGATCTCAAAGTTAAAGCCGATGCAAAAGAAAATGAAAATAACAATCAGCGCAGCTTTGGCCATGAAAGTGAAAAAGAATTTGCTAAAATCCTGGATATGCATCATATTCAGTGGGAATATGAACCAAGTGAATTTCCGCTGGAATGGGATCCAGATGGTAATGTGATCATGGCTTTTAGACCGGACTTTTATTTAACTGAACACGATACCTATGTCGAACTGACAACTATGAAAAGAAAATATACCACCGAAAAAAATAAAAAGGTTCGTCTCCTGCAGGAACTATATCCCCACATTAATGTAAAAATCGTTTATAAAAAAGATTTTGAACAGCTGGCCGAAAAGTTCGAGTTAAACGGAGGTGAAGAATAAATGGAAACAGATAATTTAGGAAAAGTTATTATTTCCGAAAAAGAAATTGCTGCCAGGATTGATGAACTGGCAGCTCAGCTAAATCAAGATTTTAAGGACCAGGAAGTCATTTTGGTCAGTATTTTAAAAAGTTCTCTTTATTTTATGACCGATCTAAGCCGCAAACTTAAGTTTCCACTTAAACTTGATTTTTTAGAATTAAATCACTATGCAGATCAAGATAACTCAGGAGTTATTAGGGTAACCAGAGATCTCGAATTTAGTATAGCCGGCAGAGACGTTTTGATTATTGAAAATATTATCAGAACCGGCTTAACCCACAGCTATCTGCTGAAAAACCTGGGGGCCCGCAACCCAAAAAGCATCAGTATCTGCACTCTGCTGCATATCTCAGATAATAAACTGCTGGATTTACCTGTCCACTATACCGGTTTTGAAATTGAAGACAATTTTGTGGTTGGATATGGACTGGACTATCAGGAAAAATATAGAAATTTACCCTATATAGCTTTATACGAAGAAAATCCCCAGCAGTAAAGCTGAGGTAATATCAAAACTATTTACTTAATAATCTGTAAGCTAAATTTTGCAAACAACAATTTATTTATAAATTTCTGCTTCAATTTTTTCCATTGCTTCAGCTGCTTTTTCCTGAATAAAAAGATCTGTAATATCATCAGTAAAATTTGATTTTTTAATATTAATCTCCAGAATCCTGGCACCTTTACTATTTGCCACTACTGGAATTAAGGAAGCCGGCTGTACTTCACCGGTTGAGCCAATGATGATAAATAAATCTGCTTTTTCTGCTTCTTCAAAAGATAGCTTTTCTGCTCTTTCGGGTATTGCCTCACCAAAAAAAACAAAGTCTGGTTTTAAAATTTCGCCACATTCTCTGCATTTTGGCGGCAGTTCTGCTAAAAGTTCATCAGTTACAGAATATTTTTCACCGCATTCGGTGCAGACTAAATGACGGGAATTACCGTGGAATTCAAATACATTTTTGCTGCCAGCCTGCTGATGCAGATCATCAATATTCTGAGTAATTACAGCCTGGACATACCCGTCTTTTTCCAGGCGGGCTATAACCTGGTGGGCCTTATTTGGCTCTGCTTTGCCAAAATAATCATAAAAGATCTCTTTAATAATAACCCAGCTTGCTTTCGGGTTTTTATAAAAGTTTTTTAGTTCTAAAATTACTGGATCATATTCATTCCAGAGTCCTTTTTCACCTCTAAAAGGTGGTACACCACTTTCTACTGAAACACCGGCACCGGTAAATACTGTTGTATGATTTGAGTTTTTTATTAGTTCAGCAGCTTGCTGGTATTTATTCATATCTCTCACCTCAAAACTATTATATCATAATTTTCTAATGAATAGTCAAAAGCTTTTCTAATTTTTCTAATCTAAAAAATCATCTTTATCATCTTCAAAAGTTCTCATAAAATCTACTGCCTTTTTGCTGATCTTAAAAAACTCTCCCCGCTGTCTTTCTCGAAAATAGCTGCTCTGTTTGTAGCTGACAAAATTCTCCTGATCAAGCTGATAAATCTCCATCAGACTCCAGCCCCAGTCAAACTCATCTCCAATCTCCTGTCTAAAGATCTTTTTAGAATTTAATATAGAAGCAACCTCGTAATTAGTATGATTAAAGGGTTCAATTTTTTCATCAGCATTATATGTTATTAATTTTTCAATTTCAGCACGATTTTGGTCCATTAAGTTTTCAAATCTAATGTGAGCTGGATCTTTTTTTACTGCCTCAATTTCTTTTTTACCAAGATAGTGGAGGTTGAAATCATATAAAACTTTCATTTTCAGATAGATATATTCTTTAACATCAGAAAAACGGCCTTTGATTTTTTGAACGGGATAAGATATAACTCTTCTTCCTTCCAAATTATCCGCTCTACTATTTTTGACCAGTAAAACAATATCTCCCGCAACTGCAGAATCATCAATTTCATGTTGCTCCAACATTATTTTTTCGTTTTTTTCGCCTAGTAGACTTTTTATTTTAATTTCTGGTTCAATATTATTAATTTTATATAGATTAACTTCATTTAATAGATTCATTAACTTCACCTCGAACTTTATTATATCAATTCTAATAGCCCAGTCAATTTAGTATCAGATTTTTGATATTTCAATACTTTTCCCTTTTTCCTGTATTATAAACATAAAACCCCCTTGCTAACAGTGCAGATTTTATTGCTTCATCTGACTGTCATAAGGGGATTTTATCAAAACTGCTAAAAATAAATTTTAGTCTTTTATTAAATTATTTGTTGAAATTATTAATAAACTTCTTTCCACTGATCGATATTATCGGCATCAAATCTAAATGGAGCTCCTAACATAATTTCAGTTCCATCTCCTGCTTTAATTACTTCTTTTTCGCCTAAGTCACCAGCTGTAAAACTCTCTCCTACTTCACCGGTAATCTCTTCTGTAACTAATGCTTCAGCTGCATATCCTGCAAGATATCCTAAATCGATCGGATTCCAGAGATACATCCAGGGAGAAACACCATTTTTAATATATTCTGCCATTTCACTGGGAAGTCCTAAACCTGTAAGATATACTTCTCCAACTAAACCTTTATCAGTTAATACTTTCCCGGCAGCTGCAATTCCTACAGTTGTAGGCGCAATGATACCTTCTAAATCTGGATATGATTTCAGTAGGGCCTCTGTTTCGGAAACACTCTTATCTCTTAAATCATCACCATAAGCAACCTTTACTAATTCAATCTCATCATATTTTGGCTTTTCTAATTCTTTTTTCATCCAGTCAATCCATAAGTTCTGGTTTGTAGCCTGAGATGTAGCACTTAAAACTGCTATCTGACCATCTCCACCAATCATTTTTGCTATTCCCTGAATTTGAACTCTACCAATTTGCTCAGGGTCTGCCTGATTGACATGAACCATTCTGCTGTTTGGATTTACTGATGAATCCAGGGAAAGAACTTTGATCCCTCTGTTCATTGCTTTCTGTAAAGCTGGTCTCAGAGCTTCAGGATCATTAGCAGATATCGCAATTGCATCTACCCTCTGAGTAATCAACTGCTGAATCATAATTATTTGTGCTGATACAGTTGGCTCTGCCGGTGCTTTGTAAATAACCTCTCCCCCAACTTCATTAATCGCTTTAGTAAATCCATCTTTAACTTTCTCCATAAATGGATTACCCGCACTCTTGACAACCAGAGCATATTTACCACTCTGGGCTGCTGCTGCACCTACTACAGTAAAAAGCATTAACAAAACCAACATTCCAATAATAATTTTTTTCATACACTTACTCCTCCTTTGAATTTTTATTAATTAAAATAAATTAGGAATTTAAATAGCCTAATTTAAAGTTAATTACACTAATTAGTTTAATAATTATTCAGACTTATTACCATAAAGCAAATTGGATACTAAAACTGAAAGTATTAATAAAGCACCAATTATAATTAGAATCACCTGGGAAGGGATATTTACCAGGCCAAGTCCATAGCGCAAATAGCCAATGATAAAAATAGATAGTAAAACACCAATCATTTTCCCTTTACCTCCGGAGGTGCTAACACCACCAAGAACCACCATTGCTATTACATCAAGCTCATAGCCTGAAGCAATATTAGGTCTGGTACTTCCCATTTTGGATGTTAAAAACAGGGCTGCAAGTGCTGCCATAAATCCATTTAAAGTAAAAACAATTAATTTTATTTTATCTACTTTAATTCCCGAAAAAAGACTGGCTACATCATTATTTCCGATTGCATATATCTTTCTTCCAAAAGTTGTTTTATGTAACAGAAGATAAAAAATAACTGCTGCAATAGCAAAAACTATCAAAATAACAGGTATTATATTTTTAATATAACCCCAGCCGAGAAAATTAAACCACATTGGAAAACCGCCTGCAGCCTGATCTTCGAGAATTATATAAGCTATCCCTCTATATAAAATCATAGTTGATAAAGTTACTATAACTGCCGAAAGCTCTTTGAATTTTACTATTAAAATTCCGTTAATAAAGCCAGCAGTAATCCCTACTAAAAGACAGGCCGTGATAGCCAGCGGCATTGATAAACCAGCATTATATAAAACAGCCATGATTACCGAGGATAAAGCAACAGTTGAACCAACAGAAATATCTATATCACCAAAAATAATAACAAAAGTCATAGAAAGAGCTATAAAAGCCTTATCTAAAAAAGTCATAGTTGCATCAAGGAGAGTATAGGTATTTAAATAATATGGTGACAGCTGGGAATTCATAATATGAATTGCAATAAATATTAACAGCAGCAGCCATTCCCACTGCAGGAAAAAATCTTTTAGATTAAATTCCTGTTCTGCCTTAATTTCTCTATTAAATGTTAAATCGTTTTCAAGATTCTTTCCCATATTTAATCCTCCCTCCTTATTTTATTAGAACTACCTGTTTTTCTTTTTATTAAGGCACCAACAACTACCGCAATCAGAATTACTGCACCCTGAATTGCGTTCTGCCAGAATGGAGAAATATTAATCATTGGTAAAGCATTTTCTAAAATACCATAAAGAAGAACCCCGGATAAAAGACCGGCAACTTTACCTTCTCCTCCTGCAATACTAATCCCACCAATAACACAGGCAGCAATAACATTTAGTTCATATCCAGCAGCAGTATTACTCTGTGCTGAAGCAAATTTAGAAACCCAGAGCACACCGGAAAGTCCAGCCAGAGAACCCATTATCGAATAAACCAGCCAGGTTATCTTGGTAACATTTATCCCACTAACTTTTGCTGATTGAGGGCTGCTTCCTACTGCATAAATCTTGCGTCCCGTGCGGGTATAATTTATAAAATAATAAAATACAATATAAATTAAAACTGCTATCACAATCAGATTATTGATTCCAAAAATACTGCCTGTAGAAATAGCTTTAAAACTATCTGACATTTGATAAGCGCTGACCCATTTACCTCCACTAATTAGAAAAGTAATACCCCTGAAGACATTCATCATACCCAGGGTAGCAATTATCGGTAGAATTTTGAATCTTGCTACTAAAAGCCCAATTATTGAGCCACTTATAAACCCAATTAAAGTTCCAATAAATAATGCAGCCAGAGGATGCAGGGCTGGATAGACTGAGACAAGCATCGAGGTCAGCATACCCGATAAAGCCAAAGTAGCTCCAATCGACAAATCAATACCTCTGGTAATTATAACCATCATCATTCCCACAGCTAAAATTGATAGAATAGCCGTGTTTGTTAAAAGATCGTCTAGGTTAGTCATTGTTAAAAAATTGCTGTTGCGGAATTGAACAAATATTGAAAGAACAACTATAAACCCAATTAAGCTAAATTCTCTAATTTGTTGAATGCGTTCTAAACTCATTCCGTTTCCAGAATTTTTTTCAGCCATATGTATTCACCTCAAATATTCAAATTTATTATTTCTCTGCTTTCATTGCAGCTTCTAATATTTTCTCCTGGTCTGCCTCTTCAACATCCATTTCAGCAGTTATTTCACCATTTCTCATCACTAAAATTCTGTCCCCCATCCCCAAAACTTCGGGCATCTCGGAAGAAACCATTATAATAGCATAGCCCTGGGCTGCCAGATCACTCATTATTTCAAAAATTGCTGATTTTGCTCCAACATCTACTCCCTTAGTTGGTTCATCCAGGATAATCACCTTTAAATCTGAAGTTAGCAGCTTAGCTACTACAATTTTTTGCTGATTTCCGCCAGAAAGCTGACTGGCCAGATTAAAAATCGATCTTGCTTTGACATTTACCTTTTCTGCCAATCTTTTAGCCATATTTTTTTCTTTTTTCCTGTCAATCCAACCCCGCTTTGATATTTTATCTAATGAAGATAAACTAATATTCTTATCCAATTCCCAGTCAAGAATTAAACCCTGTTCCTGCCGATCCTCAGGTAAGTATCCTATTCCAAGATTCATTGCATCTTCAACTTCTTTAATCTTAACTTCTTTATCTTCAAAGTAAATTATTCCACTATCATATTCTTTGATTCCAAATAATGATTCACATAATTCTGTCCTTCCTGCTCCCACAAGCCCGGTTACAGCAAGAATTTCTCCTTCATTTAAAGCAAAGGAGATATCTTTAAAATATCCTTTGCGGCTCAAATTTTCGACTCGCATTATCTCTTTACCAATTTCTTTTTCTGTTTTTGGGAACAGCTGATTTATTTCTCTTCCTACCATTGCCTTAATTAGATCTTTATTTGATACTTCGTTTACTCCCCAGGTCCCAATATATTTCGAATCTCTCAATACTGTAACCCTGTCAGCCAGCCGATACATATCTTCAAAACGATGAGAAATAAAGATTATTGATGTACCAATTTTCTGTAATTTTTCAGTGATTCTGTATAGATCTTCACTTTCCGTTTTGGTTAGTGATGCTGTTGGCTCGTCCATGATGATTATTTCGGCTTTTGTGGAAATAGCTTTCGCAATCTCTACTATCTGCTGTTGGGCAACACTTAAAGTGCTCATTCTTCTCCGGGGTTCAAAATCTGCTCCCAACTCTTCTAAATGTTTAGCAGCTGCTTGATGCATATCTCCCCACATAATTCTTTTGCTTCTGGAGTCAATTTTTTCATGTCCCATAAAAATATTCTCGGTAACACTTAGATGAGGGTAACTGGTAGCATGCTGATAAATTGCAGCTATACCAAGGTCTTTAGAATCATTGGGATCATTGATTTCAATCTTTTCTCCATTAAGATAAATCTCACCTTCATTGGGCTGATGAACACCAGTAATAACTTTAATAAAAGTTGATTTTCCAGCTCCATTCTCTCCCATTAAGGCATGTATTTCTCCAGCTTTTAACTGGAAATTTACATTATCTAATGCTTTTACACCGGGAAATTTTTTAGTAATATTTTTTAATTCAAGTATGTATTTATCGGACATTATTAGCTCACTCCTTTTCCGGCAGGGTCTTGCCAGATAAAAATAAATCCCAGAAAATCATTTCAATTAAACTCATTAATAAGTTAATGAGGATAAATTTATAGGCTCACTATTTCTTATAAAACATTAATTCCATGGGCTCAATAACCGGAACCAGCTTACCTTCCTCATTTTCCTCACTGACCAGCAGATCTTCCATATAATGATTCCATTTAGCGACTATTTCACTTTCTGCCTGGATTCTATCTGCATATTCACCATCCTGACATTCATAATAGCCAAATAGTTCTCTGCCAGAATTCCAGATGGAATAATTTTTAATACCAGCCTTATCTAAAACTTCCAGCATTTCAGGCCAGATTTCATCATGTCTTTTTTTGTATTCTTCAGTTGTACTTTCATCTTTAAGAAATAATTTAAAACCAAATCTCTGCATCTTAGCACCCCATTTTAAAATTGATATTTTTCAAAAAATTAAGATCATAAATGCATAGTTTCATAATTTTTAGTCCTGCTTTGCTTTGTTTTATTTTATTTAATCTGTATTTATTATAACTTATATTTTGTTAAAATTCAATCTTTTCTTTATTTATTTTTGTTTTTCTTGTTTAACTGGCTCACTAAAGTAAAAATTGTGAGCCAGTTATCAATTTAAATTTACATGGCTTTCTTATAAATCTCGATTGTTGCTTCCAGATCTACTTCGCGAGGATTAGTTCCCTTACAGACATCATTTAGTGCATTTTTGGCCATTTCTGCTAAGTCTTCTTCTTTAACTCCCAGTTCTTTTAGACCGGCAGGAATCCCAATCTCACTGGACAATTCTTTAATTGCTTCAACCGCCGCCTGATTTGCCTCTGCTGTAGAAAGACCTTCTACATCTTTACCCAGTGCCTGAGCAACATTTCTCAGTTTATCACCGGTATTTTTAGAATTATATTCCTCTACATGGGGCAGTAAAACTGCATTACAAACTCCATGTGGCAAATCATACATTCCTCCCAGCTGGTGAGCCATAGAATGTACATAACCTAAACCTGCATTATTAAATGACATTCCAGCTATGTAGGATGCATATGCCATTTTAGATCTTGCTTCTAAATCATCACCGTTTTCTACCGCATCTCTCAGGGCTTCACCAACCAGTTCAATTGATTCTAAAGCCAATTTATCACTTAAACGGAAGGCTCCTTCTGATACATAGGCTTCTACAGCATGAGTCAAAACATCCATTCCGGTTGCTGCAGTTAAATCTGCTGGCTTGGCAGTCATTAATTTTGGGTCACTGACTGCAATTTCTGCCAGAGAGTTTTTGTCCACCATCACCATTTTGATGTGAGTGTCTTCATTTGTAATTACATAATTAATTGTTACCTCACTTGCTGTTCCGGCAGTTGTATTGACTGCTACAATTGGTAATGATTTATTATCTGACTGATCTATTCCCTCATAATCTTTAATGTCTCCACCATTTGTCGCCAAGATACCAATTCCTTTAGCTGCATCCTGTGGTGATCCCCCACCCAGGGAAAGAATAAAATCACAATCATTTTCCTTTAAAACCGCTAAACCATCATTGACATTCTTAGTAGTTGGATTTGGCTGCACCTGATCAAAGACAACATAGTCAATTGAATTTTCAGCTAAAACAGCTGTTATTTTATCAACTATCCCAATCTCGTTTAATACCTGATCAGTTACAATTAAAGCCTTCTTAAAATCTCGTGACTGAAGCGCCTGTCCCATATCCTTAATCGCACCAGGTCCAATAAAAGTTGTTGACGGCCAATACAAAGTTCTGCTTTCTAACATTAAAATTCCTCCTTTAAAATATTAGTTAATTAATTCACTTTTTAAGTTATTTAAAAACTGGCCTACATAATTTAATCTGCAGGCCAGTTATCTGCTATTCTAAAACTCCTGCCATTGGTTCAACACCAAATCTTGCTGCCAGATCCTTAAACTCCTGATCTGTAATTCCTTTTTGAGGACCTCCCATAGAATTGACTTTAACTAAAATATCAGCTGCTTTTTCTGCTGTATCAATTAAACCAAAAGCTTCATCCAGGCTTTTACCTGTACCAAAAACACCGTGGAAAGGCCAGATAACAATTGGGTGCTTTTTCATTAACTCAGCTGTTTTTTCGCCAATTTTTTCTGTACCAGGTACCAGCCAGGGAAGAATTCCAACCCCTTCTGGAAAAACTACCAGACATTCAGTACTCATTTCCCATAATTTGCGGGTAAAGGTTTTTGAATCAAGTTCTAAAACATATGTTAGAGCAATTAAGTTAGTTGCATGAGTATGCATAACTACCCGATTCTCATTATCAGTAACCTGCATTCTGGCCTGATGTGATAACAGATGAGCCGCTAATTCACTGGTTGGATGACCTCCATTTTCATAACCCCAGTGCAGGGAATAGCCACTCCCATCCTGATCAATCTGAATTATCCCCAGGTTATTTCCGGGCTCTTTACTTACATTCATAAAATATTTGCCGGAACCTGTAACCAGAAAAAATTCTCCGGCCAGCTCAGGTATCGCTTCTTCCAGTTCAAATTTTGATTTAATGTTTTCAGTATCTACATATTCCTCTACTTCTTTTTCGGTTAATCTGTAACTTACATTACCACCATTACGTTCATCCCAGCCTTTTTCCCACATATAATTGACAATTTCGCGCATTTTATTCAAAAAATCCGCCTGCAAAATATCCTTTGACATTTAATCACCTATTTCTAAATTATTTGATTTAGTCTCTTTTTAACAGTACATTTTTCTCATATTCTTTAATTTCAGCCAGCCAGTCACTACCAACAGGTGTCTCATTTTTAAGACAATAATAATCCCAGACTGCATTAAAGGGATAAGTCTTATATTCTTCCATTAAAGCCAGCCGCGAAGTGAAATCACCTCTGCTTTCAAATTCTTTTAGTTGTGCTACTGGTTCCAGCATTGCTTTTAAAAATGCCTTCTGTGTATTGCGCATTCCAATTACCCAGGCTGCAGTTCTATTAATGCTGGCATCAAAGAAATCAAGTCCAACATGAACTCTATCTAAAAAGTCACTGCGGATAATTTCTTCTACCACTTTATTTAACTTATCATCAAAAGCAACAACATGATCACTATCCCATCTTACTGATCTGGTTATGTGCAGCAAAATCTCATCCAGATATAATAGGGAAGTAGAAATCTTATCGTAAACATCCTCTGTTGGGTGGAAATGACCTGTATCCAGGCAGAGTAATTTTTCATTCTGCAGGGCATAACTTAAATAAAAATCATAGGAGCCTGTAACATAAGACTCTGAACCAATTCCAAAAAGCTTACTTTCGACTGCATCAAGGTTATATTTGCTGTCAATCTGCTGAGTGAAAATTTTATCCAGTGAATCTTTTAAACGCTGACGTGGTGCTAGTCTATCAACCGGCATATCTTTGTAACCATCAGGAATCCAGATGTTTGTCACAGCTGTGTCACCAAGTTCTTTCCCAAAATATTCTCCAATTTTGCGGGAAGCCTGACAGTGTTCAATCCAGAAATCTCTAATTTCCTGATCAGGATGACTTAAAGTAAAGCCATCATCACTTTTCGGATGGGAAAAACAGGTTGGGTTAAAATCCAGCCCCAGTCCATTTTCTTTAGCCCAATCAACCCAGCCGGCAAAATGTTCAGGCTTGATCTCATCTCTATCTACAGCCTGATCGGTGTCTAAATAAATTGCATGCAGATTAACTCTATGCTGGCCCGGGATTAGTGATAAAGCCTCTTCCATATCATTTCTTAATTCCAAAATATTTCTGGCTTTACCGGGATAATTACCAGTTACATCAATCCCTCCTGAGAGTGCATGCTCACTTTTTTCAAAACCGCTAATATCATCACCCTGCCAGCAGGGCATAGAAATTGCCAGATTGTCCATTTTTTCAATAATTTGATCTGTGTCAACACCCAGTTCTGCATACCGCTCCTTTGCAAGCTGATATGCCTTTTCGACTGAACTTTTTTTAACCATAATTAATTACCTCCATTTTTACTTTTAAGTTTTTTAAACCTATCCCAGGCCAGATTGTCTTCAACAGCCTGATCTTGAGCCCTATATTTTTTTATTTCAAATGAATCTTTAACAATTTTCCTGCCTGCCTGCAGATCAGAAATCCAGTTATTAGCCTTAAACTGCATTAACAGATTACCAATTGCAGTTGCTTCTACCGGGCCAGCATAAACTTCGAGGCCTGTTAGATCAGCAATCATCTGATTTAAAAATTCATTCTGTACCCCACCACCAATAATATGTAGTTTATTGATTTCTTTTTCCGATACTTCTTTTAACTGTTCAATTACCAGCTTGTATTCAAAGGCCAGGCTCTCAAAAATCGTCCGGGCTATTTCCCCAACGGTCTCCGGTCTGTTCTGGCCTGTCTCCTGACAGAATGACTTAATCTCTTCTACCATACTCTCAGGATTTAAAAATCGATTATCATTGGGATCAATTAAAAATTTAAAAACTTCAGCTTCTTTAGCCAGCTCAACTAACTCACTGTGACTGTATTTGTCATCAAGCTCTCGTTTAACCTCCTGAATCAACCATAATCCCATAATATTTTTTAGAAATCTAAAGGTATTATTAACTCCACCTTCATTAGTGAAATTATAGGCTAAAGCTTTTTTATTTACTATAGCCTGATCTGACTCAATCCCCATCAAAGACCAGGTACCGGAACTTAGATAGGCAAAATTATCATCAACTGCCGGAACTGCTGCCACAGCAGATGCGGTATCATGAGCAGCAGGCACAATCACTTCTAAATCACTAAAAGAAGTTTTTTTAGCCAGTGAATCTTTCAATTTCCCAAGTTTAGTTCCTGGTTTTACAGTTTTATGAAAAATATTTTTCGGTATTTTTAACTTTTCCAGCAGTTTATAATCCCAGTCCTTATTCTCAATATTAAAGAGCTGAGTACTGGTAGCATTAGTATATTCATTTGCCTTGATCCCACTTAAAAGAAAATTTAGATAATCCGGAATCATCAAAAAATATTCTGCCTGCTCAAGCAGTTCTTTTTCGTTTTGAACTAAATAATATAACTGATAAATAGTATTAAACTGCAAAAATTGAATTCCTGTCCGCTGATAGATTTCTTCTTTTGTGACCTCTGCAAATACCTGATCCATTAATCCATCAGTCCGGTGAGAACGATAGGAAACAGCATTTCCCAGCCGCTTTTCTTCCTTATCTAAAAGTACAAAATCTACTGCCCAGGTGTCAATCCCGATACTGGCTGCCTCTATATTTTCTGCTGCAGCTTTTTTTAAACCTTTAATAATCTGATTAAATAAATGTTCAAGATCCCAGCAGTCTTCCTGCTGATTTTTAGAATTTTCTTTCTTAATTATCTTATTTTCAAATCGATGAATTTCTTTGAGCTCTATTTTTTTGTTTTTAAGTTCACCCAGTAAAACTCTGCCGCTTGAAGCACCTATATCGACAGCTAAAGCAGATCTTTCCAAATAACTCACCCCTTTGGTTTATCTGTTTTTACTTTGTTATATTTTTATTTTATTATAAAAGCAGAAATATGTCAATCTTTTCTCAAAATATTGCCTAATTATCTTCAAACTGAATCATAATTATTTTATTTTTTTTGTTTTTATGTTATAATTAAAAAAAGTAAATAAAGGGGTTATTAATATGCTAGCCGAAGAAAGAAGACAAAAAATTGTAGAATTAATAAATCAGGATAATATAGTCAAGGTAAATGAATTGAGCGAAACACTTGAGGTAACAACGGAAACAATTAGATCTGATTTAGATAAGCTTGAGCAGCAGGGAGTCTTAAAGAGAACTCATGGAGGAGCTGTAGCAGTAGATAATCATCAGGAGTTATCTTTTAATATTCGAAAAGATAAAAATAAAAAAGAAAAAAAAGAAATAGCGAAAAAAGCTGCTTCTTTAATTAAAGATGGAGATACTGTTTTCCTTGATGCAAGTACGAGTGCTTTTTATCTGGCAGAGGAAATACTTGAGCTGCAGAATGTCACTGTGATTACTAATTCTAATACAATAGTAACCGAGCTTTCTAAAAATGAAGATATTACTGTAATTTCAACCGGGGGTATGTTACGCAGAAATTCTCTTTCTTTTGTTGGTCCTTTAACTAACACAAATATTAGAAACTATAATGCTAATAAAGCATTTTTGTCCTGTAAAGGAGTTTCGGTTAAACATGGAGCTACCGAAGTAAATGAACTGGAAAGTGAAACTAAACAAAACATGGTAAAAAAATCCGAAGAAATATATATCCTCGGTAAGGTCACAGCGATAAATGAAGTTGGGCTTTCGCAGTTTGCAGCGATCGAAGAAATAAATAAAGTTATAACCACTGATGATATTCCTGAAGATCTGGTTGCATCATTAAAAGAACTGGGTAAGTTATATTAATTTTTTAAAAATTGTTTAAACAAATACACATCTAGAAAGCCGCCTCTAATTAGAGGCGGCTTATCTGTTTTCTAATGTTTTAATAATTCAACCTCAATGAATTCTACTAAACTTTCTACTGCTGCTTCAGCGTCATCACCCTCAGCTCTTAAGATAATCTCATCACCTTTACCGAGACCTAAACTCATTATTCCCATAATACTTTTCGCATTTACTTCTTTATCCTCTGTCATAATCTCAATCTTTGAGACGAACTTGCCGGCTTTATTTACAAGCTGAGAAGCCGGCCTTGCATGTAAACCCGTCTCATTATTAATTTTAACTTTTTGCTCTGCTGTCATTTTAAAACCTCTCCTTAGATCCCTATCTTAATTATTTAAAAGTTTATTGTTTTAATTCTTTCTTGATTCTTTCTGCGATCAGTTCTGCCTTTGTTCCTACAACCACCTGAGCATTATTCTTATTAGCTTTTAAAATACCAGAGGCTCCCAGCTGTTTTAATTTGTTTTCATCCAACTGAGAAGAATCCTTAACTTCCAGCCTTAGTCTTGTAATACAGGCATCAATACTATTAATATTTTCAGCTCCACCTAAAGCATCAATATACTGACTGGCTTTTGTATTCCCTGTCTGAGTAGTTTCAGAATTGTTATCTGATTTCTGCTGTGATTCTGGCATTACACTTACACTATTTGTACTGGTTTCAGCTTCAGCTCTACCAGGTGTGGGAATATCAAACTTTTCAATTGCAAAACGGAATAATAAATAATAAACTATAAAAAATACTATTCCAATTGGAATAATCCAGAGCGGCCTGGTTGCCAGTCCATAATTTAAAAAATAATCAATTGCACCAGCTGAAAAACCAAAACCGTGCTGAATCCCTAAAACATAAGTTACAACCATCGATAAACCAGTTAAACCAGCATGGATAAGATATAATACCGGCGCCAGGAACATAAATGAAAATTCAATTGGTTCTGTAATTCCTGTCAAAAATGCAGTTAAACCAACACTTAAAAAGATACCGCTGACTGCTTTTTTGTTTTCTGGTTTAGCGGAATGGTACATTGCTAAAGCTGCAGCCGCCAGACCAAACATCATCATCGGGAAAAACCCTGACATAAAAAATCCTGCAGATGGATCACCGGCAAAGAAACGGGAAAGATCACCTGTCACAACTTCTCCGGCTGCAGTTGTAAATTCACCAAAAACAAACCAGATAAAACTATTTAAGACATGATGCAAACCAACCGGAATCAGCAGTCTATTTAAAAATCCATAGACAAAAACACCAATTGGTCCGGCATTAATAATCCACTCGCCTGTCATTTGAATAACATTCTGGATTGGAGGCCAGATATAACCGAAAACACCAGCTAATAATACACTTGCCGCCCCAGTAATAATTGGCACAAAGCGCTTACCACCAAAAAAACCTAAAAAGTCAGGCAGCTCAATATCATGATAGCGGTTATACAAATAACCTGCAAGTAAACCACCAATAATACCGGCTAAAACTCCCATATTAATCTCAGAGTTAATAGACTTAGTTGCATTTGTAATCACAAAATAACTGACTGCTCCTGCAAGTCCGGCTGCTCCAGAACTATCATGGGCAATCCCAACTGCAACCCCAATCCCAAATAATAAAGCCAGATTATCAAAGATTGCAGAACCGGCAGCCATTACAAACGGAATATCAAAAACATCAGCGGCACCAAGTCTAAGCAGCAGTGCTGCAGCAGGTAAAACTGCTATGGGCAGCATCAACGATTTACCTATTTTCTGTAAGTTCGAAAAAATCTTTTTCATTATAAAACTCCTCCTATTTTTTGATTGAATAATTTCCAAAAATCACCAGCAGTTTTTTAATTCTTATCCTGCTTTCCCATCTAATCGAGTAGGAGGGAAATAATTAGTTTATTCCCCGTCCTCTCACACCACCACAGCGTACCGTTCGGTACTGGGCGGTTCATTAAGAATTAATTACTTGTGCATATCTTTCCGTAAAACTAAAGTATCCCAGTTTCTTTAATAACTGGTTGGTAAAGGTTCTTGCAAGTATTGGGCTATTGGATATTCTCCAGTAGCCTTTTCTTGTATTAGCATATTCCCACGCTTTAGATTCTTTAATGCCCAGTTTCCTGAGCATCCTAAAGCGGGTTCTAACTTTCTTCCACCGCTTCCAGTAGCACATCCTTATTCTTCGTCTTGTCCACTGATCAAGCTCCCTCATCTTGCTTTTCATATCAGCTATCTTATAATAGCTAACCCAGCCTGTGATTGTCTGTTTTATTTTCTTAAAACGATATTTCATTGTCCAGGCTTTACTTCTTGATGTGATTGCTTTAATCTTTGCTTTGATTTTCTTAATTGATTTCGGGTGGACTCTAATCCTTACTTCACCTTTAATTCGATAAAATGAAAACCCTAGAAACTTTCTTCTCCAGGGTCTGTCAACTGCACTTTTCCTTGCATTAACTTTCAGTTTAAGTTTCTTTTCAATAAATACAGTTACACTTTCCATAACTCTTTCAGCCGCTTTCCTGCTTTTTACATAGATCTGATTGTCGTCAGCATAGCGACAGAATTTGTGATTGCGTTTTTTCAGTTCTTTGTCCAGTTCATCCAGCATAATGTTACTAAGCAATGGACTTAGTGGGCCGCCCTGAGGACAGCCCTTATCATCTTTACTGATTAAACCGTCAATCATTACTCCTGAGTTAAGATAAGCTCTTATTAATTTCAGCACCCTTTTATCCTGCACTTTTCTGGCTACTAAAGACATCAGTTTATCATGCTGGACAGTATCAAAATACTTTTCAAGGTCAATATCGACCACCCATGTATAACCATCATTAATATATTCTCTAGCTTTATTTACTGCCTGGTGTGCATTCCTTCCAGGTCTGAATCCATAACTGTATTCTGAAAATCCTGGGTCAAATATTGGTGTCAGCTGTTGTGTTATTGCCTGCTGTATCATTCTATCTGTTACTGTTGGGATACCAAGTAGTCTTACTCCACCACCAGGTTTAGGTATTTCTACTCTTCTTACTGCCTGTGGTTTGTAGTTACCTTCCAGTACATCTTTCAGGAGCTGACTGCCATTTCTTTCAAGGTGAGGCAGAAGTTCATCCACACTCATCCCATCAATTCCATGACTGCCTTTGTTCTTAACGACTCTTTTATATGCCCTATTCAGGTTAGGAGCCGCTAGAATTTTCTCCATCAGATTACTGGAGTCTGCATTTTCACCGTTTCTTACATTCGGCAACGCCGCAGAAACACTCTGCACTCTCTCATTACTTCCAGCTTCCAGCCTTCTCTCCTGAGAGCAGCCTTCATATGAAGTTGTCTGCTTTCTATGTG
>NZ_SNWX01000009.1:1082-98587 GCF_004362045.1 Halanaerobium saccharolyticum | reverse complement strand
AGGGGGAGGGATTCCTGCATTTAATGCAGATTTCTAACCTGACAACCATGATAACTATTAATATTTTTAAAAAAACTATTAGATTTGACGTAACGCAGAAATTTAAAGGAGGTCTTAAAATGCCAAAAGACTTTTCGGTTGGTGATCGAGTCGAGTTTAAAAAAACTCATCCCTGTGGGGGGAAGAACTGGAAAATTTTAAGAGTAGGCATGGATTTTAAAGCAAAGTGTGAGACCTGTGAACGAGTAATTATGCTTTCAAGAAATAAATTTGAAAAAAGCGTTAAGAAAAAACTTTAGTTATTAGGAAGGAAGATTAATTAATGAAAATAGGTATTGTTGGACTGCCTAATGTAGGTAAATCAACTCTTTTTAATGCATTAACAGAGGCAGGTGCTGATGCAGCAAATTATCCTTTTTGTACGATAGATCCTAACATTGGGGTTGTACCTGTACCAGATGAGAGGTTGGACTGGCTGGCTGAAAAATATCAACCAGAAAAGAAAACGCCGACAGTGATTGAATTTGTTGATATTGCTGGACTAGTAGAAGGTGCAAGCAGGGGAGAAGGACTGGGCAATAAATTTTTAGCACATATCAGAGAAGTAGATGCAATAGCCCAGGTAGTACGCTGTTTTGATGATGAAAATATAACTCATGTTGATGGTGAAATATCTCCCGATAGAGATATTGACATCATAAATACAGAATTGATGATGGCCGATCTGGCTCAGGTAGAAAAACGACTGGAAAAAGCCAGAAAACAGGCCAAAAGTGGAGACAAAGTTTATGTTAAAGAAGTATCTGCACTGGAGAAAATTGCTGGAGCTTTAGAAGAAGGTAAAAACATTCGTCAGTTAGAGCTTGCCGAAACTGGAGAACGCCTGGTTAAAGAATTACAGCTCTTAAGTGCTAAACCAATAATTTATCTGGCAAATGTAAATGAAGAGGACATAAATACCGGTCAAAATGAACTGGTCAAAGATGTAAAAACACATGCTGAGAGAGATGGAGCAAAAGTAGTAGAAATAAGTGCTAAAATCGAATCTGATATTGCTGAACTGGATGAGGACGAAAAAGAAATGTTTTTAGATGAGCTGGGGCTCAATAATTCGGGGCTGGATCGAGTAATTAAAGCCGGTTATGAATTATTAAATCTGCTTACTTTCCTGACAGCAGGGGAACAGGAATGTAGAGCCTGGACAGTAGAAAAAGGTTCCACAGCACCTGAGGCGGCTGGAAGAATTCACAGTGATATGGAAAAAGGATTTATTAGAGCAGAAATTGTTAGTTTTGAGGATTTAAAGCGGGTAGGTTCGATGGCCCAGGCCAGAGAAGAAGGGTTGTTAAGACTGGAAGGAAAAGATTATATAATGCAGGACGGAGATGTGTGTCACTTCAGGTTTAATGTCTGATCTTATTTGAGTTATAATTTACACACAATCTCCATTGACGGCTTCAATAGATAGCTGATTATTAATTATTTGAACTCCCTTCGGTCAAACAGCAAATAATTTTAACATAATCAGCTATATTTCAGCCTATTCCAATTGAAGTTGTAAATTATAACTCAAATAATCTAGTTGGTATAAAGCTTTAAACACTGATTTTTCTAATGTTTCTGTGTAATGTAGTTATATTTTGAAAAATCTTTTCGCATTTAATTTCCAAAAAAATCTACTTCGATTGAATTCATAAAATAAAGTGCTGATAATCTCTTGATAATATATTCCAAAAAAATTACTTCGATTGAATTCACAAATTAAACTACTGATAATCTCGTTTTAATATATTTCAGCCTGATCAAAGTTAGGATAAAACTATGATTAAAAAATTGGATCAAAAATTATTTTTAAAAATATATAATTTTACGCAGAAACGATCCAGGCTGGCAGCGGCAGCAGTTTTGATTACTAATTTTTCCTCTAAGTTCTTTTCAACTATCTATTTTGCTGCAGCAGTCTGGCTTATTTATACTAATGATGCAGGGCTAAAGCAGTTTGTTTTTGCTCCGGCAGTAGTGTATTCGCTGGCAAAAATCATTCCCTATCTATACAATCGAAAACGACCTTTTGCAGATTTAAAGGTCCAGAGTCTGGTTGAACAGAGAAATGATCATTCTTTTCCCAGCACTCACAGCAGCAGTTCTTTTATTATTGCACTGGCCTTTTTAAATCTTAATCTTTTAGCAGGGCTAATACTTCTTACTGCTGCTACTGCAACAGCTCTCTCCAGAGTAATGGTCGGAGTACATTATCCTCTAGATATTGTGGGAGCTGTAACAATAGCCTTTACAGTCCATTTTATAGTGATAAGTTTTGTTTAAATTTCAAATCAGCTCATGTCAAATTCCAGAAGGAGGTAGAATTTTGAAGAAAAAATTACCTGTCGGCATTGATGATTTTAAAAACATAAGAGAAGAAAACTATTATTATGTTGATAAATCACTTTTTATTAAAGAAATAATAGATGACGGAGCCCAGGTGATTCTTCTGCCTCGACCTCGCCGATTTGGAAAAACATTAAACCTGTCAATGTTAAAATATTATTTTGAAAATAATGAAGAAGATTATAGTTATTTATTTAAAAATCTAAAAATAAAGCAGACAGCGGAAGAATATCTTGCTAAACAGGGAAAATTCCCAGTAATAAATTTGACTTTTAAAGATATTAAAGAAAACAGCTGGCCCCAGGCCGAAATCAAGCTAAAAAGAATGGTAGCCCGTGAATTTAAAAGACATAAGTACCTTCTGGAGAGTGATGTTCTGGATCAATATGATAAGGAATTTTTTCAAAAGATATTATCTTTAAAAGCAGAAAATGCATTTTATGAAGAATCATTAAAAGATTTATCTGATTACTTAGCAGCCTATCATCAGGAAAAAGTTATTATCTTGATTGATGAGTATGATCAGCCTATTCAGGCGGCTTATTATAATAATTATTATGATAAAATGATAAATTTTATGAGAAATTTTTTAAGTGCAGGTTTAAAAAACAATCTTGCTCTGGAAAAGGGGATATTAACCGGTATTTTACGGGTGGCTAAAGAGAGTATTTTTTCTGGTTTAAATAATCCTGTAGTTAGTACTTTACTGGATAATGAATACAGCAAATATTTTGGTTTGCTAGAAAATGAGATTAAAGAGTTATTTAATTATTATGCTCTTGATTTTCAATTTGAAGATCTAAAAAACTGGTATAATGGGTATTATTTTGGTGAAAATATTATTTATAATCCCTGGTCAATAATTAATTGTCTCAGAAGAGAAGGCGAAATCGAGCCTTACTGGGCCAATACCAGCAGCAATGATATAATTAAAGATTTAATAATTAATAGTGAGAGTGAGGTCAAAAAAGACCTTGAAATTCTATTAAAAGGAGATACAATTAATAAAAAAATTGATGAGAATATTATTTTTTCAGAAATAGATAAAAAAGTTAATATTATCTGGAGTTTTTTGCTTTTAAGTGGGTATTTAACTTTTGTAGAAAAAGAAAGAAGAGAAATGTACCTTTATTGTGATCTGAAAATACCAAATAAGGAAATAAGATATATTTTTGAAAATATTATTACTCAATGGTTTGAAGAAAATCTCAGCAGCCAGAAATTAAATATTTTACTGAAAAGTTTATCATGCTTTTGTGCTTGGGCTTTTACTTAATTTAAAAGATAACTATCAGATTAAATCAAATAGAGAAAGTGGATTTGGGCGTTATGATATTATGATAATTCCCAGGAACAGAGAAAAGTCCGGAATTATTATCGAATTCAAAAAAATTAGTTCAAATAAAGAAGAAGCTCTGGAAAAGGCAGCAGCCGAAGCTTTAGAGCAGATAGAAAGAAAAAAATATGAGCAGGAGTTACTTAGAATTGGAGTTAAGAGGATTATAAAAGTTGCAATTGTGTTTTCTGGTAAAAAAGTTAAAATTAGAGAAGCTTAACCTGATTTTTAGTGAAAGCTTGATTGGTGTTAGTTTATTATTTTAAATTTCGACAAAAAACGACAAGTAAACGGTAGGTGTACGTAAAATAAAACTTGAATTTTAAGCTGAGAGCTGTTATAATTTAGATTGGTTAAAAATCCATGCTCTGCTAGCAGCAGGGCCATTAGTCCGTGTGGAGGAGGTGAATGTAAATGGAAGCAAGAAAAAGAGATTATGAAACAACTTTTGTACTTAAACCAGATCTTGAAGATGAAGAAAAACAAACTATCCTTCAGCGTGTAAAAGATGCTATTTCAGATCATGAAGGAGAAGTAACCGAGGTTGATGCCTGGGGTAAGAAGCAGTTAGCATATGAGATTAAAGATTATCGTTCTGGTGATTATACAATCTTAGAATTTAATGCTAAAACCACTGTAGTTAATGAGTTAGAAAGAATCTTTAAGATTATGGATGGTGTAATTCGTTATTTAGTAGTTAGAAATGATGCATAATATAAATTTAGGTGGTGAATACTCTTGTTAAATAGAATTGTTTTAATCGGCCGCCTGACACGAGATCCTGAACTTCGCTATACCAGCAATGGAACTCCAGTTTGTAATTTTACACTGGCAGTAGAAAGAAATTATACTAATCGTGATGGGGATAGAGATGTTGATTTTATCAACATTGTAACCTGGCGGGGTCTGGCGGAAAATTGTGCCCGTCATCTCGGAAAAGGTAGACTGGTTGGAGTTGATGGATCCTTACAGATTCGTAAAAGTGAAAACAACAACAGAACTTATATAAATCCTGAAGTTAACGCCGATAATGTGCGTTTTCTGGACTTCGGCAGCAGTAATAGCCGCAGTAATAATCAGGGACAGGCTCAAAAAAGTCAAAATAATAGTGATCAGCAGCAAAATAAATCTGCTCAGCAGAATAAGAAAAAGGAGCAGGACGATTTTGATGCTCAATTCGATGATAATTTTGATGCTGATGATTTTGATGTACCATTTTGAGCGAGTCGTTGCAATTTGAAAAGAATTGCCTAATATTATAACGAATATTAGAACTAAAAACTGAATCAGTCAAATGAGAGAGTAACGTCTTGAAGGGCTGTCGTTAATACTCCGAATTGCATTGATTTGATTAAGCGGATTAATGTAATAAGCTCGGTGAAGTCGGGTGAGAGTTACCGTAATTATACGAAAGTTATCTTAGTAGGATAATGTAACCTATAGCTCGGACGCCTGTAAAATTCATATGATAAGTATGTGGTAATTAGCCACTGACGAACCTCTGAAAGTACGGGTCTACAGCACGAATAACTAGAAATGGTTATCTCAGCAAAGTCTGAGGTATGTGAGGGTGAGTAAGATTAGAATGTATGAAAATCCTTATACATTTAAAGGATGTATTAAACATACAGGCTCATAGGAGGTATTTAACTGAATAATTAATTTCAGGATAAGTTTTTGGAACGATGAAAACCAACAGCATGGAGAGCTTAATATCTTTGAAGTGTAGATATGGAAAAGAATTAATTTCTATAACATATCATTATGTTGGTGATAGTGGTGGCACAGTACTGACGAAATTCTGATAATAAGGAATGGAAGGATAGCCACTAGTCATATTTTTAACTATCAGATATTTCATTTAAAATAAGGTTCTTGTAAGACTAATAGAGGCAAAAACCTTCTCGGTGGAAGGTGAATAACCGACTTATGACTGCTTTGAAAGAAGTTTGTGTAGAGAATAAGAAGAACAAATTGAAACACAATGAATATTATGGAACTCAAGAAATGTTTGATAAACTATATGAGAGAAGTAAAAAAGGTCATAAATTCAAAAATCTTTTTGAGAAAATAACTTCAAGAGAAAATATTTTATTAGCATATAGAACCATAAAAAATAATACTGGTAGTAAAACTAGTGGTTTAAATAATAAAACAATAACTGATATAGCTCAATGGAACACAGAATATATAATAGAATATGTTAGAAATAGACTAGAATATTATATTCCTCAACCAGTAAGAAGGGTTTATATACCGAAACCAGATGGTAGGAAGAGACCTTTAGGAATTCCAACCATTGAAGATCGGTTAATACAACAGTCAATAAAACAGGTTTTAGAAGCTATTTGTGAAGCTAAATTCTATAATCATAGTTATGGATTTAGACCAAATAGAAGTACCAAACATGCTATTGCAAGATGTATGAGATTAGTTAATAGGTCTAAACTGTATTTCACTGTTGATGTTGATATCAAGGGTTTCTTTGATAATGTTGATCATGGGAAATTAATGAAACAATTATGGACCATGGGAATACAAGATAAAAATCTCATATCAATTTTAGGTAGATTATTAAAAGCTGAAATTGAAGGAGAAGGTATTCCAACAAAAGGAACTCCTCAGGGTGGAATTATTTCACCCTTATTGGCCAATGTAGTTCTCAATGAACTGGATTGGTGGATTAGCAATCAGTGGGAGACATTCAAAACAGACCATAATTATAATAATGATAGTAATAAGTATAGAGCCCTTAAGAAAAGCAATATGAAACAAATGCATATTGTAAGATATGCAGATGACTTTAAAATATTTTGCAAGGATTATGAAACAGCAAGCAAAATAAAAATTGCGGTTTGTAAATGGTTGAAGGAAAGACTTAATCTTGAAGTTAGTAAAAAGAAGACTAAAATTACTAACTTAAAATCTAGTTATTCAAAATTTCTTGGAATAAAATTCAAAGTGTTTCAGAGAGCAAATAAATATATAATAAAATCTAGAATAACAAAAGAAACAAAAAGTAGATTAGCATACAAATTGAAGAAACAAATTAAGGTAATACAAAAAGAAAACACTCAAAAACAAATTGCAAAACTCAATTCAATGATTTTAGGTATGCAAAACTATTATTCAATGGCAACATTAGTTAGCCATGATTTTAGAGAAATTGCCTTTAAAGTTAATAGAGCTTTAGAAAATAGACTTTGGGCGAGTTTAAGTGAAAAAGGTAATGAGTCTAACTTATACAAAAAATTATATTCGGAATATAATTCAAAACCTTATTATGTAGCTGGATTAAGAATATTTCCGATTTCAGCTGTAAAAACAGATCCTCCTATGAACTTTTCACAGGAAATTTGCGATTACACTGTAAAAGGAAGAAAGAAAATCCATAAAAGGTTGAAAAATGTTTCACCATATATATTAAATTATTTAGTTGAGAATCCTATCAAGGGTGAAACAATTGAATATAACGATAATAGGATTTCCAGATATTCAGGACAGAATGGATGTTGTTATATTACAGGTAAACCTTTATTAATTGGAGATATTGAATGTCATCATAAAAAACCCCGCTGTAAAGGGGGGAAAGATAATTATAGAAATTTAATCTTAATTTCTAAAAACATTCATAAGTTAATCCATGCTAAAAACCAAGAAACTATTCAGAAATACTTAAATAAGGTAAATAAAATGTATTTTGATGACAAAGCCTTGAGTAAGCTAAACAAATTTCGCTCAAAAGTAGGAAATGAATGTATCAAAATAGTTTAAAAACGTGATGGAACGCCGTATGAGTAGGAAACTCTCGTGTACGGTGTGAAATGGGGGAAAAGTTGGAGATAATATCAAAAACTTACCTATCATTATAAAAAGGAGGTAAATTTTAATGCCTAGAGGTAGAAATAAGTCATGCCATTTTTGTGCAAATGAAGATAAAAAAATAGATTATAAAGACTTAAGAACTTTAAATAGATATCTTACAGATCGTGGAAAAATCATGCCGCGTCGTGTAACAGGAAATTGTTCCAAACACCAAAAATTGATTACAAAGGCAGTAAAAAGAGCTAGATCAGTTGCTTTACTGCCCTATGTAAAAGAATAAGTATTTAATTGGGGAGGCAAAATCTATGATGGCGCCTCCTTTCTTTAATAATAGCTGTCATTTTTGTCGGTAGATGAGGTGATAAATTAAATGGATATTAGAAGATATAAAGACAGTATTAGAACTCTGGCCTACATAATTTTACTGACTGCAGTAAATTATTTTATTCCGTTTTTATCGATGGCAGTTATGATACTCTGGCCGGTCCCAATAGTATATCTTGTTCAGAAAAAAGAAAGCAGTAGTGTAATTGGAGTAATTGTGATAGCTGCTTTAATAAACGGATTATT
Source organism: Halanaerobium saccharolyticum (assembly GCF_004362045.1). Taxonomy (GTDB): domain Bacteria; phylum Bacillota; class Halanaerobiia; order Halanaerobiales; family Halanaerobiaceae; genus Halanaerobium; species Halanaerobium saccharolyticum_C. The sequence goes on along the minus strand of NZ_SNWX01000009.1, from coordinate 90,468 downwards.
ATTTGGAACTGTTATGGGTTTGATGACTGTAATTGGTTTTGGACTGGTGGGTTTTGTAATTGGTAATGTGATTAAAGAGAGAGTATCTCCTTTAAAAACGATAATTATAGCTGTGATTACAGTAATAATTTCACAGGGCCTGATATTTTATGTTTCTTCGGGAATGCTCAATTTAAATTATCAAACTCTCCTGCAGCAGGCAGTAGAGAGTTTAAGCAGCGAATTTGATCAGCAGTCTGTGGAACAGCTAATTACGGCCCAGATGAGTTTAATTAGAATGATTTTTCCAGCCCTGCTCGCTATTTCTGCAAGTATAACCGGTATTTTAAATTATTATGTTTCAGCCTGGTATTTGAGAAGAAAAGGCTTAAATATAGAATTATATAAAGCGGTCAGTAACTGGTATTTTCCCCGCTGGATAGTTTCACCTTTGATTGTGATTTCTCTTTTGTTAACTTCGAATCCGATTTTTTTGAATATCAATATTTTTATGTTTTTCCTGGCATTTCTACAGGGCTTTGCAGTTTTAATGTATTATTTGTCGCAAAAAAGCAGTTCTTTTTTACTTAAATCTTTTTTGATTTTTTTAATTTTTATTTTTCCACCTGTTCCAATTATCCTTGTTTTAATGGGATTATTGGATATGTGGTTTAATTTCAGAAAGCAGACCAATCAACCTGGTTAAAATGACTGAGGAGGTAAAAAATTATGAAAGTAGTATTAACAGAAGATGTTAAAAAATTGGGTTCTAAAGGTGATGTTGTAGAGGCAGCTGATGGTTATGCCCGCAATTATTTAATGCCGCGCGGCCTGGCAGTAGAAGCAACACAGCAGAAAATTAAAGAATTAAAAGAAAAAGAAGCAAAGAAAAATCGCCTGGAATCTGAAAAAAGAGAAGATGCTCAAAAGTTGAAATCTAAATTAGAATCAGAAAAATTTGTAATCAAAGTTAAGGCCGGAGATAACGGTAGATTATTTGGCTCAGTAAATACCAAAGATATTGCCGAAGCAGCCGCCGCTAAAGGTTATGATATTGATAAGCGGAAGCTTGAACTTGATGATTCTATTAAGTCTTTAGGTATGCATACTGTAGAAGTAAAATTATATGATGATATATCAGCTAATTTAAAGATTAATATAAAAGAAAAGTAAATAAAATATGAAGCTCAAACATTAGCTCAAGCTTATTTATGTTTGAGCTTCTTTAAATTTATTGTCTATTATATCTTTTTTTGTTTAGTTTTAAATTTATGCAGGAATTTTTAATTTGATGACGAATTAAATATATAAGAGATTAAAAGGAAAAAGATTTTTTTAATACTTTTGAAAACGCTTTCAAATTACTAAATAATCAAATAAAAGACGTCCTATGTCAAGTTAAAAATTTCCATGGTAGAAAATGGTATTGATTTTAAGCGTAAGGAGACCTAGGGATTAGATATTAGTCTTTAGAAAAATACTAAAAACTTAATTTAGCCAGCTTTATCAAGTACCTCATAGTCAATATTTTCTGGTAATCTGTAGGCAGATCTATCCCTCATCATGGCATATATGATATCAACTAAACGTCTTTCAAGACAGGTTAAGGCTACTTTCTGTGATTTACCTTCTTGAAGTTTTTTCTGGTAGTATTTGTAGGAAACAGGATTTTCAATCTTACCATGGATGCTGATACCAATTTGTTGGACTGCAAGTAAATGAAAAGCATGATTCAAATCACGACAGCCGTATTTTTTGTAACTCATATTTTTAGAAGTACCAGAACTGTGCTCCACAGGTGCCAGGCCTGCGTAACGTGCTAACTTACTGGCTGATTCAAATCTATCAATATTTTTGATATTGGAAATAAATAGTGCGGCCAGTTTAAAATCAATACCAGGCATAGTTGTCAGCTGATACTGGCTCTTTTCAACTGCTTTTTCAAGTTGACTATTGATTTTTTCAAGTGACTTAGAAAGCAATCTCAATTGCTTGATGATACCTATGATGATAGTATTTCTGGCTTCAGCATCCGCAGTTTTCTGTTTATCTTTATCTACCAGAGAAAGTATAGTAGCAGCCTTATCATTACCTATAGATTTGACCTGATCATTTAGAAAATCCTGGAGCCTGCTTTCTCCATAGTATTTAAGATCTGCGGGATGAGGGAACTTTTCATAAAAAGCCATAGAAGTTTTACCAAAGGGATCACTAAAAAATTTTTCGTATTCAGGATACTGCTGGTGAATTGTATTATGGAATCTGTTTTTAAGTTTAGTTCGTTCTTTAACTAAAGTTTGACGCTGGTTGTTTAGCTGTCTAATTGCCTTAAAATTAGCGTCATAGATAGCATCAGGAAGTTTATTGAAATCTACTATTAATACATTTGCAATGGCTTCAGCGTCAATTTCATCAGATTTATCAGGGTTTGGACTATGATGCCTTTCTCTTTTGGTTAGAGCGGGGTTAATTTCTTTAACAGTATAGCCCTGTTCTAAGAGCCACTGAGCTAGAGAATGACCGAGTCCCTGGGTATCTTCCAGTCCAAAGACCAGTTTTTTATCAGGAGATTTAGATGAATTAATATCCTGAATAAAACTCTCAAAATGGGCTGGATTATTGGGTGTTTGAATTATACCTAAATTTTCATGGAAACAGCTTAATACACAGGCAGTGTGCTGGTTTTTGTGAGTATCAACACCGACAAATACGTAGTTTAGTTGTTCCACAATGATCAGCTCCTTAGTTAGATTTATTTAAATTATCATCAGGCGTGCCCTATTGGATTAGCGTTGATTCGCAGCGTCCTATTTGACGTCTCTGATGATAGTAACAGGTGGATGGCAGTCTTTTAAAAAGCGTTACTCTGATAAGATAGACAGAGCCGCAAGGAGTGAACTAGCCCAATCCACCCATTATAAACAAATTTATAAAACAAAAAGGAACGGAGTACACAATGTTAGAGCGTTACTCTTTTAAAAGAGCCGCAATGTACTCCATCCCAGGTAAATTATATCAAAAGGCAAAATGAAGTACAAATTATTTAGTTTGATTAGTTTCTAAAATCTATAATAACACAATAGGAGTGATCTTATGAAACTATCTTTTCGCTGGTATGGTGATGATGACCCTGTAACTTTAGAACAAATCAGACAGATTCCTGGTATGGTGGGAATTGTGACAGCAATTTATGATATTCCAGCAGGAGAAGCCTGGCCTTATGAGAAAATCAAAGAATTAAATGATAAGGTTGAAGCAGCTGGACTTGAAATTACAGCTATCGAAAGTGTACCGGTACCTGAAGCAATTAAAATGGGTGTTGAGCCCCGGGACCGCTATATTGAAAACTACAAAGAAACCTTGAGAAATTTAGCGAAAGCGGGAATTGAAGTAGTAACCTATAACTTTATGCCTGTTTTTGACTGGACTCGCTCAGAGCTTGATCACAAATTGGATGATGGTTCAGAAGCTTTAATTTACAAAAAAGAAGAAGTAGACAAAATGGATCCTTTAAGTGGAGAACTTGATCTGCCCGGGTGGGATACAAGTTATACAAAAGATGAATTAAATGATTTAATGACAGCTTATCAGGAAATTGATGAGGAAGATCTCTGGGATAACCTGGAATACTTCTTAAAAGCAATCATTCCGGTAGCAGAAGAAGAAAATATCAAAATGGCAATCCATCCCGATGATCCACCATGGTCTATTTTTGGTCTGCCGCGAGTTGTAGTTGGCAAAGAAAATCTGCGCAGACTTCTAAATCTGGTTGATTCTCCAGCAAATGGACTTGATCTCTGTTCTGGTTCACTGGGAGTTAATCCTGAAAATAACATTCCGGAGATAATCAGAGAATTTGGAGATAGAATTCATTTTGCTCATGTCAGAAATGTTAAGATCACAGGAGAAGAAAGCTTTGAAGAATCAGCTCACTTGAGTGAAAAAGGTTCACTTGATATTTATGAAATAATGAAGGCCTACCATGATGTAGGTTTTGAGGGACCACTGCGTCCTGATCACGGCCGCATGATCTGGGGAGAAACAGGTAAACCGGGTTATGGACTTTATGATCGTGCTTTAGGAGCAACTTATATTAATGGTCTCTGGGAAGCAATTAAAAAAAGCAGCAAATAGCTTAAAATAAAGAATCCTCTTTTAAATTTGATAGTTTAAGTAGGGGATTCTTTTTGAAATTAGTTCAATTTATTATTGCAATTTAAGGTTATTTTAAAATTGAAATTTAAAGGAAGAAAATGAAAGGAGCTCAAAAATGCTGAAATTAAAAAAAGAAGAACTCAAAGATAAAGCTCAGTGGGAAGAAGCAGGGATTAATCCACCACAATTCGATTATCAAAATTTGATCGATAAGACAAAAGAAAATCCAGAATGGGTCCACTTTGGTGCAGGTAATATCTTTAGAGCCTTTATTGCCCGGCTGCAGCAGGAACTGCTCAACGAGGGAGAAGTAGAGACAGGTATTATAGCAGCAGAAGGCTTTGACTATGAGATTATAGATAAGGTGTATCAGCCGGCTGATAATTTAAGTCTGGTGGTTAAAATGTTTGCTGACGGCAAGTTAGAAAAAACTCTGCTGGCCAGTATTACAGAGGGTTTAAAAGCAGATTCTCAGTTTAAAGAGGACTGGCAGGAACTGAAAGAAATCTTTAGAAAACCCAGCCTGAAAATGGCCAGTTTTACTGTAACCGAAAAAGGTTATGCTCTGGATAATATGGAAGGCGAATTTTTCCCCTTTGTTCTGGAAGATTTTAAAGCTGGACCAGAAGGAAACTTAAACCACCTGATGGCCAAGGTAACAGCTTTAGCCTATGAACGTTATCAGGCAGGAAGTTATCCCTTTGCTTTTGCCAGTATGGATAACTGCTCTCATAATGGTCAGAAGCTTAAAGATGCAGTCTTAACTGTAGCGAAAAAATGGGTTGAAAACGAGCTGGTAGAAGAAGGATTTTTAGCTTATTTAAATGATGAATCCAAAGTCGGATTCCCCTGGTCAATGATTGATAAAATTACACCGGGACCGGCTCCAGATGTGCAGCAAAAACTTAAAGAATTAGGTTTTGAAAACACCGAGATTGTTAAAACAGATAAAAGTACAGAAATAGCGGCCTTCGTCAACTCAGAAGCACCGGAATATCTGGTTATCGAAGATAGTTTCCCCAATGGCAAAATACCTCTAGATAAAGTCGGGGCAATCTATACCGATCGGGATACAGTCAATCAGGTAGAGACCATGAAGGTCACAACCTGTCTTAACCCACTCCATACAGCAATGGCAGTTTACGGCTGTCTTTTAGGCCACACTTCGATTGCAGAAGAGATGGAAGATCAGGAAATCAGAGCCCTGGTAGAACAGATCGGTTACAAAGAAGGGCTGCCGGTAGTTGTAGATCCGGGAGTACTTGATCCTAAAGCTTTTATCGATGAGGTAGTAAAAGAAAGACTGGTTAATCCCTATATCCCGGATACACCACAGAGAATAGCCAAAGATACCTCACAGAAGGTAGCTATCCGTCTTGGTGAGACAATTAAATCCTATCGTGATGCTGATGACTTAGATCCGGCCGACTTAGTGGTAGTACCACTTGCTATTGCAGGCTGGTTGAGATATCTGCTGGCAGTAGATGATCAGGGCAGCAAGATGCCCTTAAGCTCAGATCCAATGTTAGATGAATTAACACCACAGCTGGAGGAAATAGAGTTTGGTAATCCAGATTCCGTGGGAGACAAGCTGCATTCTATTTTAAGCAGCGAAAAGCTGATGGGCCTGGATCTTTACGAAGTAGGACTGGGAGAAAAAATAGAAGGCTACTTTAAGGAAATGATTGCCGAAAAAGGGGCAGTCAGAGCTACTTTAAATAAATATCTGCTTTAAGCCAAATTGAACTTTTAAAAAGCCTGGTCTCTTTCCGATCAGGCTTTTTTCCATTTAATTAAGGAAGTAATTTAAATTAATTAGGCTCTCTACTTCATCTTAACAAAAATATATGGTATATTAATTTTGTAGTCTATCAAAAAAGCGTTAACTCAGAGGTGAAAATAATGGAGCAAAACATTTTAGAAATCAAAAATTTAAAGTTTGAAGAGCAGCTTAAAAATAAAGATTTTAATTTAAAAGTTCAAAAAAATAGTATTCACTCTATTTTATTTAAAAATGATCAGCTTAAAAAGCAGCTGCTGAACTTTTTAGTTGGGGAAAAGGTTGAGCCAGAGGCAGAGTTGATTTATCAGGGAACAGTTCTTAAACCCTCAGCTATTAAAAACCTTTATCAGGATCAAATATATTTACTTAATCAATATTCAGCAGTAAATCCAGACAAAGATCCGCTGGGAATTTTTAAGTTCAATAAAAAAGGAGAGGGAGAAAATAAATCAACTGTTTTTCCAGAGATGACTATAGCTGAAAATATATTTTTTGGCAGAGAACCGCTTAAAAAAATTTTATTCTTTAAATTAATAGATAATCAAAAAATGATCGAAAAAACAGCAGAATTACTGGAACTGCTGGAAGTAGAGTTATCTCCCGAACAGAAGATGTTGAAATTGAGTCCTTTAGAAAAACAGCTGGTAGAATTATTAAAAACTCTATCCTGTGGAGCCGAGATTATTTTAATTGATCAGGCTGTGATTGAGCTGCCGGCGGCGAAAAAGCAGATATTTTTCGACTTTATGCAGAAATTGAAGCAAAAAGGGATTACTATTATTTATTTTACAAAAGAAATAGAAGAAGTCTTTGCAGTTTCAGATTTTGTTAGTGTTCTAAAGGAAGGCCAAAATAAGGGAACAAGAAAAGTTTCGGAGATAGAATATAATGAGCTGGCTCTACTTTTGATGGGGAGATAGTGGATTATTAGAAAAAATTAAAGCAAATTTTATAATTCAGATAAATTTGAATTTGAGAAAGAAAAAAGGAGTTTATTTAATGACAGATTTTTATCCAGTTTTAGAGCAGTTATTATTAATGATAGTTTTAATAGCCCTGGGATATTATTTAAATCAATCAGGGAAAATCAAGCAGGAAGCAGAGAATGGAATAGCTGAGCTGACAATAGATATCGCTTTTCCCGCTTTGATTTTCACAAATATTGTCAAAGATTTTGATCTAAGTATGTTTAGACAGTATTTAATCGTCCCATTTTCGGCTTTACTTATTACGGTACTTTCAATCGCAATTATCATTTTTATAACCCGCAGTTTAAATTATTCCAGAAGAGAGCAGGAGGAGTTTGCTTTTGTCTCAGTTTTCAGCAATAATATTTTTGTAGGAGCCCCGATCTGCCTGGCTTTATTTGGAGCGCAGGGGTTGATTTTAGCAATTTTATATGATTTTGGGATGCAGTTAATTTTATGGACAGTCGGCATCTGGCTTTTAAAAGACAGCGGACAGAATGCAGAAAGCCATTTTCTGGCCAACATATTTTCTCCGCCAATTATTGGACTGCTGCTGGGTCTTCTCGTCGTATTTAGTGGTTTAAACTTACCACAGTCAGTGGTCAATATTACTGATAGTGTGGGTGCGATTACTGTACCGCTGGCCATGATTTTTATTGGGCTGCAGCTGGCTAAAAGCAGTTTTGGGGAAGTGATGGGAAATAAGAAGATTTATCTACTTTCATTTTTAAGGTTATTACTTTTTCCGGGGCTGGTTTTTTTAGGATTGGGTTTATTCGATATCTCTTCTTTATTGAGAGGAGTTATGACAATTGAAGCTGCAATGCCTGTTTTTGCTAGTTCTTCTGTGATTATGGAAAAGTACGGCCACAAAAGTGATTTTGCCTCGGCAGCAATTTTTGCCACCATAGCTTTTATGGGCTTAACTTTACCGATATTTATCTGGCTGGTTGTTTAGTTTGAAAATGTTTTCAAAGTATAAATTTAATTTAATATTCAAAATAATTACATGAACTCTTAATATTGGGGCTATAACAACCTGAATATTAAGAGTTATCTTTATTTTATAGTATATAAAGGAATTTAATATAAAATTTGTTACTTTAAGAGTTAAATAAAAAGCAAAATTTTGATTTATCTGAATATAAAGCAAGATTAGAAATTCATATAGCAAGAATTGCAAAGACTTTATGGGTTATATGTCTTATAATTATATTATAGAAAATAAAGTTTATAATTTATTTGAAAGGCTTTTCAAAAATAATTAGGGGGTATATCAGATGGCTAAAGATCAAAAAGAAGAATATTCTCATATTCATGATGATAATTTCATGGATAAGTATCAGGGTAAAGAATTAACTAATGACTTAAATTGTGAAGCACGAGATCCATTTATAACTTTAGATGGTGACTGGAATTACAGTATAGATATTTATGATTCGTTTTTAAGAGAAGAGTGGTATACTGGGGAAGCAGGTCATGAAGGTGGTCCTAAGGATTTTTCGTTTTCAGAATGGGAAACTATGGAATTGCCTGCATCCTGGAATAATGAAGCAGAAGAACTTTCATATTATGAAGGTAGTGTAATTTTCCATCGTGAATTTCAGCAGGTTAAAACAAATAATGACAAGGTTTTTTTAAGAATTGGTGCAATCAATTATGAAAGCTTAATATTTATTAATAAACATTATGTGGGAAAACATTCTGGAGGTTTTACTCCTTTTACAGCTGATATAACTGAATATTTAGAAAAAAATAATAAAATTCTTGTTTTAGTAAATAATGATAGAAAAAAAGATAGAATTCCCTCTCTAATTACAGATTGGTTTAATTATGGTGGTATTTATAGAGAAGTTGAAATTTATAAAGTACCTGAAAAGCAGATAAGTGATTATTTTTCTTATTTAGTTCCAGACGGCGAATATAATAAAATTAAAGTTAGTGTAGAAACCAATGGTAGCGAAGGAGAAAAAGTTGAGGTTAAGATCGGGAATTTAATTGATGATGAATTAAAGTTAAATTCGGAAGGAAAAGCTGAAAAAGTTTTTGAAGTTAAAAAACTAAAGTTATGGTCGACTGATAATCCGTATCTTTATAATATTACATTATCTTATAATGGAGATGTTATAAATGATCAAATTGGTTTTAGACAGGTAGAGGTTGAGGGGAATGATATTTTAGTTAATGGAGAAAAGATATTCTTAAAAGGTGTTTCTGCACATGAAGATAGTGTAAAGAATGGCAAGGCATTAACAGAGGCAGAGCGTTTAGAAACATTGAAATTAGCTTCTGATATGAATTGTAATTTTATGCGTCTTGCTCATTATCCTCATCATGAAAACATGTCTAAACTTGCTGATAAATTAGGCATTTTACTCTGGGAGGAAATTCCAGTTTATTGGTCAATTTCTTTTGACAAAGAGGAAGTATTAGCTAATGGGAAAAAACAGTTAAGAGAATTAATTAATAGAGATAAAAATAGAGCCAGTGTTATTATTTGGTCTGTAGGTAATGAAAATCCTGATACAGAAGCTAGATATAATTTTATGAGTTCATTAATAGATGAAGCGAAAAAAATAGATCCCAGCCGTTTAACCTCAGCAGCATGTCTTCTTAATTTGGATAAAATGGAGATTACTGATAGATTACAAGATAAAGTAGATGTAATAGGAATTAATGAATATTTTGAATGGTATTATGGAACATTTGATGATTTAGAGCATTTAGTTTCAACTGAAATAGATAAACCAGTTATAGTAAGTGAATTTGGCGGAAGTGCTGCTCCTGATAAACATGGTGAAAAAAACGAATTATGGACTGAAGAAAATCAAAAAAGAATTTATCAAAAACAGTTGGAGTTATTGACAGGTTGTGAGTGGGTAGCTGGACTGACACCCTGGATTTTATATGACTTTAAAACACCAAAAAGAATAAATAAATATCAGCAAATGTATAATTTAAAAGGTTTAGTAAGTAAAGATAAAAAATATAAAAAATTAGCATATTATGTAGTTCAAGAGTTTTATAATAAATTATAATGTTTATTATGAAACCAGGAAAGGGAAAGGGGTGGTAATTAAAAATATAATAATTAATGGCATTTTATATTTAAAAGTATTTAGAAATTTTAAATTCAAAAAACTACAGGAGGTATATTATGTTAAACAAAAAAAGCAAAGTTGTTTTATCTATTTTAATTACTTTATTATTCTTAGTTAGTGGTATTAGTATGGCTGCTTATCAACCAACACGAGAATATGAAGGAACAACTATCAGTTATTATTCTTTTCCCCATGGACCAGACTATAACAGAAATTTGAAGAAAGTATTAGATAAATTTAAGGAGCTAACAGGCATTGAGGTAGAAATAACCATGCTTAGTTGGGGAGAAGGTAATAGGAATATTCTATCAGCGATAGCTGCGGGTGATGCTCCTGATGTTATGTATACAACTCCATCAAGAGCTCTTCCAATAATAACTTTTGGAGACAATGTTATTGAACCTTTAGATGATTATATAGATAAGGAATTAAAGGAAGAGATAGTTTTTAATGAAGCTTTAGAAAATTACAAATTTGGAGGAACCACATATGCACTGGGTCATTATGGAGATCCCCATCAATTTGCAGCAAATCTAGATGTTTTAAGGGAGTCCGGTGTTGAAGAAAGTTATATTGAAAAAATGACTAATCCTGATAAAAAATGGACCTGGGATGATTGGATCTATATGATGGAAAAAGCAACACGAGATACAAACGGTGATGGAAATATTGACCAATGGGGTTTAAGCTATCCTGGTGGAGCAAATAACGCCAGTCCGTTTTTGCATTTTTACTGGAATACGGGAGGAAAAGTAGTTGATACAGAGGGTAATATAGGAATAGGCGGAGAAGAAACTTTGCTTGTGTTGAAATTCTTTGAGGAAATGTTAAATAAAGGTCTATTAATTGATGGAGTTGCAAATATGTCAGCTTCTGAATCAGATAATGCTGTATTTGAAAGTAAATCTGCTTTTAATTATACTTTCCCACCTGAAATTTATATAGCTAGAGATGAATCAGGGGAAGAACTTCCTGAGGTAGTACCTGTATATCCACCTGAATCACCAACAGGAAAAAGAGGTTCCTTTTTTGCCTGGAATGGTGTTATGATGAGTGCTCGCTCTGAAAATAAAGGTGCTGCCTGGGAATTGATTAAATATCTTACTATTAGTGATGAATATAAAGAAATGATAGCAAAAGCTACTGGTAAACTAACCCCAGTGACAACCGAATCTGATATCCAAGAATTAATAAAAGAAGAATATAGGGGGTTATTAAATATTGCTTTAGATGCTTCAAGCAGAGGTTGGTATTTAAGACATGAGCCAGCACATCCTGCATCTGGTAGAATTGTAAGAGCATATAATTCAGCAGTTCAGAATGTTTTATCTGGAAATATGAATGCTGAAGAAGCTACAAATTGGTTAAAAGAAGAAGCTAAAGCAGCAGTAGAAGAGGTTGAATAAAAAAATAAAACTAACAGAGCAATTAATTGCTCTGTTAGTTTATTTAATTATATTAAGAGGTGATAATATTGATTATGAGATTTTTTAAAGAATATAAATATGAACTTTTAATGATTTCCCCTGCAGTTTTAATAATTTTTATTTTTAAATTGATTCCAGTTATAGTTTCTTTTTCTATGAGTTTGACTAAGTGGAGAATTATCGATACCCCAGAGTTTATTGGTCTTGATAACTTTGTTCAATTATTTACAGACCCAAATTTTTGGAATGCTGTTTGGAATACTTTATTTTATGGTATTCTAATTATTCCTTCTGTATTATTAGGATCACTGGCAGTAGCATTAATTTTAAATGCAATAAGTAAAGGCTCATCTTTTTATAAAGCGGCTTACTATTTACCAATGACTCTTCCTTTATCAATAGCAGCAGTTATCTGGAGAGGAGGATTTTTTGGAACCTTTGGTTTTGTTAATAATATTTTAACGAAATTAGGTTTTAATTCAATACAATTTTTTTCTGTAGAATTGGCCAAACCTTCAATAAGTTTAGTTTATTTTTGGTGGACACTTGGCTTTTGTTCATTAATCTATTTAGCTGGCTTGAGAGGAATACCTCAGACAAGACTTGAAGCAGCTAGTATAGATGGTGCAAATACTATGCAGAAGATAATATATATAATATGGCCGTCATTGAAACCAATAACACTTTTTGTAGCTTTATATATTACTCAAACTACATTCAGAATTTTTTCAGCAGTTTATGCAATGACAGGTGGGGGGCCATCTAGAAGTTCTGAACCATTACTTTATTATACTTATAATTGGGGTTGGCAGAATTTTAGAATGGGATATTCTGCTGCAGCTTCAGTAATATTATTTTTAATGGTAATAAGTGTTTATTTGTTTCAATCTTATATTTTAAGGGAGGATTAAGTTATGAAAAAACAAGTTTTTTTGCATGTAATTGCGATTGGATTATTAATATTTATTATGATCCCAGTTCTCTGGACTTTTCGGCTGTCGCTATCGCAAACTTATTCAGCAAACGTACCTCTAATACCTAGTGAAGTTTCTTTTAATAATTTCAAAGTTTTATTTAATGATACTCCCTTTTTAACCTGGCTAAAAAATACCTTGATATTTTCTGTAATAGTTACGTTTTTGAATGTGTTATTTGCCCCCAGTGCTGGATATGTTTTAGCTCGGGGGAAATTACCAGGGAGCAAATTCATATTATTAGGGATAGTTTCAGCTTGGGTAATACCCTGGCTGACAGTTTTAATACCGCTTTATATTGCCATGTCTAAGTTGGGATTAGTGAATACCTTTCAGGGATTAATTTTGCCATTAGCAGTTTCTCCAATGGCTATTTTTCTTGCGAGGCAATATATTTCTAATATTCCAATTGAGATAGAGGAGAGTGCAATAGTAGATGGGGCCAGCAAACTTGGAATATTTTTCAAAATTATTTTACCCATGTCAAAACCAGCATTAATGATTGTAGCTTTAATGTCATTTATTCAAGCCTGGGGTAATTTTATATTGCCATTAATTATGATAACAAAAACTTCTATGAAAATGTTAACCATTGGTATTCCGCAATTACAGCAGCAGGGAGTAACTAATTGGGGTATTATTTCGGCTTCTTCCATTTTTGGAATCTTACCTGTAATTATTATTTTTGTTGCATTAAATAAATATTTTATGGAAGGTTTAGCAATGAGAACTGGTATGAAATAGAATTATTATCTTTAGTATAGACATTTTTTAATATTATTAAAAAAATTACGAGAAATAATTTTAACCAAGAAGCCCCATAAATTTTGAAAAGTCCGGAAGAAAGTATTATAATATAATATATAATATTATAATTAAAGAGGCGATTATATTGGTTTCAATTAATGATGTAGCAGAGAAAGCAAATGTTTCGATCTCAACAGTTTCACGGGTCATGAATAAAAATGCGAATGTATCTAAAGAAAAAGAGAAGGCAGTCTTAGCAGCAGTTGAAGAACTGGATTATATTCCAAACGGTTTGGCAAGAGGGCTGGTTACAAAAAATACAAACTCTGTTGGGATTCTAATAGCAGATATTTCTAATATGTATTATTCTAGCCTTGTTAAAAGTATTGAAGGTACTTTGAATCAGAAAGGGTATTATACAATTATTGGGAATACAGATTGGGATTCTAAGCGTGAAAATGATTATCTGCGCTATTTAATCCAAAAACAGGTAGATGGTTTTATTCTTGCATCTACCGCTCTTGATTATGAAACCATTGACAGATTTAGCAGAAAAGGAATTCCTATTATTGTTCTAGATAGAGAAATTAATTCTAAGAGAATAGATAAAATAAGGATTAATGATTATGAGGGAGCATATAAAGCAACCGAACATTTAATTGACTGTAATTATGATTATTTTGTCCATTTAAGAGGACCCGAAAATGCAGCTACGGCTATTGATAGATGTAGGGCGTTTAAACAGTGTTTAAAAGATAATGGGATTAGCTCAGATAAATATGAAGTCTTATCCGGCCGTTTTATAGAAGATAAAGCTCGAGAGCATATTTCCGAATTTCTTGCAAGATTTGAATTAAAGGGAAGAAGAGTAGGTGTTTTTGCAGCAAATGATGCAACAGCTTTTGGAATTTTGAAAGAAGTAAAAAATAAAGGACTTATAATACCAGATCAAGTTGGAGTTGTAGGTTTTGATGATGTTAATTTTTCGAGCTACACAGATCCTCCTTTGACAACTGTTAATAGACCGATTAAAGAAATTGGCAAAATCACTGCTAATACACTTATTGAACGAATAGAAAAAAAAGATGAAGAAATTTTTTATAAAAAAAATATCACAATGGATGTTAAATTAATTATCAGAGAAAGTACTAAAAAAGCTTAATCTCTTCATGTAATTTCAAATCTTTATTGAAAAAAGCTCCTTTCAGTTTAGCTGTATTTTAATTAATACTTTTAAATTGAAGAGGAGCTTTTTCAAATTTATTTTTTATCAGGATTTATTTATAATCCCATATCTTTTAAATTGTTCAAACTAATTTTGAGGCTCTCAAAAGGGTCACGCTGACAGACATCCTGTTCCACACAGGCCCACTCAACCTCGTTTTCCTGACAGGCTTTAATGATTCTAGGCCAGTTTAGATTACCTTCTCCTACCTCAGCCATCTGAGGATCCCAGCCGTCAACAGTCATATCTTTAAAGTGGACTACATTCATTCTGTTATTTACTTTTTTTATCCATTCAGCCGGGTCAGCTCCTCCGGCCTGAATCCAGTAGGTATCTATTTCAAAGTCAAAAAAATCTGGCTCACTTTCTTCCAGTAAAATATCCATTCCTGTTTGATCTCCGTATTTAGCAAACTCAACATTATGATTGTGATAGATAAACTGAAGCTCGTTTTCTTTCAACTTTTTTGCAATTGGGGCAATTTCCTGTAAAAACCTGCGGATGCCTTCTGCACTTTCTCGATATTTTTCCGGCATAATCCCGAGTCCTACCTGTTTACAGTTCCAGAGTTTATGTTCTTTAATTACATTATCAAGATCATTTTTTAGACGGTCAAAACTGATGTGGGTAGCACAGATTTCTAATCCAATCTCGTCAACTAAATCTTTTAATTTTTCTGACTCAATTGGACCAAAACCTGATACCTGAACTGCATTATATCCAATTTCTTTAACTTTTTTTAATGTTTTCTCAATAGCTGCCGGTGTCTGGGTAAAATCTCTGACTGTATATAATTGTGCTGCAATTTTCATCTTTTATCTACTCCTTTTAAGTAATATTTTTTTCTATTTTTTGAAGAAGAGTTAATAGCCGTAATTAGTTCCAGTGTTTTAATTCCTTCTTCTGCTCTGATGGTATTACTATGAGTGCTGTTCCTGAGATCCTGATAAAACCCATCGATTAGCCGCTGATGCCCATAGCCCCAGTAAGCTTTATAATCAGTATCACTATTTTCATTAAAATTATCTGTCTTATTTGCTGTTTTAACCAGCAGCTGATCCTCAAATAATCGCATACTTCCTTTTTCACAGTCGATTTCAATTTCGATCGGGCTGTTGCTGCTGAAAGCATTGGTGGCATAAAAAATTCCGTTAAAATCATCCTCAAAAAATAGGGTAGCATCTGCTGTATCTTCAACTTCAATTACATCATCTAAAACTCTGGTATCAACATTTCCGCTAACAGCTTTTATCGGACCTCCAAACCACTGGATCAGGTCCAGGGTGTGGATAGCCTGGTTAATCAGGACACCTCCACCTTCAGTTTCGTAAAATCCTTTCCATTCATCATTGAGATAATAGTCTTTGTCACGATGCCAGGTTACCAGACCTTTGATCCCTTTAATTTCACCCAGAGTTCCAGCCTCCAGTATTTTTTTGGCCCGCTGATTGTTTTCGTTAAACCTATTCTGAAAGGCTACTCCCAGATGAGAGCTGCTGTTTTTAGCCGTCCGGAGTAATTGTTTACCCTCTGCATAATTTAAAGCCAGTGGTTTTTCCACCAGAACATTAATCTCAGACTCAAGAAATTTGATGGCCATGGGACTGTGCAGAAAATGAGGGGTACAGATATGTACCACATCAATATCTTTATTTAAAAGTTCACTGTAATCCAGCAAATACTCACAATTATATTTTTCAGCTGCTTTTTGGGCTCTATTTTCTTTAATATCAACCATATATTTTAGTTCAACATTCTCTTTGCTGGCTAAAATATCTGCATGTACCGAATAGATATTGCCACAGCCAATAATGGCTGTCCTTAACTTTTTCATTGGTAAGTTCACCTTCTTAAAATTTAAAGTTTGACTGGTCGTGTAATATTTGTTTTTTCTTCTCAACTAATTTTTGAATTAAAATGTTCCTTCAACTTCCATAGGACCTTTTTCTGAGTTTTCTTTAACAAAAGTAGAATTTTCAATTTTTTCATCCAGTTTTTTCTTGAATAAGTCTTCGTCCAGGGGCAGTTCTACCCAGTCATCTGTCCAGGCTGAAAGATGCATGGCGTTGGAAATTGTTAAACCCTTAATCCCTTCTGCTCCCGGCGCGATCAACTCTGACCCATTCAAAATTGCATCAAGCCAGTTATTTAGAATACCCAGATGCTCAGGATTTCCACCTTCAACCGGAATTTTACATTCCCAGCATTCCGGACTGCCAAATCCTCCTTCAAAATTTTTGTTGAATTCTCTTTCGGGAGTTCTTAGTCTTCTGAAGGTTATTTTATTATCCTCTAAAATTAATTTTCCTTTATTACCTGTAATCTCGAGCCGGTTGGTCTCGGGAGCAATACCGGTGGAAGTAACAAAAACTCCGGTGGCACCATTTTCATATTCCACATAGGCTGTCACATTATCTTCAACTTCAATATTGTGGTATTTACCATTTTCAGCAAAAGCTCTGACTTTTACCGGCATCCCGCAGGTCCACTGCCAGATATCAAGTTGATGGGGGTCCTGATTTAAAAGAACTCCACCACCTTCGCCTTCCCAGGTTGCCCGCCAGCCGCCGTTATTATAATAGCTCTGAGAGCGGTACCAGTCGATAATCCAGTTGGTTCTTTTAATCTCACCCAGTTCTCCGGAGTCAATTAAGTCTTTCAGTTTTTGATAGATGGCCCGGGTGCGCTGATTGTACATAATTGCAAAAACTTTATCTGACTTTGCTGCAGCCTGGTTCATTTCGCGAACTGCTTTAGTATAGACCCCGGCTGGTTTTTCAATTAATACATGGAGATCTTTATTAAAACCTTCAATGGCTAAAGAGGGATGATCATAATGAGGAGTGGCAATGATAACTGCTTCAATATCAGCTCCGGCATAAAATTCTGCGGGAGTAGAATAACAGTCGATTTCTTCCTCCAGTGTATTTTTTGCCCATTCTAAACGCTGATCATCAATATCACAGACAGCTGTCAGTTTAGCTCCCTTAACTTTTCCCTGAAAAATATTTTGAGCATGACTGCTGCCCATATTTCCAATACCAATTATTCCTATTTTAACTTCGGACATTATTTGCCTCCTTGATTTCAGCTTTTATTTCTTCCATTAAATCCATAAAACGATTACCATATTCTAGATACGTATTATATTTTGCCTCTGCTTCGGAGTCAGCTTCCTGACTGTGGTAAACAGCTCCCATATGAGGTTCCATAGAAAAACCACCGTCATAGCCATTTTGGAGTAGATCCTTAACTATTTTTTTAACCTGACCACTGCCATCACCAGGGAAACGATAGTCCATTTCCGGGAAAATACCTTCTGTTTCTTTTAAATAAACACCATCTTTAATATGAACATAGCCTATTCTATCTTTTAGAGTTTGATAGGTTTCCCAGCTGTTCTGCTTTTGATAGGGTTCTTCTCCCATCCGGTTATCAGCCATCAGCGGATTACCTGTATCAAAAACTATTTTAAAGTTAGGAGATTTAATTTCTGCCAGCAGTATCTCCATGTGCTCATAGGACTGAGAAAAGTAGTTCATGCAGTTTTCATGGACATAGGTGATTCCTGCTTCTTCACACATTCCTACCATTTCTTTCAAATTCTTCAGTATTTTTTCTTCCAGCTCAGGATTTCTCGGTGGAAGATCATTAGGAATTCCAAAACTCATACCTCTAATCATTTTGGCTCCCAGTTTCTGCATGCGGTGAATGGCCCTTTTTAGTTCTTCCAGACTTTTTGTATAGGATTCTTCCTGACTGGGGTTCTTACCCCAGTTGGCGACTGCACTGCCAAAACAATTTATTTTGATACCGCTTTCTTTTAATTTTTCGTAAACTTCCTCAAACTTTTCTTCACTAATATCGGTAAGGTTTTTTCCATCAATATTTCGGGCTTCAATATACTGCCAGCCCAGTTCTTTAGTTACTTCAATCTGTTTCTCAATAGAATCAGCTGCTTCATCTGCAAAACCTGTATAGTACAATTATATCCCTCCTGAAAATTTAAAATTTCTAATTTTTCTATATTATATAACTATTATAGAACATAAATAAGTAAATATCATCTTAAAAATTGCTTTAAACATTTCAAATCTTGTTGTATACTTAAATTAATATCCATAGTCAGCTAAAGGAGGGGTTTAAATGTCAGGAATACATGAATTTTTTTCAAATCAAAACTTTAATGCTCATTATACAAAAGCAATGGTTGAAAAAAAGTATGAATTTTATGATGTTCACATCCATGATATGTTTGAAATATATTATTTTATTCAGGGTGATGTTAACTATCATATAGAAGGGCATGTTTATCAGGTCGAAGCTGGAGATTTATTGTTAATTAATAATAAAGAAATACATCGTCCGGTATTTAATTCTGATATATTATATGAAAGGATTACAATTCATTTTGCCCCCTGGTATTTTTCGAAGTTTAATAGTGAAGATTTTAGTATACTGGATTGTTTTGAAAATAGAGAACCCGGATATTATAATAGAATATCTGCAAAAAAAATTAAAGAAAACAATATTGACTATTATTTAAATAAAATTAAAGAGTTTTTATCTAAAAAAGAAAAAGGAAAAGAGATTATGATAGAAACTTATTTTGTACAGTTGTTATATCATTTAAATAAGATTTTTAATAAAGATGAAATTGAGCATCAGGAATCTATACAATACAATGAAAAAATAACCAAATTAATAAGATATATAAATGATAATTTAAACCAAAAATTTGATTTAGACACTTTAGCGAAAATGTTTTATTTAGATAAATATTATTTAGCCCATCTATTTAAAGAAAATACGGGTTTTTCTATTCTGCAGTATATAAATTACAAGAAAATTATGAAGGCTAAAGAACTTCTGGCTAAAAATTATACCTGTAGTCAGGTGGCAGATAAACTCAGCTTCGGTAATTATTCTAATTTCTATAAAACTTTCACAAAAGAAGTAGGGATGGCTCCTTCTAAATATCAAAAAGAAAACAGCTTATAAAGGCAGCTAAAATCAGTAATTTTTAATTTCAAAACTTTAAAAAAGGACTTTTTCGACAAATCTCGAAATATAATTATACGAGGAGGTCGATATTATGAAAAAAATTCTGGTAGCTGTCGATGGTTCTCAAAGTGCTCAAAATGCCGCCCAGAAAGCTGCAGAACTTGCTGAAGATTTAAATGCAGAAGTTACCTTGATCCATGTCTATACAGAGTCGGCTGAAATTCCAGTTAACCAGTTTAACGAAGTAGCCTCTTATCTCTCTGCTGAAACTCTAGAAAATATAATGGATCAGCAGGAAGATACAATTAAAGAGAAACGCCAGAGAATTCTTGATGATGATGCTGAGTTTTTTGAAGAAAAGGGTATTAGCCCTGATAAAGTGCTGCTCCACGGTGATCCTGCTGACACGGTCTGTGATTATGCAGAAGAAAATGATTTTGAACTGATTATAGTAGCTGATAAAGGTCACGGTAAGGTAGAGAGATTCCTGCTGGGAAGTATCAGTGATAAAATTGTCAGGCATGCTAAAACTTCCGTGATGGTCGTTAAGTAATTAATTTAAAGAAATAACAGGCAGTATTAGACTCCCCTTCTAGATGAACGGATTTATTGTTTTAAAATCTGTTTATTAAAGGGGAGTTTTTAGCTGGTATAACTATCTGAATATAATTACAGGAATTATCAGATTAGAAGTCTGCCGCCCAGATAAGTCATTTGAAAATTTAACAGCATAAGAATATAATGATAGTTAATCAAGGCGGAAGAAAATAATTTTTAAAACTGATATAAATTACAGAGATAAGGAGAGGTAGTAATGACCAAATCAGGGTCAAAGAATAATCAAAATGATAAACAAGAACAAAATAGAGAACAGGAAATGGATCTAGACTGTGGGGAAAAGACAGCCTACTATAATAGTCGCTGTATAGAAAGAGTAAGAACTGATGTCTCTGACTCTAAACGAAGCCGATTATATATCAAGGCAATCATTTTCGCAATTGGAGGGAATCTTTTATTAGCAGTCATTAAAGGGATACTGGCCTGGATTTCAGGTAGTAGTGCTGTCTTCTCCGATGCAGCAAACTCGTTATCAGATGCGCTCTACAGTATAATTATGGGAATCGGGCTCTATGTATCCCAGCGCCCGGCCGATGAGACACATCCTCAGGGTCACAGTCAGTTCGAACCCCTGGTCAGCCTTTTTATTGCGGCAGCCATGGCTTCTGCAGGAATTGCTGCAGTCTGGCAGAGCATTCAAAACTTTCTGGGGCAGGCAGAACCTACAGCTCTGGGCTGGACATCTTTTGTGATGCTGATTGCTATAGTTGTCAAATATATAATGTATTATCTGGTTTCCAGGATTGGAGAAAAAGTATATAGTCCTGCCATTCAGGCCAGTGCCCGGGATAATCTGGTTGATATTATTAGTACAGCTATTGCCCTCATAGGTGTCTGGGGCTCCCACTTTATTCATCCTTATTTAGATCCGATTGCTGGTCTTGTGGTAGCACTCTGGATTTTCAAAGCAACCTGGGAAATCACCTGGGAAAATGTAGGATATCTTATCGGTAGAGGAGCTGATCTGGAATTAACTGAAAAAATAGCTGAGTCTGCTTTTTCAGTAACCGAGGTTGCAGATGTCCACCGGATTGTAGCTGAATATGTAGGCCCTCAATTAAGGGTCGATATGCATATCAATGTCGATGGAGATATTCCGTTGAGTAAAGCCCACCAAATTGGAGAAGATGTGAGGAATGCTGTTGAAAGACTGGAAGAAGTCGATTTAGTTTATGTTCACATTGAACCGATCGGACATCAGGGTAAATAGAAGGAACTCTATAGAATATAAACTTAATTTATTAAAAGAGATTTTTAAGATTAAGATAAAGGATTTCAATAATATTCAGAGGGTGAGAACCCTCAAACGGAGGTAATTATAAATGAAAAAAGTAAAATGGGGAATTATTGGTTGTGGAGATGTAACCGAAAAGAAAAGTGGACCGGCACTCCAGAAAATAGAAGATTCAGAACTGGTGGCCGTTATGCGGCGGACGGGTGAGCTGGCAAAAGACTATGCAGAGCGCCACAATGTACCCCGCTGGTATGATAAGGCAGAAGATTTAATCAATGATCCGGAAGTTAATGCAGTTTATATAGCAACACCACCTTCTACTCATAAAAAATATACCGTAATGGCTGCTCAAGCAGGACTGCCTGTCTATGTAGAAAAACCAATGGCCACAAATTATAAAGAAGCTCAAAAGATGATTAAAGCCTGTCAGAAAAATGAGGTTCAGCTTCATGTAGCCTATTATCGTCGGGCTATGCCCAGATTTTTGAAAATCAAGGAGCTGCTTGAAGCGGGGGCTATTGGAGAAATCAGAACAGTAAATATTAGGCTGGCCCAGCCAGTAGAAGAAGCGGAAAAAGATGAAGCTAATCTGCCCTGGAGGGTTTTACCTGAAATTGCAGGTGGAGGTAAATTTTTAGATCTGGCTGCTCATACCCTGGACTTATTTGACTATTACTTTGGTCCGATAGAGTCGGCTTCAGGTTTTGCAATCAATCAGGGAGGCTATTACCCTGCCGAAGATAATGTGGTTATGAGTTTTAGATTTGAAAATGAGATTCAGGGAACTGGCAGCTGGACTTTTAATGGCTATTATGATCTGGATCAGAATGAAATTATTGGCAGCAGAGGCCGCCTCTTATTTTCATCATTTGATGAGGAACCAATAATTTTAGAAAACGAAGCTGGACGCAAGGAAATAGAATTTGCCTATCCAGAACATGTGCAGCAGCCGCTTCTGGAAAAAGTAGTAGCCAGCTTGCTCGGTCGAGGAGACTCTCCTTCCACCGGTAAAACTGCTGCCAGAACAACAGAGATAATGGAGAAAGTTATTGAGTCTTATTATAATAATTAACACTTGAGAGCGGCTGCTAATGATGCAGCAGCTCTTTTTTGGTTTAGTATGAATACCAGGAAAGTAAATCTTTTTTTGACCAGTAATTTATTTTTAAAAAAAGAGTTGACAAAAGAAAATTAAAAGCATATAATATGACTACAAAGTCACATGACCTTAAAGTCACAATATATCTGAAAATTAGAGAAATGAAGGTGAAAAGATGCCAAAACAAACTTTTTTTAATCTATCGGATTCAAAAAAACAGCGGATTATTGGTGCAGCAGTGGAAGAGTTTGCTGCATATCCTTATTTAAAAACAAGCATCAACCGAATCATTGAGCAGGCAGATATTTCAAAAGGAAGTTTTTATCAGTATTTTAAGAACAAAAAAGATCTCTATAAATATATACTTGATCAGGCAGCAGATGCCAAAATGAAGTTTCTCGGCCAAAAACTGGAGGACTATCAAAAATTGAACTTTTTCGATCTTTTAAGAAAACTTTTTATTGCCGGAATTCAATTTAAAAGAGAATATCCATTATTCTCCGAAATCGGAGATCAGCTTTTAAACGGTAATAATGAGAGTCTTAAAGAAGAGGTTTATTCTGAGAGCAGACCGAAAAGTAACGAATTTTTTGAACAGCTATTAGAAGAAGCTGTAGAAAAAGAAGAAGTTGACCCAGAGATTGATATTAAATTCACAGCATTTATGCTGACTGATTTTTCAATCAGTATTGTAAATTATTTTTTCGAAAACCATGATCCTAATAATTTGGATGAAATTATGGATTATGTTGACAAAATGCTCTATATAATTAAAAATGGTATGGCAGAGGGGGAGAAAAATGTCACTAATTAAGTTAAGAGGACTGGAAAAGACTTATCAGCAGGGTAAAATTGCTGTTCCGGCACTGAGAGGGATAGATTTAGAAGTTGAATCAGGGGAATTCACAACTATTTTTGGACCTTCTGGTTCGGGGAAAACTACCTTACTTAACATGATTGGCTGTCTCGATAAGTCAACAGCTGGAGAAATCATTTTTGATGAACATTCCATTAATGATTTAAATAGTAAAGAACTGGCTGAGGTCAGGCGCTATAATCTGGGTTTTATTTTTCAGAGCTATAATTTAATTCCAGTTTTAACAGCCTTCGAAAATGTAGAATTTGCAATTCGCCTGATTGAAAAACACAGTAAAAAAGAGCGGAGGGAGAGGGTAATGTCTCTGCTGGAGGAAGTTGGACTTGGTGAGATGGCTGACCGCAGGCCAAATGAACTTTCGGGAGGTCAAAAACAGCGGGTAGCAATTGCCAGAGCTTTAATCAAAGAGCCCAAGCTGGTTCTGGCTGATGAGCCAACTGCAAATCTTGATTCGGAAACAAGCAAAGAAGTCCTGGAACTGATGGAAGAAATGAATAGTGAACTAAATACAACCTTCATTTTTTCAACTCATGATCCCCAGGTAATGGATTATGCCCGGCGTCTGATTGAAATCAAGGATGGCAAAATCACTAACGATCAGAGGAGGGATTAGTCATGTTTTTTCTGAAAATGGCGTTCAAAAATTTGACACGTCATAAAAGAAGAACTCTCATTACTGCTTTGATCATTGCTTTCGCCATCTTAATTTATATCATGACTGAGGGTTTAATGATTGGAATGACGGAGATGTCTTTTAACAATATTATTAACTTAGAAAGTGGTCATCTTCAGGTAGCAAAAAAGAGCTACTGGGAGGACAGAAAAGAACTGCCTCTGGATAATTTAATTAGCCCAACTGAAGAACTGGAAAATAAAATTGAGAAAACAACAGGCTTTAAGGCGATGACAAAAAGGCTTAATTTTTCCGTTAGATTGAATAATGGAATCGATGAGCTGCCGGTGACCGGAGTCGGCATTGATCTGGGTCAGGATCGTAAAGTTTTTAGATTAAATAAATATCTAGTAAAGGGGAGAATGCCCCGGGAAGGCAGCAGCGAAATTATAATGGGGACTAAACTGGCAGAGTTAATGGGCTTTAAAAATGGTGATTATGCCATCCTGCTCTTTAGAACAGATGAAGACACATTTAATACAATTGATGGAGAAATTGTGGGTTTATTCAATACACCTCATCCCAGTTTAAATGAAAGCAGTGTTTTTCTGCCTCTGTCAACAGCTCAGAGTCGCCTGAATGTCGAAGATAAAATAAGCCACTACGCTATTAGATTAACTGAACAGGATCAGGCAATTCCTGCCGCAGAAGAGTTAAACAGCAGATTGAAAGATCCTTATCATGCTTATTCCTGGAAAGATGCAGCTCAGAGTCTGGTCACAATGCTTGAAATGCAGGAGATAGAAACTCAGGTGATTCTGGCAATTATTTTAACACTGGCAGCAGTAGGAATAATTAACACAGTTATTTTGTCAGCGCTGGAGAGAATGGAAGAACTGGGAATGATGAAAGCACTGGGGATGCACGAACGCGAAATTGTATACACCTTTATGCTGGAAGCTGCCGGTATCGGAATTATCGGCGGCAGCATGGGTATTATCATGGGAGTAATTGGACTGGCAATTTTCAATATTAATGGAATTGATATGTCGGCATTGACTGCTGGAGGAGATATGACTTATGGATTTCCTTTAAAAGGGACAATTTATGCTGGCTGGGAACTTAACTCCTTTATTTTTGTTTTTCTCTATGGAGTTTTTATTTCAATTCTGGCAAGTGTTTTTCCTGCCTTATGGGCAGCCCGAAAAGATCCGGTAAAAGCAATTTATCACCGCTGAGGAGGTTGAGGAAATGAAATTTTTAATGAATATTGCTTTTAAAAATATGTTTAGAAATAAATTAAGAACCATAGTTTCTATCCTTGCCATTGCCTTTGCAGTGATGATAATTGTTTTTGCAAGGGGCTTAATAGATGGCATGATTGAGGATACTTATTCCTTATATATTCATTATGATACAGGACATATTAAAATTATTGATCAAGAATATGAGCAGAAAGAAAGGCTGCTTTCCCTGCAGTATACAGTTAATGGAGTCGGAAATAAGTCATTTAGTGAGATGAAGGAGGATCTAAACAATCTAGAAGGAATAAAAATGGTGATCCCCCGTTTGAAATTTGGAGCAGCAGTTAGTACAGAGGAAGAACTGGTACAGATGCTGGCCTGGGGAGTTGTCGGAGCAAAGGAACTCCAATTTACAAATCTTGAGCGGCAGCTGGTAGAAGGCAGAATGGTTAAAAGTGGAAGAGAAGTGGTTATGGGTACAAAACTGCTTGCTAAGATTAATAAAAGTGTGGGCGAAGATGTGACAATGGTCTATACCACAGCTTTCAGTTCTTTTCAGGGAGCTACTTTTGAGATTGTGGGTAAAATTGAAAGCAATCTTCCTCTATTAAATGAACAGCTTGTCTTTATGCCTCTGGATACAGCTCAGAGATTACTTTATTTAAATAATGAAAGTACAGAGCTGCTGCTGGTGACAAACAATAGAGAACAGGCAAATGAATATCTGCCAGCTGTCAAAAATTATTTAGAAAAAAATGGAGGAGCAGATAAATATCTGGCCCAGAGCTGGAAAAATGGTAATTCCTTTATCCAGCTGTTAGAAGTCAGTGAGACAATTTATAATTTCGTCTATCTTTTCTTAGTTCTGCTGTCCTCTATTGTAGTAATTAATACTCTGGTAATGATCGTCAAAGAAAGAACTCAGGAAATTGGAATGATGAGTGCACTTGGACTAAAGAAAAAAGAAGTTATGCTGCTTTTTATGTTGGAAGGTTCAGCAATGGCAGTAGTCGGCAGCTTTTTTGGTGCACTTGCGGGAGGGGCCTTAAACTATTATCTGTCAGGAGTAGGATTTGACTACAGTGCTGCCTTTGAAGATATTGATGTTCTAATGAATCCAATTATCTATCCTACTTTTAAAATTGAGCATATGCTTTTTGCCTTTGCAATTGGAGTCATCGTTACAACTTTAACTGCTATCATTCCGGCGCGTAGAGCAGCTAAATTAGATCCAACAGAAGCCCTGCGTGAAATCTAGAGAAAACAATTATCTTGAAGGGGGTAAAAAATGATGTTTGCTTTGATGAGAAACTCTGAACGAAGTTATCAGCTTAAAATTTTATTAATTATTTCTCTTTTGTCAATTTTACTGGTGGGGATCACCTTTCTGGCCGCAGCTCAGGAATTAACCGCAGATGAAATAATTACCAGAAGAGATCAAAATGAATATGTGATCAAAGCTTATTCAGAATCAAAGATGATTATTAAAAATAGTGGGAGAACTATGGTTAAAACCATGCGCAGCTGGCAGGATGGCGAAAAAGCTCTGGTGGTATTTACAAATCCACGCGATAGAGGGACTAAGTTTTTAAAAAGAGGGGACAATCTCTGGATGTTTTTTCCCCAGGCAGAGGATTTAGTTAAAATATCAGGTCATATGCTGGAACAGGGAATGATGGGCAGCGATTTTTCCTACCAGGATATGCTCGAATCTGATGATCTAACTGAATTATATAATTTTAAACTTCTGGGTGAGGAAAAGTACAAAGGCCGGCCTGTCTACAAACTGGAGGGGATTAAGGTTCCGGGGAAAGAAGTAAGTTATTACCGCAGAGTTGTCTGGATTGATAAAGAAAGATTTGTTGGTTTAAAGGAAGAACTTTATGCAGAAAGCGGCAGGCTGTTAAAGGAAGCGGTTGTCTTAGAAGTAGATAAGATTGAGGGCCGCTGGTATCCAGTCCGGATGATTATGGAAAATAAGCTGCGCAAAAATACCAGCACAGAGTTTATTATTCAGAAAATAAATTTCAATCCGGAGCTTCCGGAGGATATTTTTACTTTAGAAAGATTAAGATAAATTGACAGATATTTACTTAAAGGGTGGTGAGCTGTTAGGATGAAAAATTCAAAGATTAGACAGGGCTTTTTAATAATTACAATTGTAATATTAACTGCATTAATTTCCTTTCCTGTAGCGGCGGAAATTGGTGGTGAAGCACGGTTAATCAGCAGCTTAAGTTATTCTGATTCTGAATTAAATAATAACCTGGCAGCAGAATTGGAACTGCAGTGGTATTTTCCCTATAATTTTCCTTTAAATATTCAAAACAGAGCAGTTATTTCTTTGAAGGAAGGTCGGGAAGATAAATTTGACCTCTGGTTTAAAAAATTATATCTGGAAAAAGAGCTGGGACCGTTCACAGCCTCTGTCGGTAGACAGCCTATTTCCTGGTCCTATGGTGCCTTAATTAACCCGGTTGATTATACGCTGGGAGCAGAAAATTTAGAGCAGGAAAGTCGGGCCAAATATGTTGATGGAATAGAAATATATTATCCGATTAACTGGGGTTCAGGACTAACTTTTGATATCTCAAATCTGGAAAATCAAAAAGAGCATAAATGGGCCTTAAGAGGTCGGACTACTTTTAGAGGCTATGACCTAACTGCCAGTTATGTGAGGACCCCTGTTTCTGCCAGTACTGACTTTGAACGTTATGGACTGACAGCCAAAGGTGATCTTGGCCCGGTTGGTGTTTATGGTGCCTATGGTCTCTGGCAGAGTGATGTGATTGACTATGATATTTATCAGCTGGGTACGGATTACAGTTACAATTTTCTGGCCGGCAGCCAGCTTTATCTGCAGGGCGAGTATTTGAGATTAGAAGGAGTAAAAGGGGATATTTCATCTTTTGATTTCTTTAATCTTGGAGCAGCTGCAGACCCTGAAAGTACTTCTGCTCTGGAAAACAATTTAGATTTTTTCAATACAAATCTAAGTTATGAGATTGATGATTTTTCTTCTATCGGGATTATGACGGTCAGTTATTTAGACGACGGCAGTACAGTTTTCATTCCCAATTATTCCTATACATTTGGAAGTAATCTGAAATTAGAACTGAGAGGAAGCATTGCCGCCGGAGCAGAAGAAGAAATGTTCGGTGGAGATGCAAAGGGTCTGGAGATAACTCTAAGCTATGTTTTTTAACGTACACCTACCGTTTACTTGTCGAATTTTGTCGAAAAACAAAATTTAATTCAGATATTTTCAAGTTTTTTAACAAAAAGTTTTTAGACCTCTGTTAATTGTGTCAGATTTGTTTTATAATAAATTTAAGGAGATTATTTAATTGAAATTTTAGCTGCGGACTTTTGCTAAACTGCTTTATAAAACTCAGATGCAAATATGTGGCTTCAGAGGAGCTGATATAATGGATCAGAAAATAATCGATAAGCTAAATAATATCGCAAAAGAATATAAGTTTATTCAGGCTGTCTATCTTTTTGGCTCCCAGGCCCGTGATAAAGCTGATCAAAATAGTGATATAGATATTGCAGTTCTTTTAGAGGCTGATTATAGCGAAAAAAGTGGAGAACTTAAAATTAAATTATACGAAGAATTAATCAAAGAGGGACTTGATAATATCGACTTAGTTATTTTAAATCAGGCTTCAGCTCTTTTGAAATATGAAGTTGTTAAAGAAAATTATTTGATCTATAAAAAAAATGACTTTGATGCAGCTTCTTACCAATCTTTAGTGATCAGGAAATATCTTGATTTTGAGTATTATTTAAAGAAAAACCAGCAGAAGTTTAAGGAGCGAATTTTAAATGGTTAAAAGAGAGATAATTTTAGAGAGATCTCAAAAATGTAATGAATATCTTGAACAGCTGGATAAAATAGTAAAAGACGTGGACTTTGAAGAATTTAATAATAATCCTCTTTTGTATGGCAGTGCGGAAAGATTTTTGCATCTGTCCATTGAAGCATTAATTGATATCGGAAACCATATAATTTCAGATGATAATCTGGGCAGAGTTGATGTTTATAGAGATATTGCAATAATTCTGGCAGAAAACGGTTATTTAGATGAAAAAGAAAAGAATTTATTTACAAGAATTATTGCTTTTAGAAATATTTTAGTACATGATTATCTGGATTTAGATAGAGATGTTATTTTTGATTTATTAAAAAACAATTTAGCTGATATACGAGGGATTTTAAAATCTTATCTAAAATTAGTTTGATTTGATAAACTAACATTTAAAAGCTTATTTACTTTGATCAGTTTGTAAATTTAGAATAAAAAATAAAGAGGTGAAAAAAAATGAAAAAACTTTATCGTTCCCGTGAACACAGAAAAATTGGTGGGGTCTGTGGTGGTATAGCAGAATATTTTGATTGGGATCCGACTCTGGTTCGGGTGGGAGCAGTGGTTTTAACTGTTCTCTGGGGGGCAGGGTTTTGGGCATATATCATAGCCTGGGCCATCATTCCCGAAAGGCCAGCCCATATTGATGTTGATTATGATGTCACTTCTGAGCCGGTGCAGGAAGACCAGCAGAAAAATCAGCAAAGAAATAAAACGAATTCTGGCCAGGATAACAGCAATAATGATGAGGATCCAAAATATTATGATATTTAGAAATGAAAAAGCTCCAGCTTAGCGGCTGGAGTTTTCGATATTTTTGAGGTAGTTTTCAATTTCTCTGATGTATTTTTTGTAATTATCAATAGTTTTTTGAATACTTTTGTAAACAATTTCATCATCTATTTCCTCATATTCATGAACCAGGCGGTTTCTCAATCCGGCTGAGGGTGCAATTTCTTCAGCAAATTTTTGGTCCACTATCTGATGCTCACTTAATTTAATAAAAGAAGTGAAATAGTCTGCAGGAGGCTTATGGCCTGAACTAACTATCAGATGGCCATTTATGTCCGCTGCAGTTTCAACTATCAGCTGGATTAACCTTTCTGCAGTCCGTTTAACAAAAAAATTATCAAGGTAATTTTCCAGTGTATATTGATTGACTTCTTCCAGCTGATCTAGATATTCTATCATCTTATTTAATTTTCGGCGCACGATGAGCGGATCTGTCATTAGACTGGCTCCTTTCTAAAAAATCTTCAATAAATTTTTTGTCAAGCTGATAAAATTTTCGGGCGTCATTATGTTCAGCGGCGGCTCTTACCTGAAATTTCTCAAAGAGGCCTTTTTCAGCTTGATAAAGCAGTTTACCCTCAGAAGCAATTTTGAATTTAATTAAAGGATCAGCATGATTTAATAAAACCAGATCAACTGGTATTTGATTAAAGAGAGCGGAAATTTTATTTAAAATATCTAACTGGTCTTTTTTTAGCTGCCCCACAGCTTTAACTTTTACTGCTAAATCAAGATCACTATTCTCATTAAAGTTATTACTTTCGTAGGAGCCAAATAAAATGAGGAGTTCAAGGCCAAAGTCTGCTAAAATATCCTTGATTTTATTAATTTTTTCTTCTTCCATAAAACTGACCTCCTATCCTACATAATTCGACATCAACTGACATGTACCGGGTAGTTGTCGATTTTTGTATAATAACCTAGATTGGTGTCGAAAAATCAGCTTTTTAGACATATTTCGACATAAATCGGGTGGTTCCCGGTAGGTGTACGCTTTAAAAATCACTTTCCGGGAAAATTTCGTGCAGCTTATTTTTAAATTCAGCTGGAGCAAAGTTCTGATAATTTTCCACCAGCTGCATCACCTCTTCCAGCTGTTGATCACTAATCTCCCCTTTTTCATTGAGGCGCCGATATGCATTAGCAAAGGAGAGCACCAGCTTTAAATCTAAACTATCCAGATTATCCATGAGGCATCGTTCCTTCCAGAGAGAGATTTTCGGGATCAACAAAACGGATAAATTCTTCCTCAAAAAAGAGTTTGATTGATCCGGTTTGACCGGTACGCTGTTTAGCTATAATAATATCTGTATCACTTTCGGTTCCTTCGGCTTCAGCTTCCTCACGTGCTTTAGCAGAGGTATGAGCATGACGGTAAAGGAAAATAACACCATCAGCAACCTCCTCAATATTACCGGAGTCTCTCAAGTCAGAGAGAACAGGTCTTTTATCTGTCCGGCTGGTAAAACTACGCGAAATCTGAGAAATTAAAATAACCGGGATATCAAGCTCTGAGGCCAGGTTTCTAAGCTGCAGCACAATCTGACCGACTGCCCGGGCAGTATTCTGTGCATGTTCTTCCGGCAGCTGAATCATCTGCAGGTAATCAATAATTGCCAGATCCATTCCATCCATCTGCGCCTTAAATTTACGCAGGCGGGCTCTAATTTGAGCAGTATTCAAACCACGCTCATCGGAAATCATCAGCGGCAGCTCATGTAAATTATCTAAAGCTTTGGAAACCCGCTGATCTTCCTCATCATTGGTCTCACCCTGAGTATACTTCCAGGCATTAACCTGTGATTCCTGGACTATCATTCTGTCTACAACCTCAGCTGCATCCATCTCAAGTGACATAATAGCTACTTTGGCCTTCCTTTTAAGCACATTTTTGGCGATATTAATTGCAAAAGCAGTTTTTCCCATCGAGGTGGAAGCCGCAATTACTGTCAGGTGACCGCGCTTAAATCCCCCAATTAAATTATCAAGAGAAATAAAGCCGGTGCGCAGACCAACATCAGCCTTTTTGTGTTTGCGGTCCATGTAGTTGGAAAAAGACTCCATTAAAACTTCTTCCATATTATAAATATGTTTTTCTAAGTCATTACTCTCACTTGTTGCCTGGAAAATAATTTCCTGGGCCCGGGCCTGATAGTCATCAATAGTCAGGTCATTAGCCTCAGTTAAATCCCTCAGTTTATTGGAGGCTCTTCGCAAAAGAGAACGCTGATAATCTTTTTTGATTAAATCAATAGTCGGTTTCAGTTCATCAACTGTATTAAAACCAGAAGTCAGACGTTCAATAATCTGTTCCGCTTCATCTACTGCATTCTGGCTCTGGAGATCAATTAAAAGTTTTGTCCGGGAAATTTGATTGTCCTGCTGATACTGTTTTAAAAGTTGATCAAAAATAATCGAAGCCTGAGGATCCAGAAAATGCTTTAACTCAAGCAGATCAGCAACTTCGTCAATTTTATCCGGATACTGCAGCAGGATGCCTAAAAGCTGGTATTCATTTTTGTTGTAGCGGTCGTCTTTTTTTACATTCGGTACTTCAGCTGCCATAATCAGGCCTCCTGTTGTTCTTCAATTTTTTTAACTCTAACATTACCTGCAAGTTCTAAATACTTATTCATTTCTAAAAGTCGCTGAAAAATTCGCTCTCCCATAACCGGAAAGCGGTTCTTTAAATTTTTAATTGAATAATTTGTTGATAAGATAATTGGTTTTTCCTCTCTGTAGCGGCGGTCAATTATTTGATAAAGGGTAGAGGAGGCGAATTCGGTTGCCTTTTCAGTCCCCAGATCATCAATTAAAAGTACCGGAATTTGCTGAACAGTGCTTAAAATTTGTTTTTCGTCAGTTTCGGGGTTGTTCTGATTGTAAGTACTTCTAATCTGCTGTAAAAGGTCAGAATAAACAATATAGCGGAACTGAATCCCTCTGTCAATTAAGGCATTGGCAATACAGCCTAAAAGATAGGATTTTCCGCTTCCAATTGGCCCTTCAATAATTAAACCCCGGCTTAGTCCTTCTGAGTTAAAGCGCTGAACAAAGGTAGAAGCAAGGCTGTAAACTTTCTGAGCATTCTCCCGATAATTCATGCCGCTGTCAGTTATTAAATCGGTTTCATAATAGTTGAGATTGGCATTGCTAAAGGTAGCATTCTGCAGGTGGCGCGGTAAATTGCCATTATGCTGTTTACGCTGTCTCAAATCATTTTTGGCACAGCTGCAGACTAAATATTGATTGTTGCGGTAAATGCGGCCGGTATCATGGCACTTTTCGCAGTCCCAGTCTGGTTCCTTATAATCAAGTGGAATATCATGTTTTTTTAAAAGCTGATGGTAGTGAGCTTCCAGATGATCAATTTCATTTTTTAATTCTTCTATCGAATTTTTTTCTGTTTCATCTTTATTAAACAGGCCGACCTTTAACATTTTGTATTCACGCTTGAGGGAATTTAAATAACTGTATGCCTGTTCAACATCAGGATACTCTTTGTGGATTCGAGATATTCTTTTTTCAGCTTCCATATATTTTTCGCGGGCCTTACCCTGATATTTGTTCGAATTAAACTGTAGTGGCATCATTAATCCCCTTTCTGGTTTTTAACTTACAGCTGCCGTTTACTTGTCGATTTTTGTTAAATTTTGGCGAAATAACTTTGGTGAAGGTGTTTTGTAAGTTTTCAAACATAAAATTACATATTTCGACAAGTAAACGGTAGGTGCACGCGTACATTTTATTCCTTATATTTATCAAAATCAATAAAAAAGTCCTTCCATTTATAATTGTCCTCATCATTTTTCTCATCGCTTTTACTATTTTTAGATTTAGACGCCTTACTTTTCTGCTTTTTATCTTTAGTACCAGAATCAGTTTGATCTCTGCTGTCAGCTTCCGAGGCCTGACCATCCATTTCTTTCTGCAGCCAGCGGCGAAAATCGGCCAGGTTATTGATGCTGAGCTCTTTAATCGGATTGATAAAATTATCCTCTACATATTTTAAAGAAGGCTGACCATCACGCTTGCGGCGCACAGCCTCTCTAATTGCAGCCAGAGCCAGTTCTTTGCTTAAAGCCTGTTCTCCGCTGAGCCAGCTCTGAAAAGTTTTGAGCTGGGCTGTATTGGAAGAAAAAGACCTGATGCCATAAGCCCGGGCCAGCTCTCTGGTCTCCCGGTGCAGTTTATCCTGTTCCTGCAGTTTTTCGTAAGTGGTAATTTCCTCCTGGTACCAGCTGTCGATAATTGCCCTGAGATAGGCATAAGCTCCCTGCAGGTGGTCACCACCACCCTGACGTTTGAGCCATTTGTCAACTCTGCGCACCAGTTCCTTGAGCATCTGAGGCTCAAAATCATTGAGCCAGCTTTTTATTTCTTCCCGGCGGTGGATATTTCGGGCTCCAGGCGGTAGAAAAGAAATTAAGGCAGCTGCAATTTCATTTTCAGAAGCAGAATTGCTTTTGATCAGCTGCTGTCTGACTTCTGCCCCGGTAGTAGAACTTGCTTCAGCCTTGCTGTGTTCCATATTTTTTGTTAAAACTGCTTCTAAACTTAGAAAACAGCGAAAATAGTTTTCTGCCTCTGCTGTCTGAGGGTTAATAATTCCTGTAGCAGCCAGATTATGGAGAGCGGTTTTTAATTCTTTAATTTCCATGCCCAGTGCTCCAGCGGCCAGCGGAAGTTCCAATTCTATTTCATTGGCTTCTTTAACGTGAGTTAAAAGATAGAGCAGAACCTTTGTCTGATCCCCGGAAAACTGCCGCAGAAACCCTTTTTCGATTAAACTGTCACCTAAGGTCAAAAGCTGTCGGCTTTCGGCTTCACTTAAATCTATAGACTTTTTATAATAATTATGTTTCATTTTATCACCTTTAACCCTTCAAAATTTAGTACATATTTTTATTATATCAGATCTCAGAGAAATTTTAAGAAAAATCCCAATAAATTTCTCAACTGCAGTTAATAATTATACGTGGAATTGCATCAAAATTCAACAGTAAGCCCGGGGACTTATCTTGACAGCACCCACTGCATCTGCTAATATTAAACTGAAAAAAAGAGAATATCAAAATTATCGGCCTATCAGCAGCTAAATTGCTGAAATAAGCCTGATATTTATTATTAAAGAAAATTAATCTAATTAAGGAAAAAAGAGAGGGAGATTATTTATGCTTTCAAGGTACAGCCGGGCAGAGATGGAAAATGTCTGGAGTGAGGAGAGAAAATATGAGATCTGGCTTGAGATTGAAATTGCTATTTTAAAGGCTAGAGCCGAGCTGGGAGAAATTCCAGATAGTGCAGCTGAGAAAGTTGAGCAGGAAGCGCAGGTAGATCTAAAGCGGATTAAGGAAATTGAAGCTGAAACCCGTCATGATATGATTGCCTTTATTGAGGGGATTTCGGAAAATCTGGGAGCTGAGTCCCGTTTTATCCACGAAGGAGTGACCTCCTCAGATATTAAGGATACTGCCCGGGCGATGCAGATGCAGCAGGCCTGTCAGTTAATTCTGGAGGATCTAAAGAATTTAAAGCAGACACTGGGCCAGAAAGCTCTGGCTGCTAAAGATACAATTATGGTTGGCCGGACCCACGGGGTTCACGCTGAGCCGATTACCTGGGGACTGAAAGTCTTAAACTGGTATCAGGAAATTGAGAGGCAGATTACTCGTTTTAAGCAGCTGGAGGAAGTTGTGGCTGTTGGTCAGATTTCGGGTGCTGTCGGTACTTTTGCCACCATTGATCCAGAAGTAGAAAAAAAAGTCTGTCAGATCCTGGGGCTTAAAAACGCAAAGGTCAGCTCCCAGATTCTGCAGCGGGACCGCCATGCAGATTTTATCGAAAGAATTGCCCTGGCAGCAGCTTCTATAGAAAAATTTGCGACTGAAATTAGAAACCTGCAGCGGACCGATATTCTGGAGGTGGAAGAAGGCTTCCGCAAGGGACAGAAAGGTTCTTCAGCCATGCCTCACAAAAAGAATCCAATTGTCTGTGAGCGCTTAAGCGGGCTGGCCCGGGTAATCCGCGGCAATGTAGTCCCTGCCCTAGAAAATGTGACTCTCTGGCACGAAAGGGATTTGACCCATTCTTCAGTTGAGAGGGTAATTCTGCCTGACAGTGCAGTTCTGCTGGATTATATGCTGCATAAATTTAAAGGAGTAATGGAAGAACTGGTAGTCAATGAGGATAATATGCAGCTCAATCTGGAAAAAACACTGGGACTCACCTTTTCTCAGCGTTTGATGCTGGCCCTGGTAGAAAAAGGTCTGCGCCGCGAGGAAGCATATGAGCTGGCCCAGCGGAATGCGATGACAGCCTGGGAAGAAAAAACAGACTACAGAAAGCTGATCTCAGAGGATGAAGAAATCACTGAATATCTAACTGAAGCAGAGCTTGACCAGATTTTTGACTGGCAGGCATATCTAAAAAATATTGATCAAATTTTTCAGCGGACCGGTCTGCTCTAAAGGGGGCTGGTTTTAGATAAAGCATGTTATTTGCTGGATATTAGCTAATTTTAAGCCGCCTAAACTGGTGCATCTCAAATTAAAGGATGCACTTCTGGTAAATATTTGTTAAACTATAGTTAAGAGCTGAGAAGTGGACAGCTAAAAACTAAATTATTTATTTAGATTAAATTGCTGACAGAGTTATTTCAAAATAGCTTAAAATAATTTGATAATGATAAATTGATTTAATGAGTAGAATTGAGAAGTTTTAAATTAATGAATATGTGAGGAGAGAAATTAAATGTCTAATAAGATAGTTGTTGGTGCACAATGGGGCGATGAAGGTAAGGGTAAGATTACTGATATGCTGGCAGAAACTGCTGACTTAGTTGTTCGTTATGGTGGTGGAAATAATGCCGGACATACAGTCATAGTAGATGATGAAAAATTCGAATTACATCTAATCCCATCCGGGATTTTATATGAGGATAAAAAATCTGTTCTTGGCGGAGGAGTGGTAATTGATCCCGAAGCCATGGTAGAAGAGATGGAAGGACTGGAAGATAGAGGAATTTCTCTAGCTAATTTATATATTTCGGAGACCGCCCATGTAATTATGCCCTATCACAGAATGATTGACGCTCTGGAGGAAAAGCGCAAGGGTGACAGCAAAATTGGAACCACCGGTAAGGGAATTGGCCCCTGTTATACTGACAAAACTGCTCGCCGGGGAATCAGAATTGCAGATTTGCTGGATGAAGGCAGATTTAGAGCCAAGCTGGAAAAGGCACTTGATTATCACAATGTATTATTAGAGAAAGTTTATGATGCAAAAACTTTGAAAGTAGAAGAGATTATTAAGCAGTATCAACCCTACATAGAAAAACTGAGTCCCTATGTGACAAACACCTCTCTGCTGCTCAATGAAGCCCATAAGCAGAATCAGAAAATATTTTTTGAAGGGGCTCAGGGAACATTACTCGATATAGATTATGGTACATATCCTTTTGTTACTTCTTCTAATCCGACTGCCGGTGGAGTCTGTACAGGAACCGGAGTCGGACCGACCACTATAGATGATGTGATTGGAGTTACCAAAGCCTATTTAACCAGAGTTGGAGCAGGACCCTTCCCGACAGAGCTGGATAATGAGTGGGGAGAATACTTAAGAGACAAAGGCCATGAGTTTGGTGTGACAACAGGTCGTCCCCGCAGATGCGGCTGGCTGGATATTCCAATTTTAAAACATGCAGTTAGAGTCAATGGTCTGACCGAGATTGCTTTAACTAAAATAGATGTTTTAACCGGGATTGAGGAGATTAAAGTCTGTACAGCTTATAAGCATGGTGAGGAAATTGTAGAGGAATTCCCACCTTATTTAGAAAGTGAGATTCCCTATGAGCCGGTTTACGAAAAATGGCCCGGCTGGGAAGAAGATATTACCGGTGTCAGAGATTATGATCAGCTGCCTGAAAATGCTAAAAGATATATAGAGAGAATAGAAGAGTTAATTGGAATTCCGGCCAGGATTATTAGTGTTGGCCCGGGCCGGAAACAGGCAATTAGAAGATAAATATACGATGAGGAGGATCGGTTATGAAGGTATTAATTGTAGGAGACGGAGGCAGAGAACATGCCTTAGCCTGGAAGCTTTATCAGAGCGAAAATGTAGATAAAATTTTTGCTGCTCCAGGTAATGATGGAATGTTAGAAATCGCAGAACGAGTTGATATAGACGCAGATGAGATAGAGGCTTTAGCTGACTTTGCTCAGGAAAATGGAATCGGTATGACTGTAGTTGGCCCCGAGGAGCCGCTGGTAGCAGGAATTGTCGATTATTTTGTCGAGCGGGGACTGCCGATCTTCGGACCGAAAAAACAGGCTGCTCTGCTGGAAGGCAGTAAAGCTTTTGCCAAGGAAATACTGGATAAATATAATATACCTACAGGTGAATATGAGGTCTTTACTGACCCGGATACTGCGCTTAATTATCTGGAAAATGCCAAATATCCACTTGTTGTTAAGGCAAATGGCCTGGCAGGTGGCAAAGGAGTAATTGTTGCTTCTAATTACCAGGCTGCCCAGGATGCTGTTGCTCGCATTATGGAAGATAAAGCCTTTGGAGATGCCGGGGATAGAATTGTAGTTGAGGATTTCATTGAAGGAGAAGATGTTTCGATTTTTGCTCTGACAGATGGTCAGACTATTTTGCCGGTAACCAGCACCAGAGAACATAAAGCTGTATTTGAGGGAGAAGAAGGTCCCAATACAGGTGGAATGGGTTCTTACTCACCCTCACCTTATGTAGATCAGGAAATGATGGAGCAGATCTGCCGGGAAATTTTAAGGCCGACTCTCCACGCTCTTAACAGTGAAGGTATTGATTACAGAGGGGTTCTGCATGTGGGGATTATTTTAACAGAAAATGGCCCGGAAGTAATTGATTATAATGCCCGTTTTGGGGACCCCGAAACTCAGGTTATTATGCCGCTGCTGGCAGAAGATCTGCTGGAGCTGATGCAGATGACAAATGATGTAAAATTGAAATATAAAAAAGAGATTGAAATTTACGGGAGTGACGCAGTCTGTGTGGTTCTTGCCTCTGCAGGTTATCCTTTAACCTATGCCTCCGGTTATGAAATCAAAGGTTTAGAAAATCTAAAATACCATGATGACTTACTTGTATTTCACTCCGGTACGCGTCTGGAAAACGGAAAATATTATACTGATAGAGGCCGTGTGCTGGGAATGACAGTAGTTGGAGAGGGTATACTGAGTGTTATTAATACTGTCTATGATTACATCGAGGAAGTGAATTTTAAAGATATGCACTACAGAACTGACATTGGATTTACTATCCCAGATGTCCCACAGGCTCCTGTTGAATAAATAATCCTTGCATTTATCGCTTTAAATTAGTATAATAAAGCTGAGTTTAAAACTCGGATTTAAAGACAGGGTCCGGTACGAATCTAATTATTGTATCTGACCCCGAATTTTTATAAAACCGACCGATATAAAACTGAAAGGTATCTGTTACCTCTCAACTATTCTCGTTCTCTGGGGGTGGGAAATTAATGTTTAAAAGATTAAAATGTGATATTCAGGCAATTTTTGATAGAGATCCAGCAACTGATAATTTGCTGGAGGTAATTTTAGCCTATTCAGGTCTGCATGCACTGCTGTTTCATCGTTTTTCGCACTGGCTGTACAGTAAAGGGCTGAGGACCATTCCCCGTTTGATTTCACAGCTGGCCCGTTTTTTAACCGGAATTGAAATTCACCCCGGAGCAGAGATTGGCTGTGGTTTTTTTATTGATCACGGAATGGGAGTAGTGATTGGAGAAACCACCGAAATCGGTGATAATGTAACTCTTTATCAGGGAGTCACCCTGGGAGGAACCGGCAAAGAAAGAGGCAAACGTCATCCTACTATCGGCAATAATGTTGTTATTGGCGCCGGGGCAAAAGTGCTCGGCTCAATTAAAATTGGTGATGATGCTAAAATTGGAGCTGGCTCTGTGGTTTTAAAAGATGTAGATGAAAATTCTACCGTTGTTGGTATTCCAGGCAGAGTTGTGACCCGTGATGGCCGCCGAGTTCATCCAGAAAGAGATCTTGCTCATGCCGATCTACCGGATCCAGTTCGCGATCAACTTTTAGAATTAGAGAAAGAATTTTCAAAACTAAAGCAAGAAATCTTAGATAAGGATTCATTTGAAGATGCAGGTTAAAATAGAGTTAATCTTAATGGCAGTCCCTCCGGGAGCTGTCATTTTTTTCTTATTGTGATATAATGAAGGTAATAGATTTTTGATCGCCCTAATATACAGAAAATTGAAAAAGAAAATGAGAATAATTTGCTCTGCAGAGAAGCTTACGAGAGTAAATATCAATTTGCAATTGAATTTAGAAACACCTTTCGCTTTTATTATTGAGAGGTCACTCAGAGAAATTTTAGGTGGAATCTCAATTTATAATATTAATCCATTATTATCTAAAAAAGCAACTCCAATAACTGGAAAAGCTGAGTTAGAAGAAGATGGTGAAAATCTGGCAATTGTATTGAAAAATATAATAGAAGATAAGAATAAAGCCTGGAACTGATTAAATATATTGATCTGCAGAATCTTTTTTTAGTCCATCGTGATCCAGACGGGTTTTCTAAAATCACAAAACCGGTAGAGAAAAAGGAAGTGCAGGTATTTTTAGATAATGATATGGGTATAGATGATTTATATATACAAAATTTGCTCAATTGAAACTGCAGTTCAAAAAAATGAATCAATTAATTATTTTTTAAATAAATTTACGAATATATTGTAATTTGAGTATTATAATTTTTATCAGGAATTTGTTGCCTCAGCCAATAAATATATATTAATCCCTACTAGAGGAAGTGATAACATTGTTTTTTAAAACAGGAAAAATTGAAAGATATTTAAAAGATTTAAAATCAGTCTTAAACCAGAAAGAAATAGCGATTGAGAATTTCAAAAAATATCCAGCCAGCATTCAGAATAAATCTCTGCCTGATTTTACAAAACTTGCAGGAGAAGATTTTAATGTTGGAGCAAGCTGGGGAGGAAAAGATAAAAGCTGCTGGTTTAGAGCCGGGATTGCAGTACCTGAAAGCTGGAAAGAACTGCAGGGAAATATTTATTTAGAAATCATACCCGGCCAGGGTCATTCCGGCGGTTTAAGTGGATCTGAATCCCTGCTTTATTTAAATGGCAGAGCTCTACAGGGGCTGGACCGCAATCATTCTCTGGTCAAGTTAAGCAGAAAAGAAATGGAAAATAATAGTTTAGAGATAGCAGTTAAAGCATTCAGCGGTCCCGGAACAGAAAAACAGCAGTTTAAAAAGGCGGCCCTTGTTTATAGAGATAAAAATGTAGAAGAATTTTACCGGCTGGCAGAGACACTCAAACAGACAATAGCAGCAGTGGCTGCAGGTGAAAACCTGAGACATAAACTTTTAAACAAACTTAATCAGGCTTTCAATATCATTGATTTCAGGAAGCCCGGTTCAAAAGAATTTCTGCAGACTGCAGCTGAAGCCAATCAATATCTCAAAGATTCACTGGCAGGGCTAAAGTCAGAATCAAATTTACCTCAGATAACCGCAGTCGGCCATTCTCATATCGATGTAGCCTGGCTCTGGCGGCTGCTGCACACAAGAGAAAAAACTGCCCGCACATTTTCTACAGTTTTAAAACTGATGGACGAATATCCGGACTACACTTTTGTCCAGTCAAGTCCTCAGCTATATAAATTTATCAAGGAAGACTATCCCGAAATCTATAAAAAAATTAAAGAAAAGATAAAAGCAGGAAAGTGGGAAGTTACCGGTGGAATGTGGGTCGAAGCAGACTGCAATCTTACTTCAGGTGAGTCTCTGGTCAGGCAATTTCTGCATGGACAGCGATTTGTTAAAGAAGAATTTGATCTGGACTGGAATATACTCTGGCTGCCTGATGTTTTTGGCTATTCCTGGGCCCTGCCCCAGATAATTAAAAAAAGCGGAATGGAGTATTTTATGACCACCAAGATCAGCTGGAGTCAGTTTAACCGGCCGGAATATGATACCTTTAAGTGGCGGGGCATTGATGGGACAGAAGTTCTGACCCATTTTATTACAACTCCCGAAGTTAATAATGACGAACCCTTCTATACTTACAACGGACTTTTAAATCCGGAGTCAGTCAAAGGCAGCTGGGATAATTATCAGCAGAAAGATATTAATGATCAGCTGCTCTTAGCTTACGGCTGGGGAGATGGTGGTGGAGGTCCAACCCGCAAAATGATTGAAACAGGCAAAAACATGCAGCAGATTCCGGGTTTACCCAAAATTAAATTTGGCAGTGCTGAAGCTTACTTTTCCCGGCTGGCAGAAAGAGTGAGTGAGAATAAGGATTTACCTGTCTGGGATGGTGAGCTCTATCTGGAATATCACCGCGGTACATATACCTCTCAGGCGGAAATCAAAAAAAATAACAGAAAAGCAGAAATTCTGCTCCATGACACAGAGTTATTCAGGTCTTTTGCAGCGTTAGAAGCTGAGCTGGATTATCCCGCTCAAAAACTGAGCGAAAACTGGGAAGTTCTGCTTAAAAATCAGTTTCATGATATTTTGCCCGGCTCCTCAATTAAGGAAGTTTATCAGGATAGTGCGGCGGAATTCAAAGAACTTTTCAATACTGCAGCAGCTGAATTAGACAGCGGTCTGAAAAAAATTGCAGCTCAGATAAAGGGTGAGGAAAAGAAACTGGTTGTTTTTAATTCTCTGCCCTGGCAGCGCTCGGGTTATATTGAATTTGATGGACGAGAAATCATGATTGATGATCTACCTGCCAGCGGTTATAAAGCCTATAATATTGTAGAAAGCAGTGAGGGCCTGAAACTGGAAGCTGAAATCGAGGCTCAAAAAGAAGCTGATTTCAAAAAAAGCCAGATCAATTATTTAACTGCCAAAAGTAAAGCTCAGGAAGTTGGTGAAGCAGGAAGAAAAAATCTGCTCAAATTAGAACCAGAAAAAAATCTAATTGAAAATAGGTATTATAGAATTAAGCTGAATGAGCAGGGCCAGATTATTTCAATCTATGACCGACAGTTCCGGCGGGAAATAATACCTGAAGGGAAAAAAGCCAACCTGCTGCAGGCCTTTGAGGATCGACCAATGCAGTATAATGCCTGGGATATAGATATTTATTATCAAGAAAAAGAGTATCCAGTTGACCAGCTGCAGAAGATGAAAATAGATAAACAAGCGGAGAGAATAGTGGTTAATTTAGAATGGAAGTTTTTAGATTCTACAATTTCACAGCAGATGATTGTTTATGCCAATCAGAGGCGAATAGATTTTAAAACAGATGTGGACTGGCAGGAAGAACAGATCCTGCTGAAAACTGCTTTCCCGGTCGATGTTCGCAGTACGACAGCTACCTATGAGATTCAATTTGGTAATGTTGAGCGGAGCACTCACTGGAATACAAGCTGGGATTATGCTAAGTTCGAAACTGTGGGCCAGAAATGGGTGGATCTTTCCGAAAGAGATTATGGAGTCAGTCTTTTAAATGACTGTAAATATGGACATGATATTAAAGATCAAACAATGCGGTTGAGTCTGATTAAATCAGGTATTGATCCCGATCCAGAGGCTGATCAGGGTCAGCACAGTTTTACCTACAGCCTTTATCCCCATGGTGGTGACTGGTTTGAGGCCGGGACCACAAAAGAAGCCTATGAGTTGAATTATCCTCTGAAAACTGTAATTGCTCAGAGCGAATCTGGTGAGCAGCCGCAGCAGAAATCATTTGTAGATGTTGATTCAGCCAGTACAATTTTGGAGACAGTTAAAAAAGCAGAAGCCAGTGATGATTTGATTTTGAGATTTTATGAATATGGCAGTCGCCGAGAAAAAGTTAGAGTTGATCTGGGGCGAGAACTGAAAGAAGTAAGCGAATGTAATTTGATGGAAAAAGAGACGACTAAAATTGCAGCAGAATCCACTTCCTTTGAGTTTGAAATAAAGCCCTACGAAATAAAAACATTTAAAGTAAAATTGCAGAACTAATTAAGACAAAATAATGGTTAAACTTTGATTTATCTAATTCATACTTATAAAAAATATTCAATTAAATTATTGTTAAGAGGGGGAAATTAAAATGAAAAAAAGAAGTCTGGGAAATACTGGTTTAGAAATTAGTCTGCTGGGGTTCGGAGGATTTCACTTAATAGAAATCCCTGCTGATCGAGCTGCTGATTTATTAAATACTTATTTAGATCATGGGGGTAATTATCTGGAAACAGCTGCTTCGTATGGTGATGGAGAATCCGAAAAGAAAATTGGAGAAATAGTAAAAAAGAGACGGGATGAGATTATTCTGGCCAGCAAGACCGGGGTCAGGGATGCCGGAGGTGCGATGGAGGAAATAGATCGCAGTCTAAAAAACTTACAGACAGATCATCTTGACATAATTTTTATGCATGGTGTAGGAGATAAGGCCGATTTAGAGTCAATATTAGCACCAGGTGGTTCACTGGAAGCGGCAAAAAAGGCGAAAGAGATGGGAAAAGTAAAACATATTGGGATTACCGGTCACGGCCAGCCGGATGTTTTAATTGAAGCTTTAAAAACAGGTGAA
The DNA here is from genome assembly GCF_004362045.1 of Halanaerobium saccharolyticum. GTDB lineage: Bacteria > Bacillota > Halanaerobiia > Halanaerobiales > Halanaerobiaceae > Halanaerobium > Halanaerobium saccharolyticum_C. The sequence goes on along the minus strand of NZ_SNWX01000009.1, from coordinate 46,160 downwards.
TTCGAAGTGATGATGACCCATTTTAATTATTTTGATAACTTTAACTTTCCCAGATTAGAAAAAAAACTGCTGCCCTTAGTTAGAGAAAGGAATATTGGTACACTCTGTATGAAACCTCTGGCTGATGGGTTTTTGTGGCAGAATGTTGAAGATGCTTTTCGTTATGTTTTTTCGCTGCCGATAGATGCAGTTGTGACAGGGATGAATAGCAGAGAAATGCTCGAGATGGATCTCAACCTGGCAGCAGAATTTGAGCCAATGACTGCAGAGGAGAAGGAAGAATTATTTAAAAACGCAGAAGAATTGGGTGACTATATCTGCCGCCAGTGTGCTGACTGTAGTGTTTCGCGAAAATTTGGAGAAAACATAAAAGGCGTATTTAGAATGGAAGGCTATTATGACCGCCAGATGTATGATGGAAGGCCCAGGAATCCTGCTGATTATGCTCTGCGGGACCGCCTGCGTTTCTGGTTTGGCGATAAAAAACTGGCAGAAGAGAGATATCAGAAGCTGGAAATAAAAGCAGCAGATTTGTTAAAAAAAGCAGCTGAGTTTAAAGCCTGTAAATATGGTTTAGATGTAAAGAATAAATTGGAAATTGTCGATTATAAATTAGGAGAAAGTGAGATTATGCAGTAAGTAAAAAAGCAAAAAAAGGTCAGGCACCCGAGATGATTTGTCTAATTTTGCGCTGGCAGCATTTAACGGCTGCCTGCAAAATTCACGGGTGTCTGACCTTTCTGCTTAGATTTTACAGAGAAATCAATTCATATTCTTTTGAGCCCATTCCAATTTCTGCAGCATAGTCAATCTGCCTTACTCCTCCATCAGTATCTGGATGAACTGCTTTAAACTTATTTTCTCCAGGCTTTAAATCCTGGTCTGCAAGCATCCCCACCGGCTCAGCCTGGTTAACCAGATCCAGGGAAGCCTGCTCCAGAGCTACCGGATCTTTAGAAGCTAAAATTCCGATGTCATTAACGATTGGACGGTCACTCCAGCCGGCACAGTCACAGTCAGGAGAAACATTGGTGATAAAATTGATATAGACATTTTTTCTATCTTTAACAATACCATAAGTAAATTCTACCTGACGCTCTTCCATCCCTTCACTGGTGGACTCCCATTCCACAGCAATTGCATCTGTCGGACAGGTAACAACACATTCTCCACAGCCAATACAGATTTGATGATCGATTGTGCTCTCCTGATCATTGATAGTAATACAATCTACCGGGCAGTGTTTGACACACTGCATACATTTAATACATTCTGATTCTGTAATTTCCGGCAGGACTGCAGAGTGCATCATCTGCTTACCGGCTCTGCTGCCGAGACCCATCCCGATATTTTTAAATGTTCCACCAAAACCGGAGAGTTCGTGGCCTTTAAAATGAGCCAGACTGATCAGAACATCAGCATCCAGTATTTCCGAAGCAATACGAACTTTATCAAAATGTTTAAGATTAACTTCAACCTCAGTTGAACCCTTACCTTTGAGTCCATCGGCAATAATAATTGGTGCCTGGACGGTGGCATAACCAAAGCCGTTTGCTATAGCTGCATTTAAGTGGTCCACAGAATTTGAGCGCTGACCAGTATAAAGAGTATTCGCATCAGTCAAAAATGGTTTACCTTTTAATTTTTTTGAAATTTCAACTATCTTCCTGGCAAAAACCGGTCTGATAAAAGCGGTGTTGCCCGGTTCACCAAAATGCTGTTTAATCGCTACAAAATCATCTTCTGCAATTAATTGGTGGAAGCCGGCCTGATAAAATAATTTCCCCAGTTTATTTACCAGACTTTCGCTGCCAGATGAAGCCTTCATATCTGCCATAAATACTTTGCTTGCCATATTAATCTCCCCCTTTTTTAATTTACTAAACTAAAGTTTAAAAGTCCAGTTTCAATTATATGTTATTTTAGAACATATGACAAACCACCCAGTTAATTCGACAAAAACCGACAAGTAAACGGTAGGTGTACATATAAATGGAAATAGCCCGGTAGGTTGGGGGTCCTCCGGGCCTTTCACAGGGGAAATTCTTCTATATCAAATTATCGGGGTAAACTTTATTAAAAACACATAAAATTGGTTAAAATTGGCTGCGTAAACGGCAGCTGCACTTTAACCGAAGACTCCGGTTGAGAGGTAGCGCTCACCTGTATCAGGTGCGATTACTACAATTCGTTTATCTTTGCCTACTTCTTCAGCTAATCTAAGAGCGGCAGCAACTGCAGCTCCGGTTGAAATCCCGGCAAAGATACCTTCTCTGGCTGCTAGTTTTTTAGCAGTCGCAAAAGCTTCATCATTTTTTATTTTTTCGACTCGATCTATAATTTTGGTATTTAAAACCTCTGGTATAAATCCAGCTCCGATTCCCTGGATCTTATGTGGTCCAGGTTCACCACCGGAGATAACAGCTGAGTTTTCAGGTTCTACTGCTACTATCTTCAGATTATTAATTCTTTTTTTAAGTTCCTCACCGGCTCCAGTAATTGTACCACCGGTTCCTACTCCTGCTACAAAATAATCGATATTACCCTGAGTTTCAGTAATTATTTCTTTAGCAGTAGTTTTGCGGTGAATATCTGGATTAGCAGGATTGGTAAACTGAGAGGGAATAAATCCATCTCTCTCAGCAGCGATTTCTTCTGCTTTAGAGATTGCTCCTTTCATACCTTCGGAAGCTGGTGTTAAAATTAATTCTGCCCCATAGGCTTTAAGCATCTGCCTTCTTTCCTGACTCATGGATTCGGGCATAGTCAAAACAACCTCATAACCTTTAGCTGCTCCTACCATTGCAATTCCGATCCCGGTATTACCACTGGTCGGTTCAACTAAAACTCCGCCCGGCTCAATTTTGCCAGCTTTTTCGGCTTCGCTGATCATATTTAGAGCAATTCTATCTTTTACACTCCCGCCGGGATTAAAGCTCTCCAGTTTGAGAACAACCTCAGCAGAATTATCATTTACTAAATTATTCAGTCGAACCAACGGTGTATTTCCTATCAGTTCAGTTACATTATTAAAAATCATAAAATTACCTCCCAAAATCATTTTCGGATTAAAGCATTTAAAGTTGAGCACTTTACTTTGATTTATATTATAATACAGTATTTAGAAACTGTCAACTATATCACAAAAAACGAATATAGCGGGTGAGCAGACAAAAATAATTAACAGCTATAATTTTGACATTTTTTTCAAAAAAGGTATAATGTAATTATCAAAGGAATAAATAATAGTGGAATAAAGGCTAAAGTGAAATAAAAATTAAATGGATAATTAAAATAATGATAGCATATAACCTGTCAAACTTTCAAAAGGAGGAATTTAGTATGTCTCATTTTTTAGCAAAAGTAATTTCAACAATGGTGGCACTTTTAGTGGCTGCCTATCTAGTACCGGGAATTACAGTGACCGGAATCTGGGCTGGATTTTTTGCAGCAGTGGTTTTAGGTTTTGTTAATGGTTTTATCAGACCGATTTTTACAATCCTGACTATCCCATTTACAATCTTAACTTTTGGTCTATTTTTACTGGTGATTAATGCAATTATGCTGGCCTTAACTTCTGTTTTAGTTCCTGGTTTTGCAGTCAGCGGTTTCTTTTCGGCTTTAATTGCTTCGATAATTGTGAGTTTTGTATCCAGTATTCTGCACAGCATGTTTGAAGAATAATATTAATGACGGGGACTGGGACTCCGACCTTTATGATTGGGGGAAAAAATGAAAAATTATTTAGTTACTTTTATCCTGTTTTTTTTAATAGCATTCATGCTGAGCCCGGCTGTTTTTGCTGATCAGATTGTACTTCAAAATGGTCAGCAGCTGAGGGGAGATGTTCAAAATCCAAGTTTAACTCTGCAGACTTCTTATGCTGAATTAAATCTTCAGAGCCAGTATCTTAATAAAATAGAAAGAGCGAATGGGAATTTTGTTGTTAGAGCTTCAGCAAGTAATAGGTTCAGCGGTCAGCTGCTTTCAGATATTATTTTTCTGTCTAATGGCAGAGAGCAAACTTTTTCTGCTGCTGAAATTAGCAGTGTTGATTTTTCCAATAATGATGCTTTTAATGACAATACTCAGATTTCTGTAAGCTTAAGGAATGATGATTTTTTCTCTGCCAGTACGGTAGAAAATTCTATCAGGATTAATACCTCTCTGGGGAGTCTAAATATTAGTTATAACAATTTAAATGCTATTGAATATCTGAGGGGAGAGGACATTTATTTAATCAGGCGCAGGAATGCTTCTAATATTAAGGCAAATTTAAATGGACAGAGTATAATTGTCTGGCCGGCTGCTGGAGAGATTTTCAAACTTGGATTTGAGCATGTGAGTGAGATTGTTTTCAACTAAATATATTAACCAACTTTTTAAAGTTGATTATAAAAATATTTTGTCGGAATTTGCGTCTTGAAAAGTGGTTAATATTGTAATAATATTAATGTCAATAAGACGTTGAATAATACAATAAAGGGGGATTTTTATGGAAAATGAACCGGAGCCAAATTACTATGATGAATACGAAATTGATCTCAGGGAATACATAATGCTGTTGTGGGAAAATAAGTTTTTTATAATTGGACTGACCGCTGCAGCAGTTATTATCGCATTTTTAGTTAGTTCTTTTGTCATGGCTCCTACCTATCAAACCAGGGCAAGAATACAGCTTTCAAATTATGAGGGTTTATATAGTGAGCCGAGTACTGCAGTACAACTTTTGAGCAGTACTGATTTAATGCAAAACGTGATGTCAGGTTTGGGGATTGAGATGTCAGCGGCCAGGTTGAACTCATATATCAACAGCAATTTAACTGTAAGCCAAATTGGCAGCACTTCTATTCTTTCAATAACTGTAAAAAATAATGAGCCGCAGCTGACATTAAATATAGCAGAAGGAATTATTAATAATTTTGAAAGTGACTCTAATCAATATTTTCAAAATAAAATAGAAAATGAAAGAGAATATATTTCTGACTTAAAAGCTGATCTAAAAGAAATTAATTCAGATATAGAAAGAAATCAGGAATTAATTGCAGCAAGTAGAGAGGCTGGAGAATTAGAGACTGCTTCTTTATTGATTCAAGAAAATACCGCTTTACAAAATTCTAAAAGAGAATTAAGGAAAGCGATTGAAGAAAAAGAAACTAAATTATTGAATTTTTACCCACTTGAGGTTCTTGATGCTCCCTATTTACCCGAAAATCCAATCAGCCCCAACATCAGGCTAAATGTTGCTATCGCCGCAGTTCTAGCCTTAATGCTGGCAGTGTTTATAATCTTTTTTAAAGAGTTTATGAAAGAAGAATAATTGAGGATATTGTTTTTTTGCAAATGATCTTAAAATTAAATAGCAAATAATAACCCCGGCTGATTTCGAAAAAAGCTGATCCAGATTTAGAAGCTGGACCAGTAGAAATCGTCGGGGTTTAATTATTTAATTTAAAAGACACCAGTTGAGTGCTTTCTGTTTTCCCTGATCCAGATCAGCCAGGGTTTTAAATTTGAATCTGCCGTATTCTAAATATATTTTTTTTAGCTTCCCTAAATATTTTAATTCATTTCCACTTAAAGTATTTTCTGCCTGTTTGAATATATCTGCTATCAATTCTTCTCTTTTTATGCTTTCCTTATTTCTCAGAATTTCTTCTTTGTACTCCAGAAAATCCCGCTGGTTATATTTTAAAGATTCCTGGTAGAGATAATCAAGATGTTCCTGATTATAAAATAGAGCTTTCAGTAAGGCAGCAAAAGCAAAATTGTAGGGATAGGGAACTGCATCAGCAGACCTGATTTCTATGTATTTTTTGGTTCTGACATCTGGAAAGACCATAGAAATGAAATGTTCAACTTCCTCTAATTTATCATTTTGCATTACATCTTTTAAAAGCTGGTCCCCGGTATAGATTAATTCGCCTTCCTTTTTTCTGATAATGGGGGGGATATTTAAAAGGTATTCAGCATAATCACTGTAACCAAATTTTTTATCAAAAATGCCTTCGATAATTCCCGAACGCTGGCTGTCACAGTTGGTCCAGATTTCTTCTCTGATACTGGAATCCGCAGCTATCTCTCCTTCAAAAAACGGAGTGTTGTCAAAAAGATAATAGATTAAAGGAGACAAAAAGTAGCCGACCCTCATTTTTTTAATATAATCTTCTTCATTGATATAATCAATGTTCATCTGGACTGAGGCAGTACCCTTCATCATATGATGTGCATATTTACCGGTGGTTTTAAAATACTCATACATAAAATCGTAACGCTCTTTGGGCAGCAGAGCAAGGTCCTCAATTGAGCTTCTGGGCTGATAACCTAAAACAGCAAGTTTCTGATCTCGCTCATCTAAAATTTCGGTTAATTCTTCTATAAATTCAAGGTAAATTTTTTCGGTGTTTTCAAGCTCAGGGAAAGGAGCAATGCTGATTTCCAGCTGTCCACCTGGTTCCAGAGTTACAATTTTTTCGTCCCCTCTGAGCCCGATTAAATGTCCTTTTTCATAAACCTTTTTCCATTCGCCCTGGCTTAACTGCTGCAGCAGTGATTCTATTCCCTGCTCCTCATAATAACCCACAGCTGTGAGATCATTATTTAAAATTAGATGTTCAAATTCCATGCCAATTTTATGATTTTCTTTTTTGCTTTCAGCACTTTTAAAATAGTTGACAAATGTATCAATCTGTTTTTGGTAATCCATAATCTTTCCTTTCTTTTTGTATATTTATGTTCATTTGTTTTCATTTATGTTCACGTACCGGGTACCTTTAGCAGACTAAAGTTGATTAATCAGCTTATATATACTATTATAACTTAAATCTGCTTTTCCTGCATCTAAAATCAAATAATTTAAAAATAAACAGCTCTAAACAGCAAAAAATGTCGAGCTTTATGTTTGAATCTCGGCCATTTTTGTAATAAAATTAGAATTGAGAATTTATTCATCAACAACAAAATTTACATACAGGGAGAATGATAATATGAAAATTACAGTAGCAGGGGCCGGATATGTGGGGCTGTCCAATGCAGTTTTACTTGCTCAAAACCATGAGGTGACTGCTGTAGATGTGATTGAAGAAAAAGTGGAGATGGTCAACAGAAGAGAATCTCCAATAGTGGATCCAGAACTTGAGGACTATCTGGAAAATAAGGAGCTTAATTTGAAGGCAACAACTGATTCGCTGAAAGCCTATCGAGAGGCGGATTATGTGATTATTGCCACTCCAACCAATTATGATCCCGATCAAAATTATTTTAATACCAGAACAGTAGAGGCCGTTGTGGCAAATGTACTTTCTTTTAATGAAGATGCAGTCATGATCATTAAATCAACAGTGCCGGTTGGCTATACTGAAGAACTGCGGCAAAAATTTGACACAGAAAACATTATCTTTTCACCGGAGTTTTTGAGAGAAGGTAAGGCTCTATATGATAATCTTTATCCTTCCCGAATTATTGTGGGAGAGCGATCTGAACGAGCAGAAGACTTCGCCGACCTGCTGGTAGAAGGAGCCAAAAAAGAAGATATCCCGGTTTTATTTACCGATTCCACTGAAGCAGAGGCGATAAAGCTTTTTGCAAATACCTATCTGGCGATGCGGGTTGCTTTCTTTAATGAGCTGGATACTTATGCTGAGGTTAGAGATTTAGACAGCAGACAGATTATCGAGGGGGTTGGCCTGGATCCGAGGATTGGAGATCACTACAACAATCCTTCCTTTGGCTATGGAGGTTACTGTCTGCCCAAAGACACCAAACAGCTGCTTGCAAATTACAAAGATGTTCCCAATAATATTATGCAGGCGATTGTTGATGCCAATAGGACCAGAAAAGATCACATAGCGGAAATGATAGTCAAACAGCAGCCGGAAAAAGTCGGAATCTACCGCTTAACAATGAAGAAAAACTCGGATAACTTTAGACAGTCCTCTGTCCAGGGAGTTATGAAGCGGATCAAAGCCAAAGGAATAGAAGTAGTGGTTTATGAGCCGGCCCTGGAAGAGGATCAATTCTATAGATCAAGAGTTATTAAGGATTTAGACGAGTTTAAAGCTGAATCGGAGATCATCATAGCCAATCGAATGGCTTCTGAGCTGGAAGATGTAGAGGAAAAAGTTTACAGCAGAGATTTATTTAATAATAATTAACGTGCACCTACCGTTTACCGCCCGAATTATGTCGAAATTTGTCGACTGAATTCGGGCGGTTTTAAAATTCTACCCCTCCTATGATCAGAATACCGGCATCAGCAAAAGGTACAATATCCAGGCGGAAAGGTCCACGGTGCAGTCCAAAACTAAAAACTGCTCCCGGAAAAGTTCCCATATCATGCATCCAGGTATCATATTTACCATTTTCATCATCATAACCGTGGACAATCCCATAGGTAAATTTGGCAGTTATTTGAGTTTTGCCAATTGAAAACAGATTGTAATTTGTCCCTTTATAAAGATAAAAACTTTCCTGTTCATAGGTGTTGTCAAAAAAAGCAATACCATATAAATCATTATCTGAGAAGTGTTTTTCCAGCCCGATCAGCTGCTGTTCGTTATTTTGATAGTCTTTTTGACTGTAATGATGGGTATAAAAGCTTGTCTGGAAATAATAATTTTCTAATTCAGCTGCGATTAAAGGGTTTGTAAAAAATATAAAGATTAGAATAGACATAATTATAATTTTAAGCTTCATTTTAAAACCTCTCCTAAATTTATAGAGGGTATAACTTTTATCTGTTCTTTAACCAGAAACGTGTTCTTGTATTATTAAGCTCTCCCTCACCGCTCAGTGCAATACCAGTATAGGGAGTCCAGCCCACAATTTCTGTTACATAAAAGACATCTCTAATTCCCACCAAAACCGGCATTTTATCTATCGGATCCCGCATCCCAATCTGTCCCTGATCACTGCTGTACCCTTTAATTATAACATTTTCTCCTTCGGCTGCAAAATTATTAAGCAGCGCTCTGGTGCTGGCATTAAATAATACTTTGCCCTTGACCGAAGCAGCAATCCAGGGGTACATTCTGCTGCCCATTCTTTTCTCTATTTTTCCTTTAATTGTTTCTATTTCTTTTTGACTCGAATAGGGGTAATTAGCTTCTGCTTTATAATCCACAAAAGTAGTGCCCTGATAAACGAATTTGTTTTTTAGCAGTTCTTCCAGCTGCTGATCAACAAGCAGATCGGTATTAAAGTTAGCCAGATCATCTTTAATAGACCAGTTTAAAAGTTTAACCTTTTTATTATCTGCTTCTAAATCATTAATATTTTTGATAAATAAATCAGCGATACTGGTTGAAATATATGCAGTTTCTCCATAGCTTAATTTGACAGTTGGAGTTTTTTCTTTAATCCGACTCTGCTCAAGTCCGTTATAATTAACAAGGTTCTGGTCTGTTAAAATTAATAAGCTAATTTCACTGATACCGTGATCTGATTTTGTTATTTCCAGTGGATAATAGAGTTCTTTACTTTTAAAGTGATACGAAATAGCCTGGTTGAGTTCAGGTTCAGGTCCAACTTCAATTGTATCAAAAACAAAATAATTGTAGCCGCGATTAATATAATTATTGACTGTGTTTTTTAATGGCTCAGGTATTTGCGGGCTGCTTTCTCCTCTGTTTTTTAAATAATCATTAACCCAGCTGACAAAATAATCCTGATTTAAAACTTCAACTACGATAATATCATGAGAGCCAATAACCACTTCTTCTTTTATTTCAGCGGCCGGAGCTGATGGATCAGAACTCCTGAGAACCGGCTGCCGTAATTGATTAAATATTCCCTGAAAAGCAAATTCGTTAGCCCTTCTTAAAACATCACGGCTTGATTTTGTGACCTCAGGTTCAGCAGGCAGCGGTAATACCTGCAGGACTTTTGTTGGCTCTGAAGCAGATAATTCTGTCGAGAGAATGAGAATCTCCTCTTCACCATTCCAGGCAATTAAGGCATCCTGGCCCGGTTCGAAAATATTGACTCCAGGCCTGAAAGGTATTGAACCTCGATCGGCGCTGGCACCAGCAGAAAAAAGAAGCAGCATAATAAATAATACTCCAATAAATTTTTTCAATTTAATCTCCCCCCAAATAATTTTTGATATTATATAGTTCTTGTCTCTCATTTTTATTCCTGCCTGTAATTAGAAATTAATGCAGTCTGCAGCCTGTTAATATCTAACTTTTATGATATACTTATTCAAAAGAGGTGAAAATAATGGATTTATTTACTCTGGCAGCACCGATTTTCGATCTGGCAATGAAGATTTCCGGCCACAATGAGGTTTTAGTTGAACTGGGAAATAGAATTAAGAAAGATGAACTGAAAAGACATTCGAATGGAAATCAAAACTCGTTCAATTTAAATCAGGCAAAATTTAAAACAGAGCAGGATTCTAAAAAGGAAAAGTCATCAATAAAATTGCTTGATCTGGGAGGTGGAACTGGTGAGCTGGCCAATCATCTGCCCAAAAATGTGGAAGTTATAGTTGCCGACCCTTCAGAAGCAATGCTGGCTAAGGGCAGAGAAAAAGAATTCAGTCAGGAAGTAAAATTTGAGCTGGCTGATGGAGCTGAGCTCCCTTTTGCAGATAGTACTTTTGATTATATAACAATTTCGGATTCTCTCCATCATTTCAGGCAGGTGGAATCGGCCTTAAGTGAGGCGGCAAGGGTGCTCAAACCGGGAGGTAAATTATATATTTTAGAATTTGACCCCAATACTTTTTTTACAAAGGCAATTATTTTTTTCGAAAAACTGGTCGGAGAGCCGGTTAATTTTTTCGAAGCTCAAAAATTGGCAGAAATGACAGCTAAAACTGGACTAAAAACGGAGGCAGAATACCTTAATAAATCACTCTACATTATCTCGGCAAAAAAACCGCCTGGATAAAGCAAAATCAAGGTCTCGCTAATAGTGCGGTTATTTAAAGAATTCTAATAATTTCGAATACCAAAAAATACCCTTTAAAAGCTGTGAAATATTTGACAGCAGAATTGTAAAGTATTATACTTAAAGAGGAAATAAATAATAATAAATTACCTTATTAATAGGAGGGAAAGTTATAATGGCAAATCAAATGAAGACCATGGATGGAAACACTGCTGCAGCTCATGTAGCATATGCTTTTACAGACGTAGCAGCTATCTATCCTATTACTCCTTCATCTCCAATGGCTGAATTAGTCGACTCATGGAGTGCTAACGGTCGTAAGAACATTTTCGACCAGGAAGTGAAGTTGACTGAAATGCAGTCTGAGGGAGGAGCATCTGGTGCAGTACACGGTTCCTTGGTGGCAGGCGCTTTGACAACTACTTTTACAGCTTCTCAGGGTTTACTACTGATGCTGCCTAATATGTACAAAATCGCCGGTGAATTATTACCTGGTGTTTTTCATGTTAGTGCGCGTACTGTTGCTACACATGCTCTATCAATTTTTGGTGACCACTCTGATGTAATGGCTGCCCGTCAAACAGGTACAGCTATGATTGCTTCCGGAAGTGTTCAGGAAGTTATGGACCTAGCTGGTGTTGCTCACCTGGCATCCATTAAATCAAGTGTTCCATTTGTCCATTTCTTTGATGGTTTTAGAACATCTCATGAGTATCAAAAAATAGAAGTTTTAGATTATGATGATCTGGCAGAATTGGTTGACTACGGAAAGGTTAGCGAATTTAGACACAGAGCATTAAATCCTGAGCGTCCTGTAACAATGGGTACAGCTCAGAACCCTGATATTTTCTTCCAGGCTCGCGAAGCAGCAAACGGTTTCTATGATGCAGTGCCTGATATTGTAGAAGATTATATGCAGGATATTTCCGAATTAACAGGTAGAGAATACCATCCATTTAACTATGTAGGTGCAGAAGATGCTGAATACGTAATTGTGGCTATGGGTTCTGTAACTGATACTATCGAAGAAACAGTTAAGTACTTAGTTGAACAGGGAGAAAAAGTTGGTCTGATTAAAGTAAGATTATATCGTCCATTCTCCGAAAAATACTTCATGAAGGCTCTTCCAGAAACTGCTGAGAAGATTGCTGTATTAGATAGAACTAAAGAACCTGGTGCAGTAGGGGAACCACTTTATGAAGATGTAAGATCATTATTCTATGATCATGAAAAGCGTCCTGTTATTGTTGGTGGACGTTATGGTTTAAGTTCTAAGGATACAACACCTACTCAAATTAAGGCTGTATTTGATAACCTTAGAAAAGATAAGCCTAAAAATCAGTTTACTATTGGTATTAATGATGATGTTACCCATACCAATCTTGAACTTACTGAACATATTAATACTTCTCCAGCAGATACAGTGCGCTGTAAATTCTGGGGTCTTGGTTCTGATGGTACTGTTGGTGCTAACAAAAATGCTATCAAAATTATTGGTGATAATACAGATAAGTATGCTCAGGCATATTTCTCTTATGACTCCAAAAAATCTGGTGGTGTAACAGTATCTCACTTAAGATTTGGTAATGAGCCAATTAAGTCAACTTACTTAATTGATGAGGCAGACTATGTAGCCTGTCATAACGAATCTTATGTAGATAAATTTGATATGGTGCAGGATCTAAAAGACGGTGGAAACTTTGTTCTTAACTGTACCTGGTCAGCAGACGAATTAGACAAAAATCTTCCTGCAGAAATGAAGAAATATATCGCTGATCATGATATTAATTTCTATACAATTAACGCTGTAGATATCGCTCAGGAAGTTGGCTTAGGCCAGAGAATCAACATGGTTATGCAGACTGCCTTCTTTGAGGTAGCTGATATCATTCCTGTTGATGAAGCCATTGAATATCTAAAAGAAGCTATTCAGAAATCTTACGGCCACAAAGGTGATAAGATCGTTGAAATGAATAATAAAGCTGTAGATAAGGCTATGGATGCTTTAGTTAAAGTGGATGTACCTGCATCCTGGTCAAGTGCAGACTCTGTAGAGAAAGAGGAGGAAGATGTGCCAGAATTCGTTAAAAATGTAGTTCAGGTTGTTAATGCTCAAAAAGGTGATGACTTACCTGTAAGTACATTTGTTGGCCGTGAAGATGGACACTTCCCTCCAGGACTTTCCAAGTATGAAAAACGTGGTATTGCAATTAATGTACCTGACTGGTTGAGCGACAAGTGTATCCAGTGTAACCAGTGTTCATTAGCATGTCCACATGCTGTTATCAGACCTTTCTTACTGGACGAAGAAGAAGCTGCTAATGCTCCAGAAGGATTTGAAACTCTAGATGCACGCGGTAAGCAGTTAGAAGGTCTACAGTACAAGATTCAGGTAAGTCCTTATGACTGTACCGGTTGTGGTGTTTGTGCTGATGTATGTCCTGTTGATGCTCTAGAAATGACTCCATTTGCCGAAATGGCAGCCAAAGATGCAGACAACTGGGATTATGCTATTAACGAAATATCTATTAAAGATGATTTAATGGATCCTGTTAATATTAAAGGTAGTCAGTTCCAGGAACCACTACTTGAGTTCCACGGTGCCTGTGCAGGTTGTGGAGAAACAGCTTATGCCAAGCTTGTAACTCAGTTATTTGGAGACAGAATGTTAATCGCTAACGCTACAGGTTGTTCTTCAATCTGGGGTGGATCTGCTCCTGTATCTGTTTACTCTACTAATCCTGAAGGACACGGACCAGCCTGGGCGAACTCCTTATTTGAGGATAATGCCGAGTACGGTTATGGTATGTTCTTAGCTAATCAGCAGATTAGAGCTAAAATTGCTGACCTGATGGAAGAAGCAATTGAGCTTAACTTAGATGATGAACTAACCGAATTAATGAAAGAAATGCTAGATAACTATAATGACGGCGAGAAGACTCAGGAAATCAAGAAGAAAATGATGCCTTTACTCGCTAAATATAGTGAAAACGAAGTAATAGCGGAGATTGTTGACCGTAAAGAATTTATTACTAGAAAATCTCAGTGGATCTTCGGTGGAGACGGCTGGGCTTATGATATCGGTTATGGTGGTTTAGACCACGTTATCGCTTCTGGTGATGATGTAAATGTATTAGTCTTTGATACAGAGGTTTACTCTAATACCGGTGGACAGTCCTCTAAAGCTACTCCAACAGCTGCAGCTGCTAAGTTTGCTGCTTCTGGTAAGAAGATCAAGAAGAAAGACTTAGGTCAGATGGCTATGACTTACGGCTACGTTTATGTTGCTCAGATTTCTCTGGGAGCTAACATGAATCAAGCTATCAAAGCTATCGCCGAAGCTGAAGCATATGATGGACCTTCCATTGTAATTGCTTATTCTCCCTGTATTTCTCACGGACTTAAAGCAGGTATGGGATGCAGCGTGAGCCAGGAGAAAGATGCTGTTAAAGCAGGTTACTGGCACTTATTCCGCTTCAACCCAGAGCTTAAAGAACAGGGCAAGAATCCATTCAGCATGGATTCCAAAGAGCCTACAGAAAGCTTCAGAGATTTCTTACTCAGTGAGGTACGTTTCTCCTCCCTGCAGAAGACATTCCCTGATATTGCTGAAGAGCTCTTTGAAAAATCCGAAAAGGATGCAGAAGAACGTTATCAGTCCTACAAGAGACTGGAAACAGCTTATGCACCTCAAGATGAAGAGTAAGGCTAAAGAAAAAATAGCTTAAAAATAAATACGAGCAAGGATAAAAGACCAGCGGGACGCCGCTGGTCTTTTTGTATTGTGTGCACCTACCGTTTACTTGTCGAAATATGTAGAAATAAAAAGAAAAATAACTATTGATTTAATTGATTATGATATGTATTAACAATAAGGGATTTATTTGGATTATAGTTAAGCCTTAAAATTCCATTTAGATCAGTAATTAACTGCATATACTAGATTGATTTTCAATGATATTTATAATAAATAATTATATAAAATGTAAATATATTGAAATTATAACTAAAAAAGTATATAATTAAGTCACTATCTAATTATTGAAAGGGTGATTTAATTGACTTACAAGAGAAGAAAATGGTATCCGGGTGCCAAGTATCATATTACCTGTAGAGGAAATAGAAAAAATAATATTTTTTTAGACAAAGTGGATTATAAGATCTATCTAAGCATTCTAAGAGAAGTTAAAAGAGCAAAACCGTTTAAAATTTTGACTTACTGTTTAATGCCCAACCATGTTCATCTCCAACTAAAAACAGAGGTAACAGCAATCTGGACAATTATGCATGGAATTAATTGGCGTTATTCAAAATATTTTAATGAGCGTCATGATACGGTAGGACACTTATTTCAGGGGAGATATGCTTCTAAATTAATTGAAAATAATTATTATAATTTGACTGTTAGCCGTTATATTCATTTAAATCCTGTTAAAGATAAATTAGTAATCAGCCCAACTAAATATAAATGGAGTAGTTATGCTGGATATATGGGAGTCCAGAAGAATAATTTGATCGACGAAAACGAGATTTTAAGTTATTTTGGAGGAAGGAGAGAATTTTATAATCGTTATGTATTATTTGGAAAGAATTGTGGGAGTAAATAATTCGACAAAAAACGACAAGTAAACGGTAGGTGTACGTAGTAACAATATATGTTATAATGTGTTCGGAGGTGTATCTTTTGATTTTAAACTGGATTGGAATTTTCAGGCTAATTTTAGCTGCAGTATTGGCAGCTTTAATTGGATATGATAGAGAAAAGCAGAATAAGGCGGCAGGAATTAGAACAAATGTTATTGTAGCGGTTATTTCCTGTGTGATAATGATTTTATCAGTTGAGGTTGCCCGCTCCAGTGCTTCAATGAGTGGAGTTGAAGGTGATCCAGCCCGTCTGGCCGCTCAGGTTGTAAGTGGAATTGGATTTTTAGGTGCTGGTACTATTTTAAAACAGGAAGATAAGATCGAAGGACTGACAACAGCAGCCAGCCTCTGGGGAGTAGCAGGTCTCGGTCTGGCAATAGGCTATGGATTATATGATATTTCCATTGCAGCAACTATAATTATTTTCCTGAGTTTGCGGGTTGCGCCTTCACTTAAGAGGAGAGTTTAGTAAAAAAGTACAAATACCAACAAAATCCGCCTTAATTGGCGGTTTTTGTTATATGGACAGACTAGAATATATGAAATAAATATTATTTTCCTTAATCAGTTAAATTTCTAAGAATTATTTGACAATTGAGAATAGAGGCTGATACAATTTTAGTATAAATTAAATAATTATACTTTTAATTAAATGAAAAATAAAATTAAAATCCCAAAACAGGAGGGGTATTTTGAAAAAATTCAATTTCAAGTCAATGCTCTTATTAATTTCTTTAATTTTATTATTAACCGTAAATATCACAGCAGGAGCAGAAAACAATGAAGTAAAAGCGAAAATTACAGTAGAGCTGGATCCTGAAAGTGTTTCAGTCCATGATCCGATGATTATAGAAGAAAATGGTACATATTATCTTTTTGGTTCTCATCTGGCAGCGGCAAAATCAGATGATTTAATTAAATGGAAGCAGATTTCAGAAGACTGGGATGCTTCTAATCCAATTATTCCCCATCCGGAATCAGAATTGAAAAAAGCTCTAAAATGGCCGGAGCCAGATGCGGAAAGCACCTGGGCCAAGAGTCCAGTAAAAATTAAAGCAAAAGATTCAAATCGGTATCACCTTTACTTTAGCACAGCTCACTGGGAGTCAGAAAGGTCAACAATTTCTCTGGCAGTTTCA
Organism: Halanaerobium saccharolyticum; assembly: GCF_004362045.1. Taxonomy (GTDB): domain Bacteria; phylum Bacillota; class Halanaerobiia; order Halanaerobiales; family Halanaerobiaceae; genus Halanaerobium; species Halanaerobium saccharolyticum_C. Next base: position 29,484 of record NZ_SNWX01000009.1, on the reverse strand, counting down.
GATAAGATAGAAGGGCCTTATAAATTTGATAGAATTTTAATTCGAAAGTACGAAGAAGGTCAGTACAGTCATGAAGCCGGGAGAAATTTTAGCCATCTAAAAGATCCTGGTGTGATTGATCCCCATGTATTCTATGATAAAAATGATAATCTCTGGCTGCTCTATGGTTCCTATGCGGGCGGATTTCACATGCTGGAGATGGATGAAAAAACAGGATATCCAGAAAATTACAATCCGGAGACCAATTATTTAGAAGAAGGTTCCGGCTATGGCAAAGAGATTGCAGGGGGTAATCATTCACCAATAGAAGGTGGATATATTTTATATAATCCTGAGACCAACTATTACTATCTCTATCTGTCTTTTGGAACTCTGGCAGCAGATGGCGGCTATAATATTAGAGTGGCCCGCTCCAGGAATGTCGATGGTCCCTATCTTGATCCGATGGGAAATGACATGCGGGAATATGACAGCGGTGACTGGGCAGATGCAGTAAACTATGGAGCTAAATTAATTGGTAACTTTATTTTTGAAAAATCTGAGCTGGGATATTTATCACCGGGACATAATTCTGCTTACTATGATCAGGAAACAGGAAAAAGCTATGTGATTTTCCATACTCGTTATCCAGGCCAGGGAGAATACCATCAGGTTCGGGTTCATCAGACAATTTTTAATCAAAAGGGATGGCCGGTAATTACTCCCCACAGCTACAATGGCGAAAATATTTCAGATTACAGTAGAGAAGATATAATCGGTAGTTATCAATTTGTAAATCACGGCAGAGATATTCAAAATGGTTACCGCAATATTAATTATTCTCAGGAAATTAAATTAAATTCAGATGGCAGTATCAGTGGAGAAATAAAAGGCAGCTGGAAGCTTGTAGATAAGTATTATGCGGAAATAACTATTGAAGGAGAAAAGTATTATGGAAGCTTTATCAGGCAGTATGATCGGGGCCTGGAAAAGAAAGTCATGACTTTTAGTGCTCTTTCCGACCGGGGTATTACAATCTGGGGCAGTCAATATTAAAGTAAAACAGCTTTAGCTTTCAGTCAACTGAGATTTAAAGAAATAAGGAAAGGAAGAAAAAATGGGCCTTATTCTAACAGTCTTATCAGCAGCATTACTGACAGCAGCCAATTATTATGGGGAGTTATACTTTTTGAGCTGGGCCGCTCTGCTTCCTTTTCTCTACTATCTTTTTGTGCTTAAAAATGATGAAATAACTTACCGCAAAATTTTCCTTAACGGCTGGAATCTGGGCTTCTGGATTTTGATTTTTTCAGCTAACTTTTTATACCATTCTATTAAACTATATACTTCAGCTCCGATGCTAATTATAATTTTAATTCTCGTTTTATTATTTTCACTACTTTCTTTAAGCTATGGCCTCTTTTTTCTCTTTTATTTTTACCTGCAGAGCCGCTTATTTAGCCAGAATCAATTTAGACCTTTTTTATTTGCTTTCTGCTGGGCTCTGTTCGAGTTCAGCCGCCATTATCTGCTGCACTTTTTTCCGATCGCCAGTCCGGCCTATACTCAGGCAGAGTTTGTAAGCTTTATTCAGCTGGCAGAACTGGGAGGAATCTGGCTGCTGACCTTTGTTTTAATTCTGGTCAATGGCCTGCTTTTTCAGCTCTTTTTTCAGAAAAAGTTTAAAAATATTTTTATAATAGCTCTGATCTTTATAATAATCTTCAGTTTTGCTTATTCTCGTCAGCAGACAAATTTTGCTGCTGAGGGGGCAAAAGAAATTGAAATTGGAATCATTACAACTGAGATCGATCAGAAGAGAAAATGGAGTTCTGCTCAGCTTGATCAAAATATTGCTCTTGTGCTAAAAGCAGCTTCAGAATTAAATCAGACTCAGCTAATCATTGCTCCCGAGACAAACCTCACCTTTGATTTTCACTCAAATCAATATTATAGACGGCAGTTTCTAAATAAAGCTGCAGATAAATTTGAAACTCCAATTCAGATTGGATCCCTGGCAGCCGGGGATTCAGCCAGAGGTCGCTACAATAGTTCTTTTTTAGTCTCGGAGTCGGGAGAGATCGCTGCGCGCTATGATAAAAATCTACTTTTATATTTTGGTGAGACCTATCCCTACCAGAAAATCTTAAATAAATATACTCCTTACAATTTTTCTTCCTTAAAGGCTGGAGAAGATTCAAAAGTATTTAAAAACAAAAATTTAAGCTGGAAAACAGTGATCTGCTCGGAAATTCTTTATCCGGAATATGTGCAGACTGAAAGTGATATTGATTTTATAGTAAATCAGACAAATGAAGCCTGGTTTAATGAGAGCAGACTTTTAAAAAATATAATGTGGCAGGCAGCTGTACTGCGGGCAGTGGAAAATAGGGTACCGGTGATTAAAACCGGCAATCAGGCCCACAGCGGGATTATCTATCCTTCTGGCGAATACCAGAAAGTGAATCCATCGCAAAATTATCATATATTAAAATTTAAATAAATTGACAGGATGGTAATTACAGAAGAAGCTGCCTCATCCAGGATTAATATTTAGGATTATTCAAAAAAGCCCGGGCGATAGAAACCCGCTGCCTCTGGCCGCCGGGAAATGCAGAGGATTTAAATCTGTCAGTTTATTGTTGTTTTAGGGATAAAATGTTATAATATTGAATATACCAGGTAATCCTGAGAAAGGAGAGGGTTATTATTTCTGAAAACAAAGTAAAAGTAGAAGATTTAAAAAGTGGAATGATAATTGATGAGGAAGTACGAAGTGAGTTTGGAGGAGTCTTAATCCCTCCCGGGACTGAGCTTAACAGGCGTCTGATTGCACAATTAAAAAATATGGATATTAAAGAAATTAAAGTTAAAACAGAAAAAGAAATAAAAGAGAAGATAAATAAGAAAAAAATCGCCAGAGAAAAGTATCAGCAGAACCTGGAAGATTTTTCGGAAACTTATAAAAAAGCTTATTATATGAAAAAGGTTGACTTTAAAACAGTAAAAAGCCTCTCCGAAGAGGCAATGGAAATCTCTGATTATCTTGATCTGGAAGATACTTTAAAAATGACCCGTGATATTGATAATTATACATATTCTCATTCCTTACATGTGGGTATTTTGGCCAATAAATTTGGTAAATGGCTGCATTTAAATGAAGGCAGACTCAGCAACCTGACGACTGCTGCTCTGCTGCATGATATTGGCAAAAGTAAAATAAAAAAAGCGATTTTAAATAAACCAGAAGCTCTGACAGAGGAAGAATACGAAGAAGCAAAAAAGCATTCCCAGTATGGTTATCAGCTGCTTAAAAAAAGCAACCGCTTTTCCAAAAGTATTATGGCCGGGATTTTAACTCATCACGAAAGATATGACGGCAGCGGTTATCCCCTGGGATTAAAAGGCAAAAAAATTCCTCTTTTTGGGAGAATCATCGCCATCTGTGATACCTTTGATGCGGTAACTACCGATCGTCCCTACCAGAAATCAGTTTCACCTTTTGCCGCTGTTAAAATGCTGGAAGAAGATTTTAATTCCTTTGATCATAAGTTAAAATCACTTTTTATCGAAAAAATCCCTTATTCTTTAATCGGTGATCAGGTAGAATTGAGTAATGGAGAGAGAGCGGTAATTGTTTTTATCAACTCCCGGAATCCAGAATCACCAATTGTCAGGGTTGACGAAAATTATATTGATCTTAATGACGAAAGTGAACTGAGTATTATAAGCCTGGTTAAAGATGTTGAAGAAGCAGAAAAAGCTGTAAAATTAAAAGAATAAATTATTTTGAGGGGATTTTATGAATTTTTTATCTTTTTTACCAACTGGAATCTTAATTTTGAATATAATTTTTATAGTTCTGCTGATTTTTTTTGAAAGAAAGGATCCCACTGCAACCTGGGCCTGGCTCCTGATTTTAACTCTGATTCCGGTGCTCGGTTTTATACTCTATCTCTTTTTTGGGCTTACCCCTAAAAAAAGAAGGGTTTATCAGCGCAAACAGCAGGCAGATGAACTTAAAAATAATAGACTTAAATATTTTAAGCGGACTGCCGAGGAACAGAAGGCAGGATTTGATCATCTGGAACAGAGCATTATGAGGCTCGGTATTCAGAGTGATCTCCCGGCAGAAATCGGATATAATCAGCTTAAAATATACAAAAATGGAGAGGAAAAGTTTAAAGATCTTTTTCAGGATTTTAAAAAGGCAGAGAAATTTATTCATGCCAATTATTTTATAATCAATAATGATCAGCTGGGAAACGAATTTATGCGAATTTTGACTAAAAAGGCAGCAGAAGGGGTAGAAGTGAGGCTGCTCTATGATAAAATGGGCTGCCGCAATCTTTCACGTTATGCTATTGTCAATTTAGAAGATGCTGGCGGAGAAGTTGTTTCCTTTGCTCCTTTTGTGCTGGATATCAATTATAGAAATCACCGCAAAAATGTAATTATTGACGGTCAGGTAGGTTATCTCGGCGGAATTAATATCGGTGATGAATATCTAGGCCGTTCTAAACGATTTGGAGACTGGCGGGATACTCACCTAAAAATTAAGGGAGAGAGTGTTGACAGTCAGCAGTATCGTTTTTTGCTGGACTGGAATTTTGCCTCAGGTGATGATCTGCTGGCAGAGGAAAAATATTTTCCTGAAAAAAAATACAAAGGTGATTCTGCGCTGCAGATTGTAAGCAGTGGTCCTGACTCCAGAGAAGAAGAAATTAAGGCAATGTTTTTAAAGATGATTTATGAGGCAGAAGAGACAATTTATATTCAAACCCCGTATTTTATTCCTGACCAGTCAATGCTGGAGGCCTTAATGCTGGCTTCTCGTGCGGGAGTTGAGGTTAAAATTATGGTTCCTGACCGGGGGGATCATCCTTTTGTTTATGCAGCCAATAATTCTTTTGTCGGTCAGCTTTTAGAAGCCGGGGCCCGCTGTTATCACTATACTAAAGGTTTTCTCCACAGCAAGACAATCTGTATTGACGGTCGGGTGCTTTCAATTGGAACCACCAATATGGATGTCCGCAGTTTTAAACTCAATTTCGAAATCAATGCCTTTATTTATGACAGGGAAAGAGCCGAATATCACGACCAACTTTTTGAGGAAGATTTAAAGTATTCTCAGGAGATCACAAAGGAACTTTATGAAAATAGAGGCTGGACCATGAAGCTCAGGGAATCTGTTTCCCGGCTTTTGTCACCAATACTTTAAGCTTAAAATTGAATAAGTTCAAATTTTAACTACAGGATTGGGAACTGGAGAAGGCAGAGGGGGTAAGAGATGACTGTTCACTATCGTAAATTGTATATCTATACTCTGGGAAATTTTTTAGTCAGGGGAGAAAATGAGATTCTTTTCTCCGGGGAAAACAAGTATTTAAATAAAAGATGGCGATTATTTTTACATCTATTGTTTAACAAGGGGAATAAGGTGACTGATAATGAGTTGATTAAGGAGCTGGATCTGGAGGAAAATGTTGAACCACACCAGTCTTTACGGGCTCTTGTCTATAGGCTGCGCAAAGATTTGAAGTTTACAAACAGCAAATTTATTTTGAGTGATCAGGGAGGATATCTTTTTAATCCCCAGAGTCATTTCTGGCTGGATACTGAATATTTTAGTGGGATGATCAAAAAAGCAAAAGGAGTGAAGGAAAAACATAGTTCTTTAAATTTTTATCAGGAAGCGGTTAATTTATATAAAGGTAAGTTTTTAGAAAATCAGCAGCTGACAAATGTTAAGATCAATAAACTGCGAGAAAAGTATCAGGAATTGTACAAGGAAGCTGTGACTCAGGCAGGAATGATTCTGATGGAGCAAAAAGATTATGAGAGAGCAATTGATATCTATGAAGAAGCTCTGCAGCTTAATCCTCTCTGTGTTGATTTTTATACAGGTCTAATTGAAGGCTATAAAAAATCAGGTAGACCTGATCTGGCCTTAACGAAAACAGAAGAGGCTATGCTCTATCTAAAAAATACCAATTTGCCGATGCCTGAAAATTTAAATACCGAAATTAATAATTTTTTTCAGGCAGATATCAGCGAAAATCCAGCTGATATACTGGAAAACAACAAACTGTGTCGAGGTGAAACTTTTGAATGCGGCCCCATGACTTTTTCCAGTATTTATTCTCTGGAAAAAAGGAGAAGCAAGCGCACAGATAAAGACATTTACCTTGTTCATCTTAAAATCAATGGGACTCAATCTCCCGCAAAGTTAACTAAGGCTGAAAAAATACTGCGGAATACGATTAATAAAAACCTGAGAGAAAATGATGTGGTTACCTGCTGGAAACCCCGCTATTATTTAATTTTGCTGGTGGACATAGTTCCAGAAGCAGTGGATAAAATTTTAAAAAGGATCAGAAAAGTCTATAATGATAATTTTTCTCCTGCTGAAACCAGTATTAGCTACAGCTATCAAAAAATTTAATATTTGACTTCAATTATCATTGAAATGCCGCCTTTGAGCGGTGTTTTTTTATGCCTAAATTAGGACTTAATTAAGGTATAATCAAATGACATTTACCGTGATATTTAATTAGAACAGTTATTATTATTGCTAAAAGTTGAGTAGATTGCTATAGTATAAATAACGACAAACAACAAAAAAATAGAAAGAGAAAAATATTTAGGAGGTGGTTAAAAAAGCAGTTCCAAAATGATCCAAAATACTAGCTTAAAGAAACACAAGTTTCAGAGGAGAAGAGTAGAAAACGAGTAGGGAAAAGTCTTTTTTTTGGAGATGCTGATCCGCTGTTTTTTAACTGGTCACCAATGGAGTGGCGGGGAGTCAGGGTGAAACCGACCAAAAAGGCAACAAAACCAAAAAGGAGGAAAAAAAATGAAACTTAATAAAAGATTTTTTGTATTAGCTTTAGTGGTATTTTTAGTAGTAGGTATGGGTTCAGCTGTGATGGCTCAGGATAATTATGGAGATGTTGATCAGGAAGGAAGCAACAATGGAGCCTATATCATGCAGGATTCAGATAATAAAGCATCTTATGATCAAGGCAACCACTATGGTACTATTTTCCAGTCTGGTAATTCAAACCTGGCAGGACAGGAAGCTTATGGTGCCAATAGTGTTTTAACAATAAATTCAGAGGGTTCTTATAACAAGGCTTATCAAACTCAAGGTCTCTGGGGGGTTGGTTCTGGTAGTACAGGAGATATTGATCAAACTGGAAACGGCAACTTTGCTGCTCAGTCATTTGGTCAGCAGGGTCAATATGCCAGAATTTATCAAGATGGAAATTATAATACTGCAACTCAGAATATGGACGAGGGTGTAGTTAATGAACAGCGTGCTTATCAGTATGGGGAGTGGAATGTATCTCATCAAAAAGCAACTGGTAAATATAACTTTTCTCAAGTAACTCAAGCTGGAGATTCCAACTTTGCGTTTGTTATGCAGTCTGCTGAGCATAATAATGCTGATGTTGTACAATCTGGTTTTGGAAATGCTGGTTTTGTTAACCAGTCAAGCAACAATAATGATGCGAATATAACACAATCAGGTAATAATAACGGAGCAACAATTATTCAAAATTAATATGATTAATCATTAGCTATTAAATTACTGGTCAAATATCTCGGGGATATATATTCCCGAGATCCAGTAATTTATTAGTCTAGATTAAGTTTATTTATTAAATTGTAGAAGTTGTCTGGATATATTAGCTAAATAAATATTCAGGCTTTTTTTAATTATTAATTATGTTTTACTAGTGATTATGTTCTATGCAGGAGGTGTTTAAATGTTAGATAATAATAAATTAATCATACTTGCCGTGATAATGACGGCGGTAATGATTTTAAGTGGTATTGCTCTAGCCCAGGCTCCACCAGGAAATCCAGAGGTAGAGTTCGAATATCCCGGTCAGGGAGAATTTAACGGCAGCTATAATCCTTTTTTAGACGAAGGAGAAGATAATCCCGGACAGGATAATGGATCTGGTGGAGAAGCTGGCCCGGGTTCTGGATATTTCGAGATGGATCAGGAAGCCTATATTTATCAATACGGAAGCCATAACCAGGGTGCAATTTATCAAAGTGGTAGAAATAGAGCAGGAATCAAACAGTTTGGCAGCAGTAATACTGCAGAGATTAACCAGCACGGAGAAAATAATATAGCGCTGATCAAACAGTTTGGCTCTGATAATATTAATGACATTGATCAAGATGGATTTAACAATATGGCTTTCAGTGCTCAATATGGTCAAAATAACTCAAGCCAGATAACTCAAAATGGTGATCACAATACTGCCGGTGTTTTACAGATCGGCGATAATAATCAGGCTAATATTGAACAGTATGGTAATGGTTTAGATCTAGAAGTTATGCTGGGATTATAGCAGTAAAAAGTAGTATCTTAGCTAAAACCGCTGTAAAATTTACAGCGGTTTTAGAAAAGATTCTTAAAGAAGGAGGAATAAAAATGAGGAGAAATAAGATTATCATCTTAACCTTAGTGACCATTTTATTTTGGGGAGGGTTTGCATCAGTCCAGGCTTCCCAGTATACAATGAGCTGGAGCTTCAGGACTTTTAACAATCCCAATGCCCGTCAGGTAGCAATTAATACAGCAGAAAAACAGGATGGTCTGGTAGAAGAAGATGAAGACCCAATAGAAAGGTTTAAAGAAAGCTTTGAGAGAAGGCTGATGAGTACTATGCAGCGGGAATTAATTGACCAAATCACAGGTGAGGAGTCTGTAATAGAAAAAAGTTATCAGACAGAAAATCTCGATATTTCTGTTATTGAAGAGCCTAATGGAGATGTAACATTAACAATTACAGATCTTAATACAGGAGAAACTTCTATTGTAACCTATTCTGCTGACGACTATTACTATTAATTTTCAGAAAAAAATAGATTTATAGGATTTAAGTAACGGAAAAAGAAAAGGGGGATAATATTATGAGAGTAAAATTAATTTTTATTATTATAGTTTCAGTTCTAGTTTTATCAGTCAATCCAGTCCAGGCACAGTCAGATCTAGATAGTAGACTGGCTTTAATTGAGGCTTCTCAGCAGCTGGAGGCAGAAAACGCAAAGGAACTAGGGCCGCGAAAACATAAATTTGGAGTTACTTTAAGTAATTTCAGTTCTGAAGGTAATCTGCTAAATCCTGGTTTTAGACTGGAAAACCAGCTGACAGGAACACGAGGAAGGGGCCTGAAGCTGATTTCGGAAGCATATTATCTGCGAGAAGAAGATGACTTTGCAGGATTTATTTCACTCGCCTTTGAGCCCCATCCACTTGGTTATTTTGGGGCCGGAGCAGAAGTAACAGGTAGAGCCAATTATCAGGTTTTTGCCGGGGTAAATATAACCGAAAATATTTTTGCAGAAGTTAAAGGAATCAATCCTGAAGAAAATGGTTCTGAGGAGACTGAAATCTACTTTGGCACCGGTTTTATGATCGGTTTTTAGTTCAAACACTTTAAAATCCAGTTTAATTCGAACAATTAATTATAGAAAAAAATATTATAGGAGTTAATTTAAATGAAGGAGGTTTAGAAAATGGGGAAATTAAAAAACAAATTTATTATTTCATTTTTTATTATATTTTTTCTGGCCGGAACTTTGCTGATTATTAGTTCTGCCGCCGTATTGGGTAGTGAGCATGGTGAAGATCTAGCGGCAGAAAAATCGGAAAAGCTGATGAAAGAAATTCTGGCAGATTATCAGTCGATTCTTTCTTCCACTCCCAATGTGACTCCTGCTACTCAGCTGCTGGCTGCTCTTCCAGAGCGAGAAGACAAACCAGCTGTAGCAGTTTACTCAATTGCTGACCGGACCGGACAAATTAAGGAGGAAGGTTCAGCGGTAGTTACCCAGGGTGCTACAGATATGATGATCACCGCTCTAAAAAGATCCCGCCAATTTAAGGTGCTGGACCGAGTTAACTTTGGAGATTTTATGAATGAGCAAAATTTAAAGACAAATGAAAGACTTGCCGGAGATGAAGGTCCCGGTATTGGTCAGATGATAGGCGCTGATTATATTATTCAGGGTGCAATAACAGAATATCAGGTTGATAGAAATACTGGTGGACTTGGCCTCAACATCGGTGGTTTAGGTGGCATCAAAGAATATGCTGTGGCCACTACAGCTGTTGACATCAGAGTACTTGATTCTACTACTGGAGAGGTAGTCTGGTCAGAGAGTTTAAAAGGAAAAATTGAAGGAGAACGAGTTGGAGTTCAGGCCTTTTCCTTTATGGGCAATAACATTGTAGAATTCGAAACCGGGCGTGGTAAACAGGAAGTTATTAATCTAATTATAAGAACCCTGTTAGAAGAAGCAGTATTCAAAATTTATCAGCAGGGAGTAATTTGATTTGCTGACAATAAAATATTTATAGAATCCTGATTTTCTTTTAAAGAGATCAGGATTTTTTGCTATTATAAAGCAACAAATACTGCAAAAATCTTAAAAAAATGTTACAATAAAGGAGATAATCCATAAATTTTGGGTAGAGGAGGATGTGAAAATGCGAGCTCAGGTTTTTTCAAGGGGAGAAAACAAACTTAAAGAGATCGAAATTACTGATCTTAACAAACCGGAGATAAACGAAAAATTTGTTAGTAAATGGCAGAACATTTTAAACTTAATTACCGATATGATAGAGGTGTCGGCTGCTTTAATAATGAAAATAAATGCGGAATCGATAGAAGTTTTTCTAAAGAGCCAGAATGAGTCAAACCCATATAACACCGGGGAAGAAAATATAATAGGTGATGGCCTGTACTGCGAAACAGTTCTGGCAGAGAATAAAGAACTCTATATTAAAAATGCTCTAAAAAATAAAGTCTGGAAGGATAATCCTGATGTGGGGCTGGATATGATATCTTATTACGGCCTGCCTATAAGCTGGCCGGATCAAAAATCATTTGGAACAATCTGCATTCTTGATAATAAGAGTCTGGAGCTGCAGAGTAAAGATAAAAAATTGCTGCAGGAATTCAAAAGAATTATTGAAGAAGATTTGGAGCTGCTGATTAAGCAGACAGAGTTAAGTGATCAGAAAAAACTTTTTGAAAATTTATTTAATAAATCTCTGGAAGGTATACTTCTGATGGATCAGGACTATAATGTGCTGAAGGCAAATCCAAAATTTGAAGAAATCTTTGGTTATTCCGAAGACGAGCTGTTAGCTAATAATATTGAAAATTTTATAATTCCTGAATCCGAAAAAGAAGATTTCTATAAATATAAAAACCAGGTATTAAAGAATAAGAATGTAGAAGTAGAAGTCAAAAGGAAGACCAAAACTGGAAAAATCAAATATTTTTCTTTGCATGTAATTAAAGTTGAATTACTGACTGGTAAAGTAGGGATTTATGCAGTTTATGATGATATAACTGCGAGAAAGAAAAAGGACAGAGAAATTAAAGAAATCAAAGAAAGACTGGAACTGGCCATCAGAGGCGCAAACGTAGGTGTCTGGGACTGGAATTTTAAGACTGACGAACTTAATTTTAATGAAAACTGGGCCAATATGTTAGAATATGATTTAGAAGAATTAGAAAATGATGTTAAAACCTGGCGCGATCTAGTTTTTGCTGAAGATAAAGAAAATATTGATAGAAGTTTAAAAGAACATTTTGAAGGAAGAAAAGAATTTTATGAAAATGAGCATCGCATCCAGACTAAATCCGGAGAGTTAAAATGGATAAGAGGTATTGGCAAAATAGTGGAACGTGATCAGGAGGGAAATCCGCTGAGGCTGGTCGGGATCCACCTGGATATTAATGATCAAAAACATCAGGAAAAGCAGATTAAATATCTTCTCTACAAAGATTCTCTAACAGATTTATATAACCGGAGATTTTTTGAAGAAGAAATGAAAAGACTGGATACCGAACGGCAGCTGCCAGTAAGTATTATTATGGCTGATGTTAATGGGCTTAAAATAATTAATGATAGTTTTGGTCATCAAAAAGGTGATGAACTGTTAGTTAAAACAGCTGAGATTTTGAAATCTTCCCTGAGAGATGAGGATATTTTAGCCCGCCAGGGTGGAGACGAATTTGCAATTATTTTACCACAAACAAGCAAAAAAGATGCTCAAAATATAATAAACAGGATTAATGAAAAATGTGAGAACACCGAAAATGATGAACTGACAGTGTCAATTGCCCTGGGCCTTGCTGCCAAGCAGAAACCGGAACCGGATCTTACAGAGATTTTAAAACAGGCAGATAATGAGATGTATCAAAATAAATTATCGGAGAGTAGAAGTACGAAGAGTAAAATAGTAAAAAGCCTGGTTAATACCTTAAATGAGAAGAGTAATGAAACAAAAGAACATTCCGAAAGAATGAGTGGGTTAGCTTATAAATTTGGAAAGTTTTTAGAATTAAATAATTCCCAGCTGCACAGATTATCGCTGCTCGGAACCTTACATGACATCGGAATGATCACAATACCGGAATCGATATTGAATAAAGCGGGGAAATTAACAGAGATCGAATGGGAAGTTGTAAAAAAGCATCCTGAGACAGGATTTGAAATCGCTTCTTCATCGGAAGAGTTTGTGACTATAGCTGAGGATATTTATGCACATCATGAACGCTGGGATGGCAGTGGTTATCCCCGCCAGCTGCAGGGGGAAAACATTCCTTATCTGGCCCGGATTATTACAATAGTAGATGCCTATGATGTTATGACTCATGCTGCTCCCTATAAAGAGGCTGTTTCAAAAAATGAGGCTCTGGAAGAAATAAGAGAGTGTGCCGGCAGTCAGTTTGAGCCAGAGTTAGCAGATGGTTTTATTAAATTTATGGAAAATGATTTAATTTAGGAAGGAAAATATTGCATAACAATAGTAAGGATTATCATTAAGCCAAGTCACTTAAACTGAAGGAGAGAAAGTTTAAATATATGCTGTAGTTTGGAGGTTAATTGGGGCTATTCAGGTAGCCTCAATTTTTAAATTAAATAACAAAAAAAGGTTTTATTCAATAAAAGCAGAAATAAACTAGTATAGAACAGTTTTGTGGTTGGGAAGTATTGGCCTGATGATTATTTAGCTTTTGAGTGTTATATTTTTGATATTAGTGAAGAAAAAAATAATGAGAAAAAATTACGGCAACAAAAAATAGAGTTAGCTGAATCTAACCAGCAGTTTGGATAGTGATTTTGATATAATTAGAGCCAATAAATATTTTTTAGAGATGTTTGAGTTTGAAACTATGGATATTATAGGGAAGAATTATCAGCAATGAAGATAACAGATATAAATACTATGAGTAAAGAGGAAGTAAAGGAAGAAATGAAAAGTGCAAAATCTAAAGATAAGCTATATTTTAATTTTAAGCACAAAATCTCAACTGGTGAGGTAAAAGAGGTTGAAGTATACAGCCAGCCGATACCTTTTGTCGAAAAAGATTATCTTTATTCAATAATACACGAAGCTAAATAATTGATAAATTGAAGGAGCTATATCAAATATGCAATTTAATTTAAAGCAGTTTTTAATATCAATTTCTTTTGTCTTAGATTATATTGAGATTGATATCTTAGATGATATTACCAATCACAGTAAACGAGTGGCTTATATAGCTTTAAAATTGGGAGAGATGTTTAATTTAACGGAAAAAGAACAGTTTTCATTATTGGCCTTTTCAATAATGCATGATATAGGTGGAGTTGAAAATAAAAAAGGGGTAAGTAAATCAGAATTGGAAAAAGCAAAAAGCCACTGTGTGATTGGCGAAAAAACAATTAATAAATTTCCGCTGATCAGTGAATATGAAAATATTATTTTATATCATCATGAAAACGTAGATGGTAGTGGCTTCTTCAACAAAAAGGGCAATGAAATTCCTTTGTTTTCTCAGATCATTTCTTTAGCTGATTTTTTCGAGCTAAATTATGATGGGGATCCGGATCGAAGTGTTTTAGTTTCTCAGGTTAGTGAACAAATAGACATAAGATTTTCAAAAAGGATGATCAATGCATTTAGGCAGATAATTAAGCAGGAAAATTTTTGGCTTAACTTAGAAGATATATTTATATTAGATGCAGTAAAAGAAGAAAGCGGTGTTTGTCAAGAAAGTTGTCGCATTTAGTTAAAAATTTCTTTGAATAACACTCCTGCAGAAGCTCATTTAAGAGCTCTGCTGGTTGAGATATTTTTCTACTTCAGCAGTATCCATTGGATTTAAAGTTACATATTCTGGCAGGGTCCAATCTCTAATATCCCCTGACCATCTTTCTGGATGTTCTGCTTTAGCTTTTAAATATGTTTCAGTTCTCTTTTTCATGATCTCTATATCAAGCCCGTAATGTCTTTGGTAGGGCGTTAAAAATTTAATTCCGCTATGCAAATGCTGATGATTATACCAGCGGACAAAATCAGCTACCCATTCTCTGGCCTCACTTAGGTTTTTAAAGCCTTTGTTAGGATAAACTGGTCTATATTTCATTGTCTTAAATAATGACTCAGAATAAGGATTATCATTACTTACTCTTGGTCTTGAAAAGGAACTCTGTACTCCCAGTTTCTCCAGTGTCGCTAGAAATGTTGCTGCTTTCATTGGACTTCCATTATCAGAGTGTAGTACAAGAGGTTTATCTTTTGCTGCTATGCCCTGAGACAGGGAAGCTTTTCTGATCAGTCTTTTAGAATACTCAGCATTTTCTGTTTCCCAGACTTCATAAGCTACTATCATTCTGCTGAACATATCAACGATTAAATAGAGCTTAAAGAAACTGCCTTTAATCATCGCATTCAACCAGGTGATATCCCAGGTCCAGACCTGGTTAGGAGCAGTAGCAATATGAGTAGGAGCTTCTCGTTTTACAGGTTCTTTGCTTTTAGCTCGATGCGTATTCATTTTTTCCTTATCTAAGACTCGAAAAAAGGTGGATTCTGAAGCTATATATTTACCCTGACTAGCAAGTTTAGGAACAATTTGAGAAACTGGTAAGTCTGCAAATTCTTTGCTGTTTGAAACTTCAACTATTTCTTTTCTTTCAGCTTCAGTTAATTTGTTTTTGGGTTCTGGTCTTTCAACCAAAGGTCTCTGATCTTCTTTAACAGTACCATCTTTAGACCATCGTTGATAGGTCCTCTGTGATATATTCAGCTCCTCACAGGCTTTAAATTTTCTGCAGCCATTTGCATGTGCTTCATCGATTAGTTCTACTGCTTTTTTGCGATCTGAAATTTCTATTAGTCGTCCTCTGGGTCCCCCCAGATCGCTCGGGCCTTTTTTCTGAGCACCAGTAATGCTGCAGTTTCAGCAAGAGCTTTTTCCTTTTCGCGAAGTTCTTTTTCAAGTTCTTTAGCTTTCTTTTGTTCTTTTTTAAGGTTATCTTTCAGTTCTTTAGGATCTTCAAATTTGTTTTCATTGGCGTTCTGACACTGCTTAATCCAGCTTTTTAGTTCTTCGACATGGATGCCTTTTTCACGGCAGTATTTAGCTGTTTCAAGTTCTGAGAGACTTGCCGTTTCTAAAACAGCCTGAAACTTATCTTTGGAAGTCCATTTTCTTGCTTTTTTATTACTTGTTGGATTACTCTTTAAAACCTTAGATCTCCAGGTGTAGAGGGTATTAACTGGTATATTAGTTTCTCTAGCTATATCAGGTGCTTTTTCAGCATTAGGTGGAGCCAGTCTTTTAAATATGGATTCTTTCAATTTTTTGGAATAAACTTTTCTTGGCATTGTAATTCTCCTTAGGATTTATTGTCGTTACTCTATTATACACAGATTTTGTGCCCCACGACAACTATCCTAACACATAGGGAAAGTCCTGATTACTTAGTGGATTATTCATATCAAGATTTACATAAAATAACAGCTATATTTTCTGAGATTATTGACTCTAAATCAAAGTATACCAGACACCACTCACAACAGTTAAGTGAAAAGGCAAGTATAATTGCTGAACATTATGGTTTTAGTGAAGAAAAGAGGCAGCAATTAATTGTTGCTGCTGATCTACATGATCTGGGTAAATTGGCTATTTCTAATTCAATATTAAATAAACCAGGGAGACTAACCAAACCGGAATATCAAAAGGTAAAGGCTCATAGTTTTTATACCAGAAAAGCTTTAGAACAAATAGAAGGATTGGAAGAAGTAGCTAGATGGGCCGGGAACCATCATGAAAAAAATGATGGCAGTGGTTATCCGAAAGGATTGAAAGAAGAAAAACTTGATTTTCCTTCTCAGATACTAGCAGCTTTAGATATTTATCAGGCGCTGAGGGAGAAAAGACCGTATAGAAATTGTTTAAGTCATCAGGAAGCTGTGGAGATATTAAATAGAATGGCTGGAGAAGGAAAACTAAATGTCAGAGTAAGCAAAGATATAGATAAAATCTTTAAATCAAATTAGATAAGTGAGGTCTGTTATATGAAACTGAAAATAATTTTTTTAAAAGCAGCTGTTATTTGCTGCTGATCTGCTGCAAAATATATTGAAGAAGACAGGAAAAATGTAAAGAGATTAATAATATTATGTAATGGAGGAACAGGTATGAATATTCGTAAAAAAGCACTTAAAATAATAATGATAACTGTACTTGTTCTGCTGGTAGTATTATTACTGATGAGTAGAGTTTTAATATTAAATGAATTTAAAGAAATTGAGAAAAATCAGGTGGAAAATGATATTAGTCTTCTGCAGATGATTTTAAATCAGGAGTTAGAAAGAATTAATACAATAAATGGTGACTGGGCTCCCTGGGATGATACATATCAATTTATTAATGATCGCAATAATAGGTATATTGAGAACAATTTAGGTGATGAGACTCTCAAAAATCTGGACCTTAACTTTATGGTTTTTGTTGATAGTAATAATAATTTAGTTTATAGTAAGCAAGTTGACCTGCATCAGCAGGATGCAGACAGCTTAAGTAAAGGAATGCTGGATTATCTGCTGGCTAAAAACAGCAAAATAGAATTTAGTGATAATCGGGATTATACTGCCGGAGTAATTATTTATCAGGATCAACCATACTATATTTCTTTCCGACCAATATTAAAAAGCGAATTTACAGGAGAACAGAATGGTGTTTTAATTATGGGAAAACATCTGGATTCTCACTTTCGCAGCAATCTGGCAGAAAGTTTGAATATGACTGTAGAAATTAAAGTAACTGATTCTGCTAACAAACCTGGATCAAATTACAAAAAGGTACCCGACTCTTCAATTTTAAAAGATGGGATAAGCCAGATAAATCCAATTAATAGGGAGTATATAGCCGGTGATCTGGTGGTTAAAGACCTTTCCGGTAACTATCGCTTAAGATTTAGATTAATAGAACCAAGAAATGTATATGCTCAGGGTCTAAAAAGTTTGTATTATCTAATCTTTGTATTTTTATTAAGCAGTGCTTTATTTTCTTTTGTAATTTTTTATCTTCTAAATAAAACAATATTTATCCATAATGATGAACAGCAGGTTTTGCTAAACACCATACCGGCCCGGATTTTCTTAAAAGACAGGGACCTAAACTATATCTCAGCAAAAAATGGATTTCGGCTTCTCATGGAGTCTATCGGGATAATTCCGGCAATATAAAAGGGCTGGTTGGTATAATTATGGATATTACCGAGCAGTACAGGCTTAAGGTGTTGGCCTATCAGGATTATCTGACAGAACTGCCCAATAGAGCAAGGTTTATTGAGTATTTCGAAGAACTGGTAAACAAAGATAAAAAAACTTTCAGTATCATTTATCTGGATCTTGATCGTTTCAAACTGATTAATGATTCTTTTGGCCATGATGCCGGAGACAAATTTTTAAAAAATATTGCAGCAAAAATGAAGGACTTAGTGGGCCCGGAAGATATGGTCGCCAGATTTAGTGGGGATGAGTTTGCTTTTGTTTTTGTAGACTTAGAAGATCTAGAACAAATTAAGCAAAAATGCAGAGAAATTTTAAAAGCCATAGAAGAACCGTGGGAATATTTTGATCAGGAATTTCAGATTAAAGCCAGTGCCGGGATTGTCAATTATCCTGATGATGGAGAAAACATCAGTATATTATTGAGAAATGTAGACCTTGCAATGTACTATGCTAAAGAAAATGACCTGGATTTTAAGGTCTTTACTGACAATTTAAGCGAAAATTTTATAGAGCAGTTAACTATGGAAAATGATCTCAGAATGGCTGTCGAAAAGAATGAACTGGAAGTATATTATCAGCCATTATTGACTTTAGATACTGGTAAGATAAATACCATGGAGGCTCTGCTGCGCTGGGAATATCCCAAACAGGGATTTATTTCTCCGGCTCAGTTTATACCACTGGCAGAAAAAAGTGGCTTGATTATTCCAATTGGAAAATGGGTTTTAAGACAGACCTGTCAGCAGATAAAAGAATGGAGTAGTTCTTATAATAAGGAAATGAGAGTAGCCGTAAATATTTCCAGTATCCAGATTGAACAATTAAAATTTATTGATGATGTCCGGAGTATAATTAAGGAGACAGGTGTTGATCCCTGCCGGTTGGAATTTGAAATTACCGAAAGCGTTTTGATGATTGAACCGGAATTAGTGCTGGCAAAATTAAACAAACTCAAAGAGCTGGGGATTAAAATCTCACTCGATGATTTTGGAACTGGTTACTCCTCACTTAGTTATCTAAAGAAATTCCCAATTGATAAACTAAAAATTGATAGGTCATTTATTATGGATTTAACTGTTGATAATTATGAGACAGGTATTGTAAAAGCCATCCTGGACCTGGCTAAAAACATGGAACTAACGGTAACGGCCGAGGGTGTAGAAACACTTGCCCAGCTGAATCTTTTAAAGAAGCTTAAATGCGATAAAATTCAGGGTTACTATATCAGCAGACCAATACCTGCCGCAGAATTTGAACAGGAATTTTTAAAAAAGGAATAAGTGGGCGGATTCCGCTGATGAAGAGTGACCAGAAGATGGTTAAACGGGTTAAAGAAACTATTGAACTGGAAGATAAGCTGGATGCCGATCAAAAATTCAAGAATAATTTGGCTGCATTAACTATAGTGTTATGTGACAAATTTTTAAGCAGTGAAAATATGATAGAACTATGGAGGGATCGCAAAATGGTAAAATTTTTTAAATATGTAGAAGAGCAGGGCAAGAAAAAAGGGAAAGAAGAAGGAAAAATCGAAGGCAAGATTGAGGGTAAACAGGAAGAAGCAAGATTAATTTTGATGAGGCAAATTAAGGCTAAATTTGGTGATACAGATAATGAAATCATTAATTTAATTAATGAGGCTGAGCTGAGTAAAATTGAAGATTTAAGTGAAAAAATAGTAACTACAAATTCGGAGTCAGAACTAATAGATTTTTTAAAGCATTAAATAGCAGCAAGTAAATTAACCGGCCGGGATTAAAACCTCAGCCGGTTTTATTTTGCTTCAGGAGTTTATGTTTTTACCGGAATGTGGATATTTTGTAGAAAAAATTATGAGCGAAAAACAGAATTTGGAACTTAAACTTTAAACAGACGATGTTAATTGGTAACAATCTGTCGAAAAATGATTTATTATGTAAGAATTTAGAAGTATAATTTTAATTATATATGTGATATAATTAACATAATAAACAAGTCAACTAAATATTTGGCAAAATCATTGAAAAATGGTGACGCAAAGCTATGGGTCTAAGGGATTTTAATATCTATGACTGCCAGGCTGCCTGTGATAAATTATTATCATCGTATTGAATAAATACTAAGGCAGAAGAGCTTAAGTATTTATTTTTTTTATTAATACAGGAAAATTATTACTTTTATTAATAAAGATTACTGATTAAATTATAGTTTATTTAATTACCAGTAACTTACATTTTAGATAAAAGGATAATCATTTGAGTTAAAGTAGATTAGTGTCAATATTAGTTAACTAAAACATTCAAGGGGGAGACTAAATGTTTAAAAGCTTAAAAGGGAAAATGATACTTATTATTGCGGTTATGATTCTGATTCTAATGGTGGGCAGTTCAGCAGCATTTAATAATTTTATTAGTGAGCTTATTCAGGATTCAACTGCTGATAGTTCATTAAACAGCGCGGAGCAGAACGCAAAGATTGTATTCGAATGGCTTTCTGGTTTAAAAGCTCAGATGGAGGATTTTGCGAATGCCGAACGGGTAAAGTCAATGAACTGGTCAGAGCAGAGTGATTTTTTATCACAATTTAATAATCCTGATATCGAATCAATTTTGATAGTGGATACTACCGGTAGTGGTAATATTTTAAATGGTGGCAGCATAGATATTTCTGATCGCCAATACTTTCAGGAAGCAATTTCAACCGGGAAAACAGCAATTTCTATTCCGATGACAAGTAGAATTTCGGGTGATAAGGTTATAGTTATTGCAGTTCCCATAATCGAAAATAATAACCTGGTGGGAGTGATGGGGGGGACAGTAAAAAGTGAATACTTACAGTCTTTAATAAATGAGATGGAGATTGGTGGTTTTGGCTATGGCTGGATTATAGATCAACAAAAAAGAACAATTGCCCATCCAGGGGACCAGTATATAGGTAATACAGATATTTTAACGGGACAGCCTGATCTGCAGAGTCTAACCGAAAAAATGGTCCAGGGTGGTTCTGGAACAGGAGAATATACATATAACGGAGTCGAAAAAGAATTAGCCTATGCCCCTGTGGGACTGGCAGGCTGGGTTGTGGCTATGACAGCAGACGAAAGTGATGTGCTGGCAGAATTAGTTACTTCCAGAAATATGAGTATCTGGATAGCAGCAATTGCATTACTTATTGGAATTATTATAACTTATTTTATTGCCAGTTATATTGCAAACCCCATTCTTAAAGCGGTTAAAACGGCTGACAGTATTGCCCAGGGTAACCTGGCAGTTGACGATCTTGAAATAGATAGAAATGACGAAATTGGATTGTTAGCTTCATCTTTAAATAAAATGAAAGAAAATCTAAATGAAATACTTTCTAAATTTGCAAATATTGCCGAAAATCTTTCTGCTTCCAGTGAAGAATTATCTGCCTCGGGAGAGGAAGTAGCTACCGCCGCCACTCAGGTAGGACAGTCTATTCAGCAGGTTGCATCTGGTGCTGAAGAACAGTCAGCCCAGGTAGAGGAAACAACCAGTAAAATTGATGAGCTTATAGATCAGATAGAAAATGTAACCTTAATGTCCAGAGATATGGAAAAACAGGCAGATCATGTTATGAATAATATTGAGGATGGAAATGGATCAATAGATAATTCTGTTGCTCAGATAGAAAACGTAAAGGGAAACACTAAAGAAATCGCGAATACTATCAATAATCTGGGAGACTTATCAAATAAAATTGGTGAGATAGTAAACTTGATTAATAATATAGCAGCTCAGACCAATCTTTTAGCTTTAAATGCTGCTATTGAAGCAGCCAGAGCAGGAGACGCCGGCCGTGGATTTTCCGTTGTTGCTGATGAGATAAGACAGCTGGCAGAAGAATCAGAAGATGCTACAAATCAAATTGGAGGACTGGTAAGAGAAATCCAGAGTGGAGTTGGCAGTGCAGTAACCAGGATGGACGCTACCGAAGAAGTTGTAAATGGCAGTGTTGATGCAATTAGAAATACAGGTAAGTCATTCGAAGCAATTAATTCAGCAGCCTTAAGCTTGAGAGATTTAATTGAGAATATTAATGATCGCTCAGAAAAGGTAAGTGCCAATGGTAAAGATGTCGAAGCAACAATAAAAGAAATTGCTTCAGTAAGTCAGGAAGCAGCCAGCAATGCAGAAGAAGTAGCAGCAGCCAGTGAAGAACAGAGTGCTTCTACAGAAGAAATTGTAAGCGCATCTGAAGATTTAACAAGAATGGCAGTTGAATTAACAGAAGTGATTAAGAAATTTAATCTGTAAGAGCTTAAAAAGGAAGTGTTATTCAGTGAGTGATTATGACAGGAATATATCTAAAAACATGTCAGAAGAGTATTTTGATTTTCTTGATCAAGCTCCTATAGGAATTTTTAGAACCACTTTTAATGATAAAATCGAATATATTAATTCTAGTATGGCTGAGATGATGGGAGCTGAGAATGTTGAACAAGTTTTAGTAAATTATCAGTGTCTCAGTCAGGACTTTTATGTTGATTCAGAAAAAAGAAATGAATTTTTAGAAAAATTAAAGAAACAAAATGAGCTTAAAAATTTTGAATATCAGGCATATAAAATAAATGGAGAAAAGTTCTGGGTAAGTATGAATGCCAGAGTTGTCTCTTCAAAAAATAATGATGAAAATAAAATTGAAGGTTTTGTGATCGATATTACTGAGCGAAAAGAGCAGGAGATAGAGCTCAGGAACCAGAAAGAAGAACTGGCTGCCTCAAATGAGCAGCTTTCAGCCTATAACGAAGAAGTTATTGCAATGAATGAAGAACTGGAACAGTCTTTTGCCGAAATAAATAATCTAAATCAAAGATTTGTAAATATGATAGAGCTCGTATCTAATATGGAAAATAAGACCTTTATGAGTGAAGAAGATTTTTTCTCAGATCTTCTGCAAAATGCAATTGAAATAGTTCCTGAAGCAGATTATGCTAAAATGGTGATTGTTAATCAAAATGATAATTATGTTTTTATTGATGCAGTCGGACATGAGATAGAATTATTAAAAAAGTTAGAAATAGAAAAAGATTTATTTTACAATTTTAAAGGGAAGGATATCTACCAGACCAGAGACTACTTTTTAAATGTTGATAAAATGGAAACATCTCAGAGAGAAATTTTAAAGCAGGCTTTAAAACCGATAAAAGATTCCCTGTATATAAATATTGATGTTGACAGCCAGGTTGTGGGGAGACTGGCTCTTGATATTAAACAGGGCAGCAGCAGAGAATTTAGTGATACAACCAGAAAAATCCTGGAATCTTTTTCGACCCTGGCCTCTGTTTTTTTTGCCTTTAAAAGATTTGATAATCTGCAGACTAACTTTACCAGAGAATTGATCACTTCAATTATCAAAATAATGGAGATTTATGACCTTTACACAAAGGGCCATTCGGAAAATGTAGCCGAAATCGCTTCTGCTATCGCCAGAGAAATGGATCTTCCTAAAAAAACAATCAAAACCACCTACTGGGCAGGACTTGTCCATGATATTGGTAAGTTACTAGTGCCGCTGGATATTATTAATAAAAAGGGTAAATTGTCTGAGCGCGAATATCAATTGATTAAAAAGCACCCGGTCTGGGGTAGTGAAGCACTTTCTAAATCTGAGTCCTTAAAATCTATTTCAGAATATATCTTATATCATCACGAAAAATGGGATGGCAGTGGTTATCCAGAAGGAATTGCAGGAGATAAAATCCCGATCATCTCACAGATTCTGGGGGTAGCAGACGCCTGGGATGCAATGTTATCTAAACGAGCATACCGTGATCCTCTAAGTATTGAGACCGCTTTAGAGGAAATACAGAAAAATAAGGGAAGTCAATTTTCACCACAGGTGGCGGAAGCCTTTATCCAGATTGTAAAAAGCAACAGAATTGACAGTCTGAAAAAAGATGTTTTAAAAGATGAGATAAATAGTTCGCAAACCGAAAAATATTCTCTGGATAAAAAAGAATACTTTGAGGATTTATTTGAAGAATCAAAGGAAGGAATTGTAATTTTAGATGTTGACTTTAATATCATAAGGGCAAATGATTATTTTCTTGAAATGTTTGAGTACAGTAGAAAAAAGATAATTGGAAAAAATATTAAACAGATAGTTCCGGAAACCAAAAAGCTGGAAACAGAAATATATATTGACAGACTGCTCGCAGGACAAAGAGTTAGTTCCCGCAGTATTAGAGAAAAATGTGAAGGCGCAAAAATTGAAGTTTCAATCCAGGCTTTTCCGATTTCTTTAGCAGGAGAAAATGCCGGTTATTATGTTATTTATAGAGATTTAACTGAGCTGGAAGATACAAAAAGAAAGTATGAAAATATTAAAGACAGATATCAGGCGCTTTTCGAAAATGAGTTCACAATAATGCTGATCATTGATCCTGACACTGGGAAAATTGTTGATGCAAATCCTGCAACGATCCAATTTTATGGCTGGAGTAAAGATCAGCTGACTTCAATGGAAATCACAGATATTAATGTACTAAAAAAAGATGAGGTAATCAGAGAAATGAAGGAAGCCAGGCAGAAAAATAAAAATTATTTTATTTTTAAACATAAACTTTTTAATGGTGAGATCCGGGATGTTGAGGTTTACAGCCAGCCAATTCTTTTTGGAGAAAAAGAATATCTTTACTCGATTATTTATGAGTCGAGGGAGGATTGATTTTAGGATTAAAGTGGAAATGCTGTATCAGCAGAAATTTGCAGGTAGATGTTAATTTAAAGTATTTTTAACCGTCCTTTTTTCGGGGCGGTTTTTTTATTCAGCTTTTTATTAATTTTTAACTTTATTTCCAAATTATTCTATGATATACTTTAATTAGTATAAATATTAGAAATGGAGGAAAATTAATGCAGGAACAGTTTGATGTTACAGCTCATAACTATGATTTTGTTTTTAAAGACTCTTTTAATCTTTTTAAAAATGATATTGGCGATTTCTTAAAGGTGGAGCTGCCTGGAATTGATTCTTATTTGGAGACTGAATTTGCTGAGATTGAAACAAATACAGAGAGGATGGATTTGAATTTCAAACTGGAAGATGGATCAATCTTACATTTAGAAGAAGAAATAGAGGTTTCGGTTGATGATCTGATTCGTTTTGCTTCCTATGACTTAAAGTTGTATAATAGATATAGAGACAGGATTCGGACCATAATTTTATGTATTAAGGGATATCCTGCTTCAGAGGCAGCTTTTGATGCCGGCAGTCTAGGGTATAATACAATTGTTGTTAACATGTCTGATAAAGATGGTAAAGAAAAGCTGAAAGAATTAAAAGAAAAAATAGAAAAGAAGGAAAAGATTAATTATCTTGACTTAATATTTCTTCCGCTAATGAAGAGTGATCAGAAGATGGTTAAACGGGTTAAAGAAACTATTGAACTGGAGAAGAAACTGGAGATAGAAAAAAATTTAAAAAATAATATTGTTGCTTTGACATTTGTATTATGTGATAAATTTTTAAGTAAGCAAGAAATCTCAGAAATATGGAGGGATTACAAAATGGTTAAAATATTGAAATATGCAGAAGAACAGGGCAAGATAGAAGGCAAAATTGAAGGGAAACAGGAAGAAGCACGATTAATCCTGATGAGGCAAATCAAGGCTAAATTTGGTGATACAGATAATGAAATTATTGCTCTAATTAATGAGGCTGAGCTAAATAAAATTGAAGATTTAAGTGAAAAAATAGTAACTACAAATTCAAAGGCAGAATTAATAGACTTTTTGAAACATTAATTTGAATATAAAAATATTAATTACACCGGTTGGAGTTAAAAATTCAGCCGGTTTTATTTATTAAAGAGAAAATGAAGGGGCAAAAGCCAGTGAAATTAAAGGATAAAACAGAATATGTAGAAGAGATATTTGATAACAGATCTATAAGTGAGATAACCATCAATAAAAGCAAATTTAATAACTGCAGTTTTAAAAATACCCGCTTAAAAGAAATAATGACCAGAGAATGTAATTTTGTCGAATGTGACTTTTCCAATTCTTATTTAAATGCCTCAGTTCATGAAAATTCAACCTTTTTAAATTGTAACTTTGAGGGAGCCAAGTTATTTAATGCAGACTTTGTAGACTGTAGAATGGTTGGTGCAGACTTAATTGGTGCTGATTTGACTGCACTAAAAATAATTGGTGGAGACTGGTCCTATGTTATATTTAGACATAATAATCTGTCGGGATTTGATTTAAGGGGAATAAAGTTTGCTGGCGCAGATTTTTATGGCTGCAATTTAAAAGAAACTGATTTTAGAGAGTCTGATTTAAGTGGTGCGGTTTTAACAGAAGCAAAAATTAGTGGGTCCAATCTGCGGGAAGCTAAGATTGCTGGTATTGATTTTAAAAACATAGATTTAAAGAATGTACATCTAGATTATATGCAGGCAGGGATAATAGTTGAATCTCTGGGAGCTTTGATAGAATAGAATATTGCAGAAAGTTTAAAGCCGGGATCTTGATATAAGATTCCGGCTTTTTATCCAGTATAATGCAGGAATACAAAGTCTGATGTATAATATAAGTATTATCACTATAATGATGTCTGAGGTGAACAAACTATGGGAAGAGATGATCAATTAATGGAGACTTTAATCGATAAATTATCAACATGGGTTGTAATAGTTGATCAACAGGGCCAGCTTTTATTTACCAACCAGACTATTAGAGAGATGACTGGATATACAGAAGCTGAAATTAAAACAATGGAAGACTGGTACAAAAAGGCTTATCCAGATCCAGAATCTAGAGAAAAAGTCAAAAAACATTTTCAATATGATATAGAAAATAATATTAAAGATAGAACCTATAAGATTACAACTGCTGCTGGTGATTATAAATATTTCAATTTCCGTTATTCTAACTTAGATGATGGGAAAATACTCTTTGAGATTATAGATATTTCGCATCGGATAAAGCAGAAACAGGAATTAAAAGAGCTTAAAGAAAGATTGGAACTTGCTCTAGAGGGTGGTAATATTGGGATCTGGGATTGGAATCCTGCTAATGATACAGTACATTTCAATGATAATTGGGCCCAAATGTTGGGATATGAGCTTTCTGATCTGGATAATAACCTTAATACCTGGCTGGATTTAGTTCATCCTGATGATAAAGATCAGGCCTTAAAGGATGTCAAAGATCATCTGGAAGGTAAAACCAATAAATATCAGAATGAACATCGTGTTAAAATTAAGTCCGGAGATTGGAAGTGGATCAGAGATATTGGGAAGGTAACAGAAAGAGATGAAAGTGGAAATGCTGTCCGGGTTGTAGGAGTTCACATAGATATAGATCAGGAAAAAAGAGCTGCAGAAGAAATAAAACACCTTTCCAACCATGATGAATTAACAGGACTGTATAACAGAAGATTTTTCAATGAAGAGCTTAAGCGATTGAATAATTCCAGAAAATATCCGATCAGTATTATTGTTGGAGATATGAACAGGTTAAAAGAAATTAATGATAATTACGGTCACAGCATGGGTGATAGGTATATTAAAAGAGCTGCCGAGGCAATCCAAGACTCCGTCCGAACTGAAGATATTGTTGCCCGAATTGGTGGAGATGAGTTTGCAATCATCTTGCCTGATACCAATTATTCCAGGGCAGAGGATGTTGTTGATAGGATATTAAAGAGGCTTGAAGAAGACAATAAGATTGAGGAGCTGCCGATACCATTGACTATCGCGTTGGGCTCCGAGACAACAGATGGTAATAATCAGAATCATAGCGTTAAAGATATTAGAAAATGTTATAATAAAGCTGATGAAAAAATGTATGAACAGAAATTTTCGGGTAGATATTGAGAGTTTTACTGGTTTTAATAAAAATTAGATAAGTGAGGTCTGTGATATGAAACTAAAAATAATATTTTTAAAAGCAGCCGTTGTTTTCACCGGGATTATAGTCTCAATTTTATTATTATTTTTTCTGGCAGCAGTTTTTAGTGATGGAGGAGCAGGGAGTACCAAAATGGCTTATGTACTCTATGGTATTGCGACAATTATGACTCTCAGCTTAATTCCATTTATTGCTGTCTTATATCAGATGTTTAAACTTTTAAGTTATGTCGACTCAGAAAATGTTTTCTCAAACTCAGCAGGGGAGAGTTTAATTAAGATAAAAAAATATGCCTATATAATCAGTATAATGTATGCCCTGATGATGCCTCTGGTCTTTATTGTGGCAGAAGTTGATGATGCTCCTGGTGCTATATTATATGGGATGATCCTGGTTCTGGCACCACTAGTTATTGCCTTTTCTGCTGATGTGCTGCAAAAGTTATTAAGAAAGTAATTAGTATGCTTATCCAAAACTATAATATTTAACTTTATTTCCAAATTATTCTATAAAGTGTTTTGCTTCCTATGACTTAAAGTTGTATAATAGATATAGAGACAGGATTCGGACCATAATTTTATGTATTAAGGGATACCCAGCTTCAGAGGCAGCTTTTAATGCTGGCAGCCTGGGGTATAATACAACTGTTGTTAATATGTCTGATAAAGATGGCAAAGAAAAGATGAAAGAATTAAGAGAAAAAATTGAGAAAGGGGAAGAAATTAATTATCTTGAATTAATATTTCTTCCGCTGATGAAGAGTGACCAGAAGATGGTTAAACGGGTTAAAGAAACTATTGAACTGGAGAAGAAACTGGAGATAGAAAAAAATTTAAAAAATAATATTGTTGCTTTGACATTTGTATTATGTGATAAATTTTTAAGTAAGCAAGAAATCTCAGAAATATGGAGGGATTACAAAATGGTTAAAATATTGAAATATGCAGAAGAG
>NZ_SNWX01000009.1:0-985 GCF_004362045.1 Halanaerobium saccharolyticum | reverse complement strand
TGACATTTGTATTATGTGATAAATTTTTAAGTAAGCAAGAAATCTCAGAAATATGGAGGGATTACAAAATGGTTAAAATATTGAAATATGCAGAAGAGCAGGGCAAGAAAAAAGGAAAAGAAGAAGGAAAAATCGAAGGTAAGATTGAGGGTAAGATTGAGGGTAAGATTGAGGGTAAACAGGAAGAAGCAAGGTTAATCCTGATGAGGCAAATTAAGGCTAAATTTGGTGATACAGATAATGAAATTATTAAGTTAATTAATAGGGCTGAGCTGAGTAAAATTGAAGATTTAAGCGAGAAAATAATAACTTCAGATTCAACAGAAGATATAATAGATTTTTTGAAACATTAATTTGAATATAAAAATATTAATTACACCGGTTGGGATTAAAACCTCAGCCGGTTTTATTTATAGAAAGTAATAGTTGAATTTTGAGAATTTTTAATAGAATACTGCAGAAATTTCAGGGCCGGGATCTTGACATAAGATCCCGGCTTTTTTAGGTTTGCCTGGCATGGATATTTGCTAATCAGTGAAAGTCTGATGTGGGGGTTAATAGTGCCAACCACTAGCTGAAGACAAGGGTGTCCATCGTGAGATGGAATCTGAAGGAAGTTGGAGGCAAAGCTTCGGTCTGAGGAATACGAACTGTATAAAAGGCACAATCCTGTGGGTAAGTTTGCCTAACAAAATAAAGCCCAAAACTATTCAAGACAGGAAATGTAAATACAGCAGATGGATGAAGTGAAAGTAAATATTCTTAACCAGGGAAGGTCTGACAGTAAATTGTGGTGATGAATTTCTAAGCAATAAACTCTGCAGTAATGTAAGAGCTGAACTGTCAGAATGCAGCAGAAGTCATAGTAGATTGGTGGATATATACACCAATTGAAGGATGAAACATTAGGAGGTTTCTTAGATTTGAACAACTCGACGGAAACACATAGAAAGCAGACAACTTCATATGAAGGCTGCTCTCAGGA
>NZ_SNWX01000008.1 GCF_004362045.1 Halanaerobium saccharolyticum | reverse complement strand
TTCCTTCAGATTCCACCTCGCGATGGACACCCTTGTCTTCAGCTAGCGGTTGGCACTATTAACCCCCACATCAGACTTTCACTGATTAGCAAATATTCATGCCAGGCAAACTAGCAAGAAAGCCAGACTATTAAAAGTCTGACTTTCTAAAATAATTTATTCTAATATTATTTCAGCTTCAACTTCCTGGTCAACATCCACTTTTAAACCGGGATAGGCAAAATATGGTTCTCCATTTTGATCCCAGAAAAGTTCCTGGATTCTACCATGACGATTGTGGTCATAAAGAGGATTCCCCTCTATTTCTTTATAAGGTCTGGCGTGATAGACTAAAAGATCAGTTACCCCATCTTCAGTCTTAGTAAACGAGTTGTGACCCGGTCCATATAATGAGGTTTCGTCTGAAGTTACAAATACAGGTTCTTCACTCTTCTGCCAGGAATCACGTTCAAGTAAATTACTATCCTGATCAGCACTTAAAAGTCCCATACAGTAATGATGACCGGTTTCACTGGCTGAATAAGCAACAAATATTTTACCGCCGCGCTTAATAACGGCCGGACCCTCATTTACATCAAAACCGATCACTTCCCAGTCATATTTCGGTTCTGATAATAAATGCTGTTCTTTAATTGTCCAGGGATTTTCCATTTCGGCTATGTATAGATTGGAAATAGTATTATCTGCAACTTTTTGAGCCCAGATTAAATATCTTTTACCCTGATGTTCAAATGTAGTTGCATCAAGACTAAAGCTTTCAAATTCAATATTTACTTCACCTTTTTCAGTCCAGTCACCAGTAAGTGGATTATCTGCTTCACATTCAAGCACATAAGGTCTAATTGCCCAGACATCATCTTCTCTACCTGCTGCAAAATAAATATACCAGTTACCATCAATAAAATGTAGTTCAGGAGCCCAGATATGTTTGCTCATTTCTCCCTTTTGATATTTTTCCCAGATAACAACTTCTTCTGCATCTTTAAGATCGGAAATGGTTTTGGCTCTTCTTAAAACAATACGGTCATATTCTGGATATGAACCTGTAAAATAATAATAACCATCACTGTGTTTGTAAATATATGGATCAGCTCTCTGTTCAACCAGAGGTTCTGGATAATTAACTTCTTTTATTTTGCCATTAACACTAACTTGTCCTTCTTTTTTGAGTTTTTCAAGATCAACTTTTTCCCATTCAACCCCGCGATAACTGTACTTGTCATCAAGACAGATTTTTATTTTATCGGGTAATTCGATACTATTAATATCAGAAGTGGATAACTTAATTTCTTCAATTTTATTTATTTTTTCAGTATAATTATTGTTCATTTTTAAAAATGCCTCCATTTATTTTAAAGTAATAAGAGTAACAGATGCCGCAGGTAGAGTAACCTTAAGATTGTTGCTATCTAATTCAAGATCTTCTAAGACAGCAGGTTCAACATTATCAGGATTATCAAAACTGTTATGTGCATTTAATTTATCAGCTGTAAGTACTCTACCTGTTATTTCACTTAGATCAAAGTTTTGAGCAAATAGTTTGCTCTCTAAATGAATATCTTTTTCAGGATTTAAATTACATACAGTAATATTTACTTCGCCATTTTCATTAACTGAAGCAGAGGCATTTAAAGCAGGTATTTCCTGTTCCTCATATTTATAATTTTCACTGTTTAAATCAATATGAAGCAGCTCAGCATCCTGATGAACTTTATACATTTCGAATACATGGTAACTTGGAGTTAAAATCATATCTGCTCCATCAGTTAAAACCATTGCCTGCAGTACATTAGCAGTCTGAGCAATATTTGCCATTTTAACCCGATCAGCATGCTGATTAAAAATATTTAAGGTGATTCCAGCAATCAGGGCATCTCTTAAGGTATTCTGCTGATATAAAAAGCCTGGATTTGTTCCCGGTTCAACATCATACCAGGCACCCCACTCATCAACAATCATGGCAATTCTTTTTTCCGGATCATACTGATCCATAATTGTTCCATGTTTACTAATTAGTTCATCCATTTTTAGTGCCTTTTTTAAGGTAATAAACCATTCATCTTCTTTAAAATCAGTTGAAGAGCCTTTACCTTCCCAGAATTCTCCCGGAATTGTATAATAATGCAAGCTCAAACCATCCATTTGACGGGCAGCATTTTTCATTAGAACTTCTGTCCAGTTGTAATCATCAACATTTGCACCACAGGCAATTTTAAAGATTTCATTATCACCGTGATCACGGACATAAGTTTGATAATTGCGATACTGATCAGCATAATATTCAGGTCGCATATTACCTCCACAGCCCCAGTTCTCATTTCCGACACCAAAGTACTTTAAAGGCCAGGGTTCTTCTCTACCATTTTCTTTTCTCCAGTCAGCCATTGGAGACTCTCCTGCAAAAGTTATGTAATCTACCCATTCCTGCATCTCTCTAATTGTACCACTACCAACATTCCCAGAAATATAGGGCTCTGCATCTAAAAGTTCACAGAGCTGCATAAACTCATGGGTCCCAAAATGATTATTTTCAGTTACTCCCCCCCAGTGAGTATTTACCATCTTAACTCTATCTTCTCTGGGACCTATTCCATCTTTCCAGTGATATTCATCAGCAAAACAGCCTCCAGGCCATCTTAAAACAGGAATCTCAATCTTTTTAAGAGCTTCCACTACATCAGTTCTGATCCCATTTTGATTTGGTATCTCAGAATCTTCTCCAACCCAGAATCCTTCATAAATACATCTGCCCAAATGTTCGGCAAAATGTCCATATATATTCTTATTAATTTTTTCTTTTTTTTGATCAAGATTTATACTTAACTTATTCATTTAAAATCCTCCTAAATTAGTCTTTTTTCTGCAGCCATTCAAGCTGCCATTTTTGTTCTTTTTTATCTTTATCTTCTCGCTGAATTAAATTATTATCTTCATTTAAAGTTAAAGCTTTTTGACTATTTCTATTTATAATTTTAAATTCATCATTATTTACGGCTGTTATTTCCCACTCCTGACAGGGATGAGAAGAATTGCTCCACTGCTGAACTACAGCAGCTTCGGTTTTTAAAGCATCCTGTACTTCTAGATATAGAAGACTGTTTTTATTTTCGATTCTATAAAAAGTACTGTCAACAGGATAAATCATCCATTTTTGCGAATCAAAGTCATTATCGTTCCTGGCCACCATTTTAGCCCTGGATTCAGTTTTAGAATCTTCAACACTAACAATTTTATTTCTGGCAGAATTTATAATTTTATAATATCCTTTAAAATAATTATCTGTTTCTTTTAATTCTGGCCAGTTATTTTCCCATTTTAAATCTTTTATAAAAAATCTATATTCTCCATTTTTTCTGCTGTAGGCATGATGGATTAATAATTGATTATTATAAATATCCTGACCACCATGACCGACATATTTTTCATCACTGGCAGTTAAAACTGTTCCCCCACCATTTAATAAATCAATTCCATTTTTATCAAGATAAGGACCTTCAATATATTTTGAGCGGCCATAGACTATTTTATAGTCACTTTTTTTTCCTCTGCAGCAGTGATCAATCGATGTAAAAAGATAATAATATCCATCTTTATAAGTTAAGGTAGGGGCTTCAACTCCTGCAGCCCTATCTCCTACCCTGCGTGAGGCTAGAGAATGGATTTCACCTTTTAATTTCATAGTTTTCTGATCAATTTCTGCTAATTTTATTCCATCAAACCAGGAACCAAAAACCAGCCAGGGGTTATCTTCTGCATCTATAAAAATACAGGGGTCAATTGTATTAAATTTTTTGCCATCTGAAGACGTAATTACAAGGCCTTCATCTTTCCAGTTTCCCTCTTCTATACTATCTGCAGAAAGTAATCCAATGACTGAGTTATTTGTTCCAAATTCTGAGACAGAGTAATAAAGCCACCACTTATCATTAAAAAATTCTAAATCTGGGGCCCAGATATCATTATCTCTATCAAAATGTGGTACATAATCACTCCACCAGGCGAGTGGTTCCTCTAAAATAGGAGCTTCTTTTTTCCAGTTCAAACCATCCTGAGATGATTTGATACCAAAACCTTTACCGGTGTGAAATAACCACCATTTATTGTTTTCTTTTACTAAAGCTGGATCATGTGCCTTAAGATTACCTGTTATATTTCTATTTAGACTGAACAATTTTTTTTCCATCATTTTTACCTCCCAAGCATTAAATAATAAAATAGGTTATCAGAGTTATTATATTATTTCTGTATAAAACCCTGATAACCTTTTATATTTTATTATTTATTTAGATAATCTGATAACATTCCAGGATAACTCAGGAAGTTCAGCTGTTAAGCTTGATCCATTAATTTCAGCGTTACCATTATTATGTGGTTTAACATTGTCAGGGTTTTCTTCACTATTTACTGCTTTGAGATCATCATTTTCTAAAACAAGATGTTCAAGAACCTTATAATCCTCAAAGCCATTTAATTCACTATCTAATTCTAAGACTGATTCAGTATCTCTATTAACAGCAAATATCGTTAATTCTTCCTTTTCTTCATTAAATACAGTAACCTGTTCTAAAAGATCAACTTCTTTAAAATCTTTACTGTCATAGGTTGGAGAAGAAACTCTGCTGTCTAAAACA
Source organism: Halanaerobium saccharolyticum (assembly GCF_004362045.1). Lineage (GTDB taxonomy): Bacteria > Bacillota > Halanaerobiia > Halanaerobiales > Halanaerobiaceae > Halanaerobium > Halanaerobium saccharolyticum_C. The sequence goes on along the minus strand of NZ_SNWX01000008.1, from coordinate 102,291 downwards.
GTACCTCTACCAAACTTTGAAGCATGATAATAGGGATAGAAAATAGTCTGTCTCCAGGCCCCTCCATCTTCATTAGTCATGATGGGAGCAATTACATTCACTAATTGAGCTTGATTGGCAATTTTAACCCGATCAGCATGTTTGAGCAGAGTTATTAAAGTCAGTCCAACAACTAAAGCATCTTCAAAGTTATAAATGTCTTCTAACTGTGGAGGTGCCACCTGCCATGGTTCACGCTTTTTATCAACTTCATCAGAATGATACCAGACATTCCACTCGTCAAATGATAAATTTATCTTCTTATCGCTGTTTTTCTTAGCTTTAACATAATCACAGATCGCAACTACTGAATGAATAAAATCATCAAGGCTTTCTGTTTGAGCCAGGAAGTTTTTAATATCATTTTCATCATTGCGGAAATACTGATGTAGAGAGATATAATCAACATGTTCATAAGCATGTTCCAGTACCGCTGCTTCCCACTGCCCAAAAGTAGGCATCTGACGGTTGGAACTTCCAGAAACAACTAATTCAATTTCCGGGTCAAGTCCCTTCATAACCTTGGCAGTTTCTAATGCGAGGCGTCCATATTCATCGGCAGTTTTGTGACCAATCTGCCAGGGTCCATCCATTTCATTTCCCAGACACCAGGTTTTAATATTATATGGTTCTTCTCTACCATGTTCTTTGCGTAAATCACTGTAATAACTGCCACCGGGATGGTTGCAGTATTCCAGATAATTACGGGCAGCATCAATTCCTCTGGTACCCAGGTTAACCGCCATCATAACCTCAGTCCCTGCTTTTTCTGCCCACTGCATAAATTCATTTGTTCCAACTTCATTAGTTTCCACTGTTCTCCAGGCAAGCTCCAGTCTATTGGGGCGTTCTTCCACAGGTCCTACTCCATCTTCCCAGTTATAACCAGAAACAAAGTTTCCACCTGGATAGCGAATAATTGGAGGATCAATTTCCTTAATTAACTCTAAAACATCTTCCCTAAAGCCATTTTCGTCAGCTGTTGGATGATCAGGCTGATAAATACCTGTATAGACAGCTCTACCAAGATGCTCAATAAATGATCCAAAAATTCTTTCGTCTACCTCACTTACTGTAAAATTACGATCTAAATATACTTTTGCATTTTTTTTAGTCATCATTAGTCTCCTTTTCTTTAATAGATTATGCTTTTTGCTCAACCAGATCATTATAGCCTGCTAAATTTAGTTCTTTCGCAAAATGACAGGCAGAAAATTGTTCTTTTTCTTCATTAATTAACTCCAGTGGAGGTTCTTCTTCGCTGCATATCTCCTGAGCATAAGGACAGCGGGGATGTAGATTACAGCCGCTGGGAGGATCAGAAGGATCAGGAACTATCCCATCTATTTTACCTCTTTTTTTCTTTGATTTTGGATCACCTTCTGGAATTGATTTTAGAAGGATTTCTGTATAAGGATGTAGTGGTTTATCATATAAATCATCAGCAGAGGCAATTTCTACAATTTTACCCAGATACATTACCATAATTCGATCACTTATATGTTCTACAACACTCAAATTATGAGCAATAAATATATAGGTTAAACCCATTCTATCCTGCAGCTCTTCCAGAATATTTAAAATCTGAGCCTGTACTGAAACATCAAGAGCAGAAACCGGCTCATCACAGACAATAATTCTTGGCTCTAATGTTAAAGCTCTGGCGATACCAATTCTCTGACGCTGACCACCACTAAATTCGTGGGGATAGCGGTTTAAGAAAAACTCACTTAATCCAACCTGATCCAGTAATTTTTTTGCAGTTTCAGTTCTGGACTCTTTAGTACCAATTCCATGAATCTCCAGAGGTTCAACAATAATATCTCTAACTGACATTCTGGGGTTTAAAGAAGACATTGGATCCTGAAAAATCATCTGAATATCTTTTTTGTATGAATAAAATTCCTCTTCATCTATTTTCGTCAAATCTCTCCAGTTTCCTTCTTCATTTTTATATTCAATTGTTCCGGCAGTTGGTTCAATTAACTTCATTAATGTTTCTCCTGTAGTTGATTTTCCACAGCCTGATTCTCCCACCAGCCCCAGTGTTTCGCCTTCTTTGAGAGAAAAACTAACTCCATCAACTGCTTTAACCTGACCCACTACTTTTCTAAAAACACCCTGTTTTACCGGAAAATATTTTTTTAAATCTTTAACTTTTAAAATCAGTTCTTCATCCTTCATTTCTCTTACCTCCTTCCTCATAAAGCCAGCATTTAGACTGATGACCTTCTCCTACATCAAAGACAGGAGGTTCTTTTTTAGTACAGATATCCATTTTATGAGGGCAGCGAGGTGCAAAATGACAGGCATCAGGTAAATTATAGATCTGAGGTACAGACCCACTTATTGGCTTCAATTCCTTTTTGCGGCCAATTTTTGGTATTGACTGCAGTAGTCCCTGAGTATAAGGATGAGAAGGATTATAGAATAAATCTTCTACCTCTGCTACTTCTACAACTTTACCTGTATACATCACCACAACTCGATCAGAAATCTCTCCAATTACGTCCAGGTCATGAGAGATAAACATAATTGACATCTTATACTCCTGCTGTAGATCTTCCATCAATTCTAAAATCTGAGCTTCAACTGTCACATCAAGGGCAGTAGTCGGCTCATCCGCTATTAACAAACTCGGATTAGAAGATAAAGCAACAGCTATCATTGCTCTCTGATTCATTCCTCCACTTAATTGATAGGGGTAATCATTGATTCTCTGCTCAGCCGGAGAAATACCAACTTTGCGCAGCATTTCTATTGCCCTTTCTCTAGCTTCCGACTTATTGACATCATGGCTGAGCATAATGCCCTCCATTATCTGAGAACCAACTGTATAAACAGGACTTAAAGAGGACATTGGATCCTGAAAAATCATGGCCGTATCTTTACGTCTGATATCTTTCATCTTTTTTCCTGTCCGTTTTAATTTTGCAATATCAATAACCTCATCATTATCGCGATGAAGCAGAATTTCGCCTCCATAAATTTTTCCTTTAGGTTGAGGAACTAGATTTAAAATAGAAAGTGAAGTAATACTTTTTCCACATCCACTTTCGCCCACAATCCCCAGAGTTTCACCTTTATAAACATCAAAGCTAACTCCATCAACTGCTTTGGCAAGTCCTCTTCTCGTATCAAAATAAGTTCTTAAATTCTTTACTTCCAGCAATTTATCTTTATTTTTCATAATTATTTAACCCGCCTTTATCTGCAATATTTCTTCAGTATTAATGATAAGGATCTGCAGCATCTCTTAATCCATCACCAACAAAGTTAAATGCCAGTACAGCTACGATAACAAACACTCCCGGAATAAAATACCATGGATACTGAGCAACAGCTCTCACATTCTGAGCCTCCTGAAGAAGTACACCCCAGCTAACTGCAGGAGCCTTAAGTCCTAAACCAAGGAAACTCAGTGCTGTTTCACCAATAATCATTCCCGGGATCGCAAGTGTCAGATTAACCAGAATATAACTCATACAATTAGGTATTAAATGTTTACTAATAATTCTACCACTTTTGGCACCAGCAGCTCTTGCTGCCTTCACAAAGTCTTCTTCTTTTAATGATAAAATTTGGCCGCGTAAAACCCGAGCCATACTGACCCATCCAGTAAGTGATAAAATGACTGTAATTGCAAAATAAACCTGAATCACAGACCAGTCCTGAGGTAAAGCAGCTCCAAGTCCCATCCAGAGCGGTATTTTCGGAATTGCAAGGGTAAACTCTATCACTCTTTGAATAAAGTTATCAACCATTCCGCCCAGATAACCGGAAATGCCTCCAAAAAATAGTCCCAGAACAAGACTTACTGCAATACCAACAAGTCCAACTGTTAAAGATAAACGGGCACCATGAATAGTTCTGGTAAAAATATCTCTACCCAGTCCATCAGTTCCAAACAGAAAAATTTGAGTTTCATCAGAACCAAATAATTTAAGATTTGTTTTAAATAAACCTAAAAAATTGTATGTATCATCTGATTTATATAGAAAATTAACAGGAATTTGCTGGCTTTGATCAACAGTATATTCCATTGCCAGTGTTTCCATATTTCTTTTCCCTACAATTGGATGAACATATGGAGCAGTTAGTCCATTATCATCAAATATATTAATCTGCATTGGAGCAATATTTGGGAATTTAGAAAATCTTTCATTTGGATCATAGGGTGTCAAAAAACCGGCAAAAAGTGCACTAACATATAAAAGAATTAAAACAATTATTCCGCCCATTGCCAGTTTATGGTTTTTAAATTCTTCCCACATCAGCTGCCAGTGAGACTTTGCTTTAAAAGGATTACTCATTACAATATCTTCATCTTTAGTTATTTTACTTTCACTAGAATTATTTTTCAATTAAATATCCTCCCTTCATTAGATCAATCATAACGGATTCGCGGATCTACCAGAGCAAGCAAAATATCTGATAAAAGTGTACCAATCAAAATCAAAACAATATTAAAGAAAATTATAGTACCTGCTAAATACATATCCTGAATTTTAAGAGCATCATAAAGTTTAGGTCCTAAAGTAGGAAGCCCTAACACAATACCAGCTATTGTTCCACCCGAAATAATTTGAGGTAAAAGCCAGCCAATTGTACTGATTAATGGATTAACAGCTATTCTGGCAGCATACTTGATAATAACTTTAATTTCGTCAACTCCTTTTGATCTGGCCATTTGAATATATGGCTGTCGGAGCTGATCAAGCATTTCTGCTCTCATAATCCTAATTAACCCTGCCATACCTGCTGTACCGACTACAACAACCGGTACCCAGATTCTCTGTAAAACAGCAAGAATTTTTGACAGACCCCAGGGTTCTCCCATATATTGAACCGGCATTAAACCAGATAAATTTATACCAAAAAATCTTAACCCAACAAACATTATAATAATTGCCAGTAAAAAATTAGGGATTGAGACTCCCAGAAAACCAAAAAAAGTAAATGCATAATCACCAAAGGAATATTGTTTTACTGCCGAATAAATACCAATGGGAATCGATAAAACCCAGGTAAATAAAAGAGTTAAAGATGAAATTAAAATTGTATATCCAATTCTTTCCTGAATAATATTTATAACTGGTCTTTCTTCACTAAAGGCCATCCCAAAATCACCACGAGGGAATCCTTTAACCCATTTCCAGTACTGTAAATAAATAGGATCATTTAAACCATATCGTTCTTTGATTGTGTCCGCTCTACTCTGTTCAACTTCTCCCCCCATCTGCTGTAAATTAGCCAGATAAGAATCTATATAACTTCCTGGTGGAAGAGTAATTATCAAAAAAGAAATCATGGAAATTAAAATTATCATCGGGATAATAATTAACGTTCTTCTCAAAATAAAATTTAACAATATTTTCCCTCCCTTAACAATATAAGATAATATAATTAAAAAGTCATTTTTTATAGTTATTTAAAATTGTCAGGTACCGTCTATCAGGTACCTGACAATTTAATGATATTTATTTAAATAAAACTAGCTAATAAACACCAAATTAATGTTCTGAAGGATTTTCCCAGTAGAACTGTTCTACATAGGCATTTCTGGTTGCACCAACACTGGGGTTATCTCCCACTTTTCTCAGATTAAGAAGTCCATTTTTTGAAACTCCAACATGTCCTGCCATACCAACTGTTCCTATAGATGGCAGATATTCATGCACATAACTACCAACTTCTCTGTATAATTTAGTTCTTTCTTCTTCATTAACATGATCTACTGTATGTCCAGCAGTATACCAGTCAATGATTTCCTGAGGTGGTTTAATAGCTAATTTCTGTCTTGCTTCTGGTATTTCAGACTCAGGAATTCTAGTCTGGGTATAAGGATTATAATCAAGGAACCAGTTTCCATAAGCATTATATGTGTCTTCTGCTGGTACATATTGATCCCAGGGAGGTAAGGAACCTGTCATAAAGGTTGTAGAAATTTGAGTTCTTCCTTCCCAGATTTCAGTAAAGAATAATCCCTCTTCTACAGAATCCATATTAACATTAATTCCAATATCATTCCAGAATCCTTTGGCCATTTCTGCAGTTGACATAGCAACACTACGACTTGAATTAGCTAAAAGCTGTAATAAAAGATCGTCACCATTTGGTTTATCTCTCCAGCCATCACCATTCTGGTCAACTACACCCATTTCATCAAGTAAAGCTTTTGCTTTTTCAGGATTATATTCAGTATAAGCTGTAGCCCATTCTTCCTTATAGGCTTCATCAGCAACTGTACCGGGATGGTAGGTTAACTGTCTTTCTTCACCCTGTCCCATAAAAACAAGATTTTTAATTTCTGTCCGATCAAGTGCATAAGATAGTGCTTTGCGGAACCTGACATCACCTAAAATTTCCCACATATCCTTAGCATTCACAGGCTGCTGCTGGACAGAAAATGTTACCCGACTGGCCCATAAAGAGTCACCAATCCAGGCATTGTAATTTCCATCTTCTTCACTTGCTTTAATTGTCGGATAATCAGCAAAAGATAAAAATGAACTAATATAATCAATTTCTCCAGATAAAACATTCATTAACCTCGCCTGTGCATCGGGAGTAGATACTGTTCTCTGTTCATCAATATAGGGCAGCTGATTTCCTTCTGGGTCAACTTTAAAGTAATATGGATTACGTTCATAAATTCTTCCGGTAGGTGTCACCTTTTTTACAACCCAGGCTGATAAAACTGGTCTACCAACTGGTTTAGGGTTAAAAAACTCCCAGGACAATCTATTATTAAAGTACTGAACCCAGCTTCCAAAACCTGCTTCCTTGGCTAATTTTTTCGCATTTTCATTATATTTAGGATGAAATTTTTTCATATAGTGAGAAGGTGGAAAGAATTCTAATCCTGCATACCAGGTTGAATCCATATTTTCGTGGAAGGTATAATAGGGAATTGCAAAATTAAATTCTATTGTGTAATCATCAATAGGATTTACTTCCATAATTTCTCCACCGGGACGGAAAGTAATCGGAACTGCTGTTGTTAAAGTTTCATTTAAAAGGATATCATTGTACCAGAACATAACATCTTCACTTGTTAACTCATTTCCATCTGACCATTTTACTCCTTCTCTTAAGTAAAGAGTAAATGTTTTACCTCCATTACTATATTCCCAATCTTTAGCAAAGTTAGGAATTGTCATTAAATTATCATAATCTCTATTTTTTAAGAGGGGAGTTTCCACTAATGTATGACCATTGACTCCCAGTCCATCAGGTCCAAACTGAGTAAATGTCATACTGCCACCATATTTACCAATTGACTCTTCTGGCTGAACCACAACTGGGTTTTTAGGTAATCTTTCTTCTACTGGTGGTAATTCTCCAGCTTCAACACGCTTTTTCAACATAGGTGCTTCGTTAAATTCTGTAATTCCTGATTCGGAAAATGGAATAATACCAGAAGCAGGATCTTTAGCTGCCTTTTCTCCAGCACCAGCAAAAGCAGTTATTGATATACTTAACATTAAAATTGTTAGAAAAAATATTTTAGTTATTTTTTTCATTTTTTCCTCTCCCTTATAATTGGTTTGTTAATACAAGATATTTATAGTCGATTTAAGAGTTTTTAAGTTCTTATCCACCTCCAGCTGAATTATTTTTGCTCGTTAGGTAAAATTATAAGGTTATAAGCAATTTGTTTTAGTGTTGATTAAAGAACAATAAGTAATTTTAACTAATATTACCAGATAACATCTTTTATCAGGCCTTTTTAGCATTTAAAAGTTGAGTAGTTACTTTAGTTCTTTAATTTTCACTAAAAGTATAGCATAAATTTTAGATTAATGTCAAATAAATTTACATAAATTATCTAATTATTTTAATAATTCCGGGTTGAGCCTGGAATATAGTACTATATTTTCTTTTTTTTTGAACTATAAAATTAAATAATAACTTCTATTGCTAAATATAAATTAAATAAATGACTTAAAAATGACATTAAATTTGATTTTTTTTGGGTTTTGTTTTATAATTGACTAAAATAAATAAAGTTTGGGGGGAGAAGTTTGATTTTAATTGACAATTTAAGAGATGGATTAAAAACTTTTAAAGCTTTAAGTTCAGAATCTAGAATTAAAATTCTGGAACTTTTATCAGAATATCATCAGCTTAATATGAATGAACTGGCTAAAAAACTGGGGCTGACTAATGGGGCAATTACTTCTCATGTTAAAAAATTAGAAGAATGTGGTTTAATTAAAGTATCAACTGAATCAGCAGCCAGAGGTAACCAGAAATTATGCTATCTCCATGAGGATAAACTAATTTTTGACTTAAAAAAACAGACTGAAGAAAAATTTTATGAATCAGAGATAGCAATTGGTCATTTTTCTGACTATGAAGTCTATCCAACCTGTGGGCTGGCAAATAAGGATCATATTATAGGAGAAGTAGATGATCCCAGTTTTTTTGCAGATCCAGAAAGAATAAACAGTCAAATTTTATGGTTTACTAAAGGTTTTATAGAATATAGACTGCCCAATTATCTAAAACCGGGACAGAATTTAAGTGAGATACAAATTTCTATGGAAATAAGTTCGGAAGCTCCTGGAGTCTGTAATGACTGGCCTTCTGATATTTTCTTTTATCTTAATGATGTGGAAGTAGGAAGCTGGACAAGTCCGGGGGATTTTGGGGAAACTAAAGGTATTTTTACACCTTCCTGGTGGTATCCTAACTGGAATCAATATGGATTATTAAAATTGCTATCAGTGAACAAATATGGAACTTTTATTGATGGATCTAAGATTTCAGAGGTAACAATTGATCAACTTAAACTTGACCATAAAAGTAATTATAAATTTAAAATGGCTATACCAGAAAAAGCTGAAAACAAAGGTGGTTTAACCATCTTTGGTGACAACTTTGGTAATTATAATCAAAGTATTTATGTTCGTTTAATTTACAATTAAATTTAAAAGACCATTTAGAATAGAATACTTGTAATTGAGGTGTAAAAGCAAGATGATGTATAATCAGGATCAGTTTATTATCAAATTAGGTAGAAAAGCAACAATTTACGGCATTATTGGTTTTTTTGTGGGAGTTATTGCTGCTTTTTTACTTTCTTTTTCTAAAATTGCTATTATTATTACAGCTGTTATTTCTTCTTTCTTTTTTGCTTCTTCTTTCTGGGGAATCCATAATTTAAAAATGTGGTTTAATAAATATCGTTATCGGATGCCCAAATATCTCTGGTATTTTTTAAATATTTTTGTATATTTAGCAGGGATCTTTGTTGGTCTGGTTGGTTATGGATTTATAGAACACTTTTTGCTTTTACTGGCTATGGATCAACATCAAAAGGGTACCGGCTTAATCGGAGCTCAAATTATTCTCTTACCCTATCTTGGTAAAATATATGCAGAAAAAATTGATTATAATATTTAATTTAACTGATAAAGTCGATAAATTTATCCGTTAATTCTGGATCAAATTGAGACCCACTACAGCTCTGCAGTTCTCTGACTGCTTCTTTTTTTGTCATTTTATTCTTGTAAATATTTTTATTTCTCATCACATCATATGCATCTATTAAGGAGATGATTCTTGCTAAAAGGGGAATCTCTTCTTTTTTTAAGGCAGCAGGATAACCATTACCATCCCAGCGTTCATGATGATGCAGTATCTCTTTTGCAATAAATGCAAATTCTTTTGAAGCAGCTGCAATTTTATATCCCTGGTCAGAGTGTTCTTTGATCTTTTCCCATTCTTTTATATTTAAGCTTTCCTCTTTTTTTAGTACCTCTTCTGCAATATTTATCTTTCCCAGGTCATGAAGTTCAGCTAAAATTTTCAATCTTTCTTTTTCATCTTTTTTTAAATCTAGGTAATCGGCAAATTCAGCTGCTGTTCTTTTCATTCGCTGCAGATGATCCTTATTCTCAGTGCTTTTGTTTTCCAGATTAACTAATATATTTTCCACAAGTTTTTTCTTAGCCTCTCTACTTTTAGACATTTTTTGTTTATACATTTCTTTATCTGCCTGATCAAAAACATTAAATATATTTTCTTCACATTTTTCTTTAACTGCTGCTCCTACTGCAAGAGAAATAACCGTTTCTTCATCTTCGGTCTTAATACAGTTATTTTCTATTCTTCTAATTATCTTCTCCATTTCTTTTTTATTTGTTCCGGGGAGTAAAATTACAAATTCATCACCTGCCCAGCGGGCAACAATATCTTCACTGCGAGTAGAATCTTTTAATATTTCGGATGTCCTTATTAAAAGCTGATCTCCCTTTTGATGACCATAGGTATCATTAAATAGCTTTAAACCATTAACATCAATCATAATAATTGAGATTGGAAGTCGACGACTGCTATCCAGTCTTTTCATTTCCTCCTCCATAAAAGTTCGATTATATAAATCAGTTAAATTATCATGATAACTTAAATATTGTATTTCCTGCTGCTGTTTTTTATAATCTGTATAGTCAATTCTCATGCTTAAGACACAATTAGTATAATCTGGCAGGACAAATTTGGTTTCTTTCATTAAAAAAAATTTTTTATTATTAAATTTATCATAAGTTTCCATAATATATTCCTGGTCCTGGTTTTCTAAAATATCACCAATTTTTTGTCTGGCTCTTATTTTGAATTTAGCAGGCACTAAATTTTCGAACATACTGTGGCCCTCAAGCTCCTCTTTACTGTAGCCGGTGTAATCACAGATAGAGTTATTAACCTGGATTATCTTCCCTTTTTTGTCAAGCAGGAGCATCCCTGCAGGAGACTGATCAAATAATTTTTGGTATTGTTTTTCTCTAATTTTTAATTTATACTGCAGATCTTCGTAATAAACCGCAAATAAACTGATTCCAAACAGCAGTCCCAGCAGTCCTTTTAAAAAAATACCATAGCGGTTAAACCAGTTAAATCTCATTAAATAAGGTGCTGCTAAAAGATTTAACCCAAATAATGAGCTTACAGCTGCGGTAAATGTTGAAACCTGGTTAAATGCTAATTTATAAAATAATATCCCTGACTTAATAAAAGCAAAACTGAGATATACTAAAGTTGGTGCAAGTATAAATAGCTGATTTCTAAAAAGGAAACCCAGTACAGATAATAAAACTAGGGCCTTTAAAAAGCTGTACCAGATATCAGCCGTTTTTTGATTAAAATACTTGTATACAGCTTTTACTAAAAAAACAGCTTCTAAAAGATGCATTATAGAATTTAGTAAAACAAAGAAATTATTTTGGAAATGAAAATATAAGATATCTGCAGCAGTAGCAGCAATGGCAAAAGTCCAGAAATAAGAGAAATAGAGTAAATATTCTTTCTTTTCTTTGTGAAATAAGAATCTGAAACCCAGCCAGAACATTATAAGCCCGGCTAAGTATATATATGTAAAACCAGTTTCCAGATAAGTATCGAAAGCCAAGACTACCACCTCAGACAAATAGTATTATTAAAATTAATTCTATATATTATATTCTAGAAAAATTAACTATTGCCTTCTTTATTGAGTATTATTATATAATTTTGTAATAATTTCTTTTATAATTTCATATTTAGCAAGTTCTGTTTTCCACTTTTCAGGAATAGCAGCACAGCCATAATAAGCTCCTGCCAGCTGACCGGTTACAGCAGCAGTTGTATCTGTATCATAACCCAGATTAACAGCTAATAATACTGCCTCCTCAAAAGAATCACTGTTTATAAAAGACCAGAGACTGGCCTCCAGAGTATTAATTACAAATCCATCTGATTTAATCTCATCTCTTTTTTTGTTAAAAGCACCTTTAACAGCCTGAATAACCTGTTGATTCAGATTTAAATCTACAGCTGTGTCTTTGAGCACTTTAATTTTGAAAATATCTATTTCAATACGGGCATTAATAAATTGCTGCAGGAGCCAGACGCATTAAAGAACCATTACCTGCTGCTCTTTCACTTACTGGTGGAAATTGATTATTTTCATCATAATACTCGAGAGAACTGGCTGTATTCGAACCAACACCAAAACACTCCCCTGTAGAACTTAAATAACCTTTTTTATACCACTGTAAATATTTCTGCATCTGATGATGAGCGTCATAGCCCTTTTCGATTAAACTTTCTGCCAGACAGAGTGCCATAGAACTATCATCAGTCCAGTAACCAGCCTCCAGATTATATGGGCCGCCGGTGCTCATATCTTTAATTTCTTTAAAACTACCTCGTTCTCTGGACTCAACTGAGGCTCCAAGAGCATCACCTACAATTAGACCAAAAAAAGAGCCGAAAACTTTATTTTTTATTTCTTTGTCAAGCTTCTTCATTAACTTTTGATTATCTGATGGAGTCGATTTAATAATAAACACCTTCTTTATTTCTAATATAAGTTAAGATAAAATTTAGAACCTTAAAAAAAGAGAATAATCATCTGATTATTCTCTTTAAAAATTTATTTTCCTACAATCTTTTTTATTTTATTGGTTGCATCTAAAAGTGGACTGACTGAATCATCATAATTTACAGTATCAATCAGCAGTGAAATTATTTTAGACATATCAACTTCTTCAAACCATTCTGCATCTTTAAATTTCTGTGGAATATAGGTCATATTAGTTGAGAATAATTTGGAGATATAACCTTTTTCATAGTACTCATTCATTTTTTCTATACCATTTGTAAAAAATGTAAAAGATACCGCTACATATACATTTCGTGCATTTTTCTTTTTCAACTCTCTGGCAATATCAAATACTGAACCCCCAGATGCTATCATATCATCAACAATTAAAATATCCTTGCCCGCTACTTCTGCTCCCATATACTCATGCTGGATAATTGGGTTTCTACCATCAATTATCTTTTTATAATCTCTACGTTTATAAAATAAACCAACATCCAGACCTAAAACACTGGCATAATAAATTGCTCTATCCATGGCTCCTGTATCAGGAGAAATAACCATCATCTCATCCTTATCAAAACAGATCTGATCATTAACTTTATTCATTGCTTTAATAATCTGATATGTGGAATGCAGGCTTTCAAATCCAGTCTGTGGAATAGCATTCTGAACTCTTGTCTCATGTGCATCAAAGGTGAAAATATTTTCAACACCCAGATTTTCTAATTCCTGTAATGCCATTGCACAATCTAAAGATTCTCTGCTGTTTCTTTTATCCTGACGACTTTCGTATAAAAGAGGCATAATCACATGAATTCTTCTGGCCTTACCAGCAATAGCAGAAATCAGTCGTTTGATATCCTGAAAATGATCATCAGGACTCATTCTATTTTCAACACCAAACATATTATAGGTAACATTATAATTACCGATGTCAGCTAAAATATAGATATCCTTACCCCGAATTGATTCTTTAAGATGCCCTTTTGCTTCCCCATTAGCAAAACGAATTATGTCATTATCAATAATGTAAGAATCCTTGATTTCCTCTACATGATATTCGCTGCAGCTGCTTGCAAATTCTTCTCTCCTTCGCTTAACAATATACTCATTAACTTTTTTTCCTAATTCTTTACAGCTCTCATGTACAATTATTCCCAATTGGCCAAATGGTATCTTTGTTATTTTTTGATCTTCCACGTTTGTTTTAGCACCTCATTTGTATATTATTTTCTTGTCCATAATAATATTTCAAGATTTAAGTAAAATATCCTCTTTCTACCCTTTAATTAATGAAAGTTTATATATTAATTATATTCACACATTGATATATTATTCCAGATTAAAAAAGTTTTAACTTATATTAAATAAACTAAAAATACTCTGGCCAGACCTAAAAATACAAAAAATCCAAATACATCTGTTACAGTTGTTAAAAATATTGCTGAAGCCAGGGCCGGATCAATACCAAGCGACTGCAGAAATAAGGGAATTAAAAAACCAAACATTCCTGCAATCAATAAATTTAAGATCATTGCTAAAAAGATAATCAATCCCAGATAATAATTTCCATACATCAGATATAAAATTAAACCTGTTACTAAACCTGTTGCTGCTCCATTAATAATTCCAACCATCGCTTCTTTAAATAAAAGAGTCCAGTTATCCTTAAAATCAATTTCTCCCAGGGCAATTCCTCTAATAACTATAGAAAGAGTCTGAGTCCCGGCATTCCCTCCCATTCCAGCTACTATCGGCATTGCAGCAGCCAGGGCTACAACCTGTGAAATAACATCTTCAAATAAGGCAACTGTAAAAGTAGCAAGAAAGGCAGTAGCCAGATTAATAAACATCCAGGGAAGCCGACTTTTAATTGACTGCAGTAAAGTTGTATCTGAACTTTCTTCTTCATCTACCCCGTGCATTTTATATAAATCCTCTGTATTTTCTGCTTCAATAACATCAATTATATCATCAACTGTAATAATTCCGATTAAAATTCCACTCTTATTAATTACAGGAATTACTGTCAGATCATACTTTGCAACCTGTTGAGCAACAATTTCCTGATCTACATCTGCAGAAACTTTAATAATATTATCATCCATTAATTCTTCCAGTTTTTTCTCATCATCTGAACTCAAAATATTTCTCAGATCAACACTCCCAACCAATTTTTTATTATTATCTGCTACAAAAATAGTATCAATGATTTCTGTATCAGGAGCGATTTTCTTTATTTTATTTAAAGCTTCAGTGGTTGTCAAATTTTTGTTTAAAAGTAAATACTCAGTAGTCATTATTCCACCGGCAGATTCTCTATCATATCCCAGAAGATTTTTAACTACAAGTGCATCATCCTGTTTCATGTGCCTCAATAGTTCTTTTCTTTTTTGGATTGGTAAAAGACCTAAAATATCAGTTATGTCATCAGCAGCCATATGAGAAAAAATTTCAATTATCTCTTCTGAACTTTTACATTTTAAAATATCAATCTGGAGATCTTTTTCCGATTCCTCAAAGATATCTGCCAGATCTTCTGTCTCTAATAACTTTGTAAACTCATTTACCTCTGAAGCATCCAGTTCAGAAAGAGCTTCTGCAATATCTATCGGATGATTCTCTTCTATCCATTCTTCTTTTACATTTTCCTCATTATTCAAATAACCATTAATATCATTTTTTATATTCTCTATTTTTTCCAATCTTAAATCACCTCTATCAAAAAGTAATTTCAAAAAATGTATGTACTTAATATTCCAGCTAAAGCTCCAATTACTATTGCTGTAATAAAACCTGTTTTAGCTGAGAAATCAAAATAATTAATAATAAAACCTATTATAAGACCCATTATTAAATAATAATAAAGATTTGACAAAGTATCACCTCCGCCCAGAATGACTCTAGACTTAATTATAACAGCAATTGTAGACTTATAAAAGTAAATAAAAATAAAAAAACCACTTTAGCTGATATTATTTATAAATAACAAGATTTTAAAAGCTAATTGTGAAAATTATGGAATCTGTGTTATAATATAAAGTGCTTTAACTATTAAATTTATAATCATCAAGAAAGGGCTGTGTTGTTGTGTCAGAAAAAAATAATTTTAAAGATTTATTAGCAAAATATAGTAATTTAAAAGAATTTAAAACTGGTTCAGAACTTTATAGTTATCAAGAAAAAGCTGATAAAATATATTTCATTTTAAGTGGACTAATCAGAATCTATATTAAAGATAATGAACAAGAATTAGAGATTCAGCGCCAAAAAAACGGAAGTTTTGTTGGTGTAACAGCTTTTACTGCTAATACATACAGTTCCCGGGCTGCAGTATATCTAGATACAAAAGCACTGGAATTTAAAGTCTCAGATCTCAGAAAAATTATGCAAAGAAATAATAGCTTTGCCAGTAAAATGATTAATAGTCTTTCCCTATATATAGAAAAATTAGAAAACAGAAACGAAGAGCAGTTAACTCCAATATCTAAAATAAACAAAAAAATTGAAACAGAAAAAGAAATCAAGAAAACATTAGCTGCTGAAAAAATTGCCGCAAAGAAAAAGGGGAAGTTTATTGATCAGGCAGCTGCTAAGATAAGAAAACAAGCAGATTTTTATTTAAATGGCCACAGTTTTTATGATCAAAAAGCAGCTAAAGAAGATCAATATTATCTTTATGATAAAGAAATAGAATGTCCTGTCTGTTTTCAAAAGATGGAAATTAAAAAAATAAGAAACTCCAGATTAAGAATTGAAGAAATTAGAGCAGATTTAAGACCTCTTTATAAAAACTTTAATCTATATAATTACAGTGTTCTCTCCTGTCCCCGCTGTCTTTTTACAGCCAGAAGAAATGATTTTTATGATTTTTCGAAAAGAAGAATGAAAAAAATAAAAAATAACTTCAAAAAAAATGTTAGTGAAGATCTGGGCAGTGATTTTAAAATTGAATATGATGAGCTGAGGACAATCAATCAAGTTTTAGATGCTCATTACCTGGCCTTAAAACTCTATGATTTTACAGATTATCATACTGATAAAAAAGCTTTTATCTGGCGTGATTTAAGCTGGATTTATGAAGATCTTGGAGAAACTAATCTGTCAGAAAAAGCTTCTTTAAAAGCTCTGAAAAATTTAGAAGAATTTTATTTTAAGGAAGATACAAACAGTACCAAAACAGAAAGTGATAATATTACGCTACTGCTGGCAGTTTTATATCACAAACACAACAAAAGCGACAAGGCTTTACCACTGCTGGATGAGCTAATCAGAGACAACCGAGTTAGCCTCAGACAGAGAAATAAAGCCAAAGATTTATTTTTAGAAATTAGAGAAGCAAAAAGAAACAGCTAAAATTTAAATAAAAAGTTAATTAAGGTGCGGATTTATTCGCACTTTTTTTAGCTTATAATTAATTAATAACTGAGATAATCTATCAAATTTTCCTGATCACTGAGCTTAAATTTACCCTCTTCCAGCTTCCAGTACTGAGCAGAATCAGTTATTCTACTGATAAATGAAACTAAATGTGGATGACAGCTTAAAATGAATATCTGATGTTGGCTGGCTAAATTAGAAATAATTTCTGCTGTATTATAAAGATGACTGCGGTCAAAATTAACTAAAGAATCATCCAAAACAAGTGGTAATGCTGGTTTGATTTCTCTAATTCTGCTGATTCTAACGGCCAGAAATAGCTGTTCTAAACTGCCCTGACTTAACTGTTGAACACTATTAAACACTTTCCCATTTTTTGTGATTACTTTAAAATCTGACCGATCCAGGTCAGCAGATGTCTCAAGATCTGTATAGTGCTGACTGCTAATTCTGCTCAGAATTTCTGAAGCAGGTTCTAACAATTCCTTTTCTGCTTTTTCAATCATTCTGGATCGTAATTTTTTTAAAATAAAATTCACACTCTTGTTAACAGCATAGCTTCTGGCCTTTTTTTCTAAATTATTTTGGGCCTGATCAATTTTTTGCTGAGCTTTTTCAATTTTACTGGAAGAAGATAAATCATCAATTCTATTTTTTAAAGTTATTATTATTTTTTCTAAACTACTTTTCTGCTCTTTAAAAAAGTTTAACTGCTCCGATAACTCTTTTTTTCTTTCTTCAACAGCAGTTATTGAAGTAAAATCTCCATATAAGCTAATAAAACTCTGATAAGGATCCTCTTCTTCATTTTTCTCATTTAAAGCATTTTTTGTTTTATCAGAAGATTTTAAAGTATATTCAAGCTGAGACTTTCTGGCCAGGTATTCTTCGGATAGGTTCCAGATATCGACTAATCTATGGAAGTCTTTAAATAAGGTCTGAGATTTATCCAGCAAATTCATTTCTTCAGCAGCATTAAACTCACAGCTGCAGTATGCAGCTGCATTAAGTATTAAATCATTTAACTGCTCAAGACTTTCTTCTAATTCCTTTCTTTTTTCTCTGTTATCCCGTTCCTCTACTTTAAGCTCCCGATATTTCCGTTTTTTGTCTTTAATCTCTCTAAAATATGAATCTATAAATTCTAAATAATTATCTCCTGTAATACCTAAAATTAGGGCATAATTTTCTAAATCAGCTTCAATTTCAGTTAACTGGCCAAGATAACTATTTAACTGTTCTTTTAAAGTTTCCTGCCTTTTCTTTTTCGCCTGATTTTCATTTTTTATTTCATCTGTTCTTTCCTTATTCAGCCTGGAACTTTTATAATTAGAACTATAGTAGATAAAAGCAGTCAGAGCAAAAATCATTGCCAGATAAGCTATTTGATTATTATCAACAAAAAAAGAAGCACTTAGGGTTATCACAGACAGGGCAATAATTATATAGCTTCTTTTTAGAATAGTTTTTGGCATTATAAATTCAATATCATTCAGCTGCAATTTTTTTTCTTCAATTTCAGACTCTAAGTCATTTATATCTGATTCTATCTTTTTGATTTCAGAAGTTAACTGATTATATTCTCTTAACTTTTGATTTAATTGCTGTTCCTGGATTAAATCAGTTTCAATTTTTTCTAACTCCTGCAGCGGTTTTTCCCAGCTTGAATTTAAGCTCTCCATTTCAATAATCAGAGCCTGTAAGTTATTATTTATTTTATCTTTTTGCAGCTGATAGTTTTTTATTTTTTCTTTTAAAACTTCCTCATTTTGCTGCTGGTTTTCTATTTTTTTACTCTTAGATTTAAAAAAGGAAAGCAAATCAGCCAGTCCTCTTTTATTATTGTTTTCTTGACTTGATTTATCAAAATCAAAATTTATAGAACCAGCAGCTTCTTTTTCAAGTTCTGCTTCCATTTCTTCTATCTCTTCCAACTCTGAATAATTATTTTTTAAAAGATCAAGCAGAAAATAAGTATGTTCCAGATTTTTAAGTTTAGCCTTTGTCTGTTTTAATTTTTCCTGACTCTGATTTAGTTCTTCTCTTTTCTGGTTAAATTCTTTTATCTCTAAAAGTGCCTGGTCTCTCATTTCCTCAGCCATTTTAATTTCATTGTAATATGGTTTAAAAGAGGCTACAGCTGGATCACCAAGAATTCCACCTATTTTTTTAGCATTAGAATAATATTTATCTGCCAACTCAGGTACTTTAGTTAATTCTGAAAATCCGGCTCCCAGAAGAATAGAAAAGAGTCTTTTTTCTTTCTTTTTTCCTTTTGCAATTTTAGATAAATGCTGGAGTTCATCCAGACTGATGCTAAAAAGCTGCTGATAACTCAACTGATCCAGATGATTAAAAAGCTGAGCTGCAGTATGTTGTTTCAGATTTTGATCTAGAACTTCCGGCTTGGAATAACCATTTAATATTAAATTGTAACTTTTATTTTCTTTTTCCAGTTCTGCTTCTATATAATACTGATTTCTGGCTGGAGGTATGGAATTATCTTGAGGCAGTCCATAAGGTAGGTAGCGCAGCAAATTTAGAAAAGTACTTTTCCCTGCCCTATTTTTGCCCCCAATAACTACCAGGTTTTTAGAAATATTATCTAGATTCTGGTTATTAAAAATTCCAAAATCACGAATATACAAATTTTTATAATACATTTAATCTCCATCTCCAATTAGTTCAGATACAATTATTTTTTCTGCATCAGTTAAAATATCTTGCTGTAACTTTTGATCAGCATAAAACCTGTAATTTTCTCTATCTTCGGGATTCTGATCTCCCTGCCAGATCTGTCCCCACTCTGCCAGCAGCTCCTGATTCATTTTCTGATCATTTAAAATCTCATTTATTAAATCCTTTATGTTTTGATAAAGTGGATTATTATTTTTCAATTCCTCCAGATTGATCAGAGAATCTGCAGTTCTAAATAAAACAGAATGAAGCCAGATAAGAGAGCTTTCATTTATCTGCCTGGATCTAAATTCTTCCAGCAGAGTTTCTTCCAGCTCTTCTCTCTCATTTTCTATATAATAATGCAGCTCAGTTCTACCTTTAATTACCAGTCGAGTAATTAAAGCTTCAACTTTATATTTTTGATTCTCATTCTGCAGCCTGATCTTTTCTTCTAGCTTACTAATTTTTTTAGCTATTAACCGCTGTAGTTCTGTGATATTATTTAATTTTTCTGTTTCTAAATCCAGCTCAACCTCTTTAAAAATAACAGGTGCCAGAGGAATAAATTTTTCCTTACTATTTAAATTGCTGTCTACCTCTACCAGAATTACTCCTTTATTACCCTGCTCACTAATATTATGAGCCTGCAGAGTACCGGGAAAATAGACAGCAGGATTACCATTTATCTGCTGGTACTGATGCAGGTGACCTAAAGCCCAGTAATTGATTTCTTTTTTTGATAATAACTCACTTTTATTAACCGGAACATAGCGATTATTATCTTTACTTAAAGCTGTATGCAGTAAAGCAATATTAAAAACTGACTGATCAGGAGCGGTATAAAAATTATACATTGTTCTTGATTCAAACTTCTGCCGGTAAGATTGTCCCAATATCCGTGCTGCCAGTGTTCCTTCTTTATAGTACTCAAAAATTTCAACTTCCTGACTGGAAAAATAGTGAACATTTGCCGGCAGCTCAAAAACTTCCTTTTCTACCCCTGCCGGATCATGATTACCTGAGATTACAAAGATCTCTATTCCCTGCTTTTCCAAATACTGAGCCTGTTTTAAGAAAAAGCGGCTGGACTTAATTGATCTTGCCTCTCGATCATAGAGATCACCGGCAATTATGATAAAATCAACTGTTTCTGATACCGCCAGCTCAACTAAATTTTCAAATGCTTTTTTCCCCGCCCTGGAAAAAATTTTTTTAAAGTTGTGATTATCCAGACTATTAGAACTTAATTCTTTAGCTAAATGTATATCTGCTGTATGAATAAATTTAATTGCCTTGGCCATATTTTCCTCCAGTATTAGCTGTAATCTCTTTCTGTTCTATTTTCCCATTTAACAAAAAACCAGCTGAAAACAAAAATTTGTGCCGTTACCTCCAGGATTCCGATTAAATGTTCAGCCAGAGACATTTTTGTATAAATCATTCCTTCAATTGAGCCGGGAATTGGAGCAACTGAACCAATAAGTGAAAAACCCCAGATTAGAAAAAATAATTTTACCCAGGCATAATCACTTTTAATTATCTTGTTATAAAATGGGTATAAGATAAAAGCAAAAAAAGCTCCCCTGAAAATCTGAAAAAGAGGAGCCAGTCTAACAATTGTAGAATCTAAAGCACGAAAATTAGAAAAGCCCTCCATAGTAATAAAAGCACTGGCATAATTTTGGAGATTCATAAAAACTACACCGATAAAAATATAGGTAATAACATGGACTAAAATAAAACGGATTGTAAAGTAAACAAATCGTTTAGACGGTTTTCTCATTGTACTCCCCTTTTTCTGTAGTATCTATATTTAAACTTACTCTTACTATTCTTCAAAACTCTCACCAAAAGTTAATTCTTCTGCAAGATTTCCGACATAAGGAAGTTTGAATAATTTTCCATTATATGCTTTATACATTAATAAAAACCAGAGGACTGTTCCGGCAAAGGTAATTAAGGAAGAAATTATAATTCCCAGGACTGGAATTACCAGTACCAGAGATGAGACAATAAATAGAGAAAAAAAGGTGATTAAAGACTGCATTGCATGGAAACGAACATGGTTATTCTTTTTTTCTATAAATAAAAAAATCAACCCTGTTACCCAGACACCGGCATAAGCCAGAATGGCCTCCACGTTTTCATCTAAACCAAGACTAGTTTTTTTATGATACATAATTGTGAGATTATTATCCGTAGATAATATCCCCTTCCCCCTTTTTCTATAATATTTGCTTCAGAAAATTGTATTATTTCTTGTATCTTTATTTTAACATAAAATTTCAAATTAAAAAAGCAAATTACAGGATAAGAAAAAACCGCCTGTAAGCATTACAGCTACAGACGGTTTTAATTTTATTAAGTTGAAACTTATTCTAATTCTAAGATTAATTCTCCTGATTCAAGCTGCTGTCCAGCGGCAGCATGAATTGCTGCAACAGTCCCATCAGCTGGAGCAGTAATATTGGTTTCCATCTTCATGGCTTCCATAATTACTAAACTCTGATTTTCTTTTACATCTTCGCCTTCTTCAACTAATATCTCAACTATATTACCCGGAAGACTGGCTCCAATTTCCAGCTCATTTTTGGGATCAGCCATCTGTTTAGCTGTAGAATCAGCTGCAGCTGTACTTGCTTCATCATAAATCTTAATTTCTCTTCTAAAACCATTGACCTCAAAAGCAAGTCTGCGATAACCCTGATCATCTACTTTTCCAATTTCCAGCAGCTTAACAACAAGGGTCTTTCCTTCTTCAACTTTAATTTCGCTGGTTTCTCCCTCACGTAAAGCATGGAAATATACATCACTTCCCATATGACTTAAATCTCCGTATTCTTCCTGATAGTCTAAATAATCCTTAAAGACTTTAGGATAGAGAGCATAGGCTAATAAATCTTTTTGAGTAAGCTCAAAATCATATTCTTCTTTTAACTCTGCCTCTGCTGTTTCAAAATCGAAGTCTTCAAGTAGAGTTCCTGGTCTGACAGTTATTGGCTCCTCACCTTTGAGAACCAGTTCCTGCAGTTCTTCCGGAAAGCCTCCAGGAGGCTGTCCAAGCATTCCTTTAAAGTAAGCTTCTACAGAATCCGGGAAGGCCATATTTTTGGCTTTTTCACAGATGTTTTCAGGTGTCAGGTCATTTTTAACCATAAAAATTGCCAGGTCTCCTACAACTTTAGAAGATGGTGTAACCTTTGGTATATCTCCCAGCATAAAATTAACCTTGCGGTACATTTCCTTAAACTCTTTAAAACGATGGCCCAGACCAACACTTTCTACCTGTGGCTTCAAGTTAGAATACTGTCCGCCAGGAATCTCATACTTATAAATCTCTGCAGTTCCAGATTTTAATTCAGATTCAAACTGAGAGTAAACTGGTCTAACTGCTCCCCAGTAATTTGATATTTTCTGAATATCTTCAATATTCATTTCTGGATCCCGATAGGTATTTGTTAGAGCAGCTACAAGAGAGTTAAGAGGCGGCTGACTTGTTAAACCGGCCATGGTGTTAAAGGCGGTATCCACAATATCCACTCCGGCTTCTGCAGCCATTAAAAGTGTTGCTCCACCATTTCCACTTGTATCATGAGTATGCAGATGAATCGGAATTGAAATTTCTGATTTTAGGGCTTTAATCAGCTCAAAGGCGGCATATGGTTTTAAAAGTCCAGCCATATCCTTGATTCCCAGAATGTGAGCTCCCATCTCTTCAATTCCTTTTGCCAGCTCTATATAATACTCTAAATCATATTTATCACGTTGATCATCCAGGATATCGCCAGTATAACACATTGATACCTCAGCAATTTTGCCCTGTTTAACAACTTCATCCACAGAGATTTCCATTCCCGGCAGCCAGTTTAAAGAATCAAAAATTCTAAAAACATCAATACCTGCCTCTGCAGCCTCTGCTACCAGATTGCGGATTACATTATCCGGATAGTTTTTATATCCTACACCATTGGATCCTCTTAAAAGCATCTGAAATAAAATATTTGGTATTCTATCACGCAGACGTTCAATTCTTTCCCATGGTGATTCTTTTAAGAATCGATAGGAAACATCAAAGGTAGCTCCCCCCCACATTTCAAGTGAGAATAGGTTTTTAGCCAGATGTGATGTTGCTTCTGCTATTTTTTCCATATCAACAGTTCTCATTCTGGTAGCCATCAGTGACTGATGAGCATCTCTGTAGGTTGTATCAGTTAAAAGAATTTCTTCCTTATTTTTAATCCAATCAACAACAGCTTCTGGTCCATTCTGATCTAAAATTTGTTTTGTACCTTCCAGACCATCAATTTTTTCGAATTTAGGAACTTTTGGTACATCAAAATCAGGCTTTTTACCTCTGGTTTCATTAACAATCTTTTCTCCCAGATAGCTTAAAATTTTCTGCTCCTGATCAGAACCGGGTACAATATCCAGCAATTCCGGATTATTTGTAATAAAGCCGGTATCACAGGTACCTTTTCTAAATTCTTCGTGGTTTAACACATTAATTAAAAAGGAAGCGTTGGTTTTGACACCCCGAACCTTCATTTCCTCTATGGAACGCATTGCCTTTCTAATAGCATCTGGAAAAGATCTGGACCAGGAAATTGTTTTAACCAGCAGACTATCATAATAAGGGTTAATAATTGCTCCTGTATATCCATTACCACCATCAAGGCGGATTCCATACCCGGAACCAGTACGATAGTGATCTAAGCGGCCAGTATCAGGAATAAAGTTATTAGAAGGATCTTCAGTTGTGACTCGACACTGAATAGAATAACCATTCATTTTAATAGATTCCTGAGATGGAATATTAACTTCTTCCGAATCAAGTCTGTATCCTTCAGCAACCAGGACCTGACTCTGTACAATGTCAATTCCAGTTACCATTTCACTAACTGTATGTTCAACCTGGATCCTGGGATTAACCTCAATAAAGTAGTGGTTGTCATATTTATCAACTAAAAATTCGACTGTACCTGCATTTTTATAGCCGGCACCCTCACATAATTTAAGGGCATCCTGCAGAATCTCCTGCCTTTTCTTATCACTTAAGGCAATTGCAGGTGTAAATTCTACAATTTTTTGATGACGTCTCTGAATTGAGCAATCTCGCTCAAATAAATGCACAAGATTACCATGTTCATCACCTAAAATTTGAACCTCGATATGTTTGGGATCTTCCAGATACCTTTCCACAAAAATATCATCTACACCAAAAGCCTTACGGGCTTCTTCCTTGGCATCTCTAAACTGGGCAATTAATTCGTCATCAGAACGAACAATTCTCATTCCCCGTCCACCACCACCGGCAGCTGCTTTAAGCATCAGAGGATAACCATGATTTTCAGCAAATCTTTTTATTTCATCCTCTTTTTTAATTGGCTTTTCTAAACCAGGAATTACTGGCACCCCAAATTCCTGAGCCAGAATCTTAGACTTGATTTTATCTCCTAATTTCTCCATTACTTCTGCATCAGGTCCAATAAATTTAATTCCAGCTTCCTCACACTGACGAACAAATTCCGGGTTTTCTGATAAAAAACCATAACCCGGATGAATTGCATCTACATCCTTTTTAAGTGCTAAATCAATAATCTCATCAATAGCCAGATAAGCTTCAATTGGACCTTTGTTATTTCCAATCTGATAGGCTTCATCCGCTTTTGTTCTAAAGAGGGCCGTTCTATCCTCCTCAGAATAAATTGCTACAGTTCTAATGCCCAACTCCTGACAGGCTCTAATTACTCGAATTGCTATTTCTCCACGATTGGCCACTAAAACTCTCTTAAACTTTTTCGGCATTCTTTAATCTCCCTTCTTTAATTCTTTAATAGTATAAAGTGTTTATATTTAATAAAATTCTACCCAAAAGCAGGTAGAAGTTATTAATAAAGTATTTTCACCAGGAAAAAATAATCTTTCTCACAGCTGATTAAACTCTGTTATTTATTTATATTCTTCTTTAGTATACCATAATCAGCGGATAAAATCTAATTAAAAACTGGATTATCAATCTTCTGAATTATTTTTTATTTTGATAGAGAAAATAACTTCCAAGAATAATTAAGACAATCGGAGTTATATAATTTAGGTATTCCTGATTTTGAATATAATCATTATTTTCAACAAAGACCACAAAAACCCCAAAAATTATTAAGGCTCCTGCCGGATATATTGGCCAATCCCATTTCTCAAAAGCACTTGTATGAATTAAGACAGCAGCAAAAGCCAGGCCCAGCAGTATAAAAAAGACTCCACCTCCTAGATTGTTAATAAACTCAATTCGTTCCAGATCCGAAAATAAAGCTATTGCCAGCAAAACTGTTCCAGGAATTAAAAATCCTATATTACCATAATGTTTTCTTGCTCCCAACATAAAATAAGTAAAGAGAAAGCCTCCACTTAAGAGATAAAGAAAGATGTCATCACTGATCAAGTTTAAAGTGTTCAGTAAAATAAAAACCCCAATTGCTATCAATAAAATTCCTATCTTCTTTTTATCCATTCTCAAAACCTCCATTCGTCTATTTATTAATTTAATTATAACAGAAATAAATTAGTCAGCAAAGACTTTCCTTTAAAGATTTATTTTTAATTTAGTGAAGGAGATTTTTTTTATTTAAAGAATATAATATTAAGAGATGAAATAAATATTTCTTAAGAGGTGGCGAAAGATGAAAAATAGAGATAATATACTAAGCAATATTAAAGCGCTGATCTCTTTTGACTTGATTTTGTTATTTATAAAAAGGGTTTATCAAAAATCTAAGGAAAATGATATTTTTATTCATGCTATGGGAATGGTCTATATAACAACCCTTTCGATTGTTCCTTTTTTAATCTTTTCTTTTTATATCATGACACTTTTTAATTTCTTTGGTAAAATTGATGCTATTGTTGGGCAAATTAAAACATTAATCTTAAATAATCTTGCTGCCGGCACAGGAGAAAGTCTAATTGATTATTTAGAACTCTATATTTTAAATGTTGATATTGAACAGCTGGGAATAATAAGTTTTCTCTCTTTAATTTTTATTATTGTCTTTATGCTGGCCCGGGTAGAAATGACTTTTAACAGAATTTGGAATGTTAAAGAACACCGTGATCTATTTAAACGCTTTGTCTCTTTCTGGACCTTTATTACTCTGGGCACTTTTTCTATAACTCTGCTTTTAACTTTAAGTCTTTTATTTGCCGAAAGATATCTTGGATTGTGGTTAAGTGGAGAGCAGATAAGTCAGAGCAGTATTTTTAGCTATATTTTATTTTCTTTCAATTTTTTATTTTTTATTATTGCATATTACTTTGTTCCAAATACAGCTGTTAAACCAAAAGCAGCACTTTTTGCTGGATTATTTAGCGGTGTTTTATTTGTTCTATCTAAAAATATATACAGTATCTATACAGCTAATATTATAACCTATAATCAGATTTATGGACCTTTATCTATTATCCCGATTTTTTTACTCTGGCTCTATCTAATCTGGTTAATTGTACTTTTAGGAGCTGTAATCTCTTATGTCTTCCAGCACCGTTCTGGTCTTAAATATCTGCTGAACAGGGAAAAAATTAATCAGGGGTTAAGAGATTTAATTCCAACTGCAATTCTATTAACATTATATAAAAATTTTCAAGATGAGAGCAAGGCACCTCTTTCCTTTGAAGATTTACTGGAAAAAATTAATCTTCCCGCTGAAGATATTGCTGCTGAAATTAATAATTTAAAGCAAAAAAATATTATTGCTGAAACTGAAGCTGGTAGATATCTACCTGTAAATAAGGCCGATAAATTTTCTGTCTGGGATAGTTATCAAACCAATTTTTTAGATGAAAAGTTTGAAATCAAAAATATTTTTAAGGATCAGGATATGCAAAATCTCTATAAAACAATTAAAGAAAAGGAAAAAAATAGTTTTAAAAAGATGAAATTTGTCGATTTTTTAAATTAATTACTGTAAAAGCTTTAAATTTTGTCTTATTTATGCTACAATTAGTGATTGTGTCAGGCATTATGCATTGAGGAGGAATTTAAATGGTTAAAAAAGCGAATAACAAAAATAATGATAACCAGAATGACAGTACTGAAGAAGAAAATGATTTAGATCTTTCCATACCTGATGGAGCCGGTATTGATGATTCCGTACGAGTATATTTAAAGGAAATGGGTAAGGTTGATTTGCTTGACAAGGAAGAGGAAGTTGAACTTGCAAAAAGAATTGAACAGGGTGATCAGGAAGCACGAGAAAAACTGACAGAAGCTAATTTAAGACTTGTTGTCAGTATTGCCAAAAAATATATAGGACAGGGAATGTCTTTTCTTGATTTAATTCAGGAAGGTAACAAAGGATTAATGAAAGCAGTAGAAAAGTTTGATTATACTAAAGGGTACAAGTTTAGTACCTATGCTACCTGGTGGATTAGACAGTCGATAACCAGAGCTTTAGCGGATCAGGCAAGAACTATTAGAATACCAGTGCACATGGTTGAAACTATGAATAAATTAAGAAGAATTGAAAAAAGACTTAAAAAAGATTTAGAAAGAGAACCTACCCTGGAAGAAATTGGGGAAGAAATGAATATGGAGCCGGAGAAAGTACTCGAAATTCAAAAACTGGCGATGAATCAGCAGCCTACTTCTCTGGATACTCCAATTGGAGAAGAAAAAGACAGTCATTTAAAAGACTTTATTGAAGATCAGGATGCACCTGCACCTGAGATGTTAGCTTCTTCTGAGCTTTTAAAGGATCAATTAGAAACCGTTCTTGATACTTTAACAGATAGAGAAAAAAGAATTATCAAATTAAGGTTTGGACTCGAAGATGGACGCCAGAGAACTTTAAAAGAAGTGGGAAGTCAGTTTGGAGTTACCAGAGAAAGAATTAGACAGATTCAGGCCAAAGCTTTAAGAAAACTGAGACATCCAACCAGAAGTAAAGAATTAAGAGGATATTTAAATAACTAGAACATTTAATGGGGCATCTATTTGGGCAATTTATTTAAAGTGATTTTATTTAAATAAATTAAAAAATTAAGGCTGAATCACTGTTGTTTTATTAGACAGTGACTCAGCCTCTTTTTTTGCTTATATTTAACTCTCAATACAATTATTTATCTTTATCAAAAGGAATAAAATATAACTTAAACATTAAATTTCTTAACTACATAAGCACTAATTACATCATATAAAAATTGAAGATTTTCATCCTCTTTTTCAAAATTCTGCTGCAGCAGCGGAATATCTGTCTGGATCATGGTAAAGAGACGATACAAGTCTGAATCATCTTTTTCTAACTCAATTTCAAATTCTTTTTTTAAAACAGAGACAAACAATTCGTAAATCTGATTGATCAAAACTTTGGGAAAGCGAATTCTATTAAATTTCTCTTTCTGCTCTTCTTCCCCAATTTCCAAATCATTCATCAGATAACGAAAAAGTTCCCTGACAATAGATTTTTTATTTTTCATTTCTTGACTGAGAACTTCCAGATAATTTACCAGATAATCTCTATCTAACTGCTGACAGTTATTTTTTAATATTTGATAGGTTTCTCGCCAGCTTTCTTCAAAAACATTAATATAAAGTTCCCATTTATTAGGATAATAATTATAGAGAGTGCCCACCGCTATCCCCACTTCAGAAGCAATTTTACGCATGCTCACATTCTGATAGGGATTATTTTTAAACAAAGCCAGAGCTGTTTTGGCTATTTCTTCATCTAAGTTTTCAATAATTTTCGGCATACTATCTTCTCCTCTAGTTAAGTAGTTAAGCATTTTCCTGTTCATACTTAAAATTTAATTTATGTTCAGGTTCAGCTTTTTCTTCAGCTTCCAGCTCTTTAATTTCCTGATAAACATAAATAAATAACAATCCGGTTAATAAAGCTGTCAGTCCATCTGCAACTGGCTGTGCCATAAATAATCCGCGCATCTCAAAACTGTTCGAAAGTAAAAAGATTGCCGGAATAAAGAATAATCCCTGTCTTGACAAAGATAAAATAGTTGCCGGTATACCGTGCCCTAAAGCCTGAAATAATGTATTGATTGTAATCGCAAAACCAAGCAGCGGCAAAACCAGAGCATAAAGCCTTAAACCTGCAGAAGCAATTTCTATAACTTCCGGATCTCTACTAAAAAAGCTTATTACCTGTTCGTTAAAGAAAAAGAAAGCTATAAATAAGATAATACCGAAAATTGTTGTTCGTTTGATAGTAATTTTAATTGAATCTTTAAGTCTCTGTATTTTTCTGGCCCCAAAGTTAAATCCTGCTATTGGCTGAAATCCCTGAGTAAAACCTGCAATTACAAAAAAACCAAACGAAAATACTCTATTGATTATTCCTACAGAAGCAACCACTGCAGCCCCATAGACAGCAGCCATATTATTTAGGAGGGTCATTGCAACACTACTTAACAGCTGTCTGATTAAAGTTGGAATCCCAATTTTCATAATTTCAGTATAAATTACAATTGAAGGATTGAATTCCCTAATTTTAAAATCCAGTACACTTTTTTCTGATTTATAAAAGGCAAGCAGCATCACTGTAGAAACTGCCTGAGCAATAACAGTAGCTGTAGAAGCACCTGCAATACCCATATTGAAAGTGAAAATTAAAATTGGATCTAAGATAATATTTAAAACAGCACCAGTACTTAAAGCAATCATACTCATTTTGGCACTGCCCTCTGCTCTTACCATATTGTTCATATTCATATTACTCATTGTAAAAATGGAACCAACAATAATTATTGCAGTATAATTAACTGCATAGGGCATAATTACATCTGTCGCCCCAAAAAGTCTGAGTAAGGGTCTCAAATAGTAGAGACCTCCAGCGGCTGTGACAATTCCTATAATAAAAGTTGTAATAATCGAAGTCGTAGAGACTCGATTGGCCATCTTTTTATCATCTTCACCCAGCAGACGGGAGATAAAAGAAGCCGAACCAATACCAAAGGTTAAACCGATAGCTGAGATTGCCATAAACAACGGGAAAGCTATCGTTACAGCCCCAATGGCCTCTGTTCCTATTCGCCCCACAAAA
The DNA here is from genome assembly GCF_004362045.1 of Halanaerobium saccharolyticum. Lineage (GTDB taxonomy): Bacteria > Bacillota > Halanaerobiia > Halanaerobiales > Halanaerobiaceae > Halanaerobium > Halanaerobium saccharolyticum_C. The sequence continues at coordinate 71,775 of NZ_SNWX01000008.1, read as the reverse complement.
ATTGTGTCAACTATATTATAGACTGCGGTTACCAGCATCCCAATTATTGCCGGAATAGACATTTCTGTTAATAATTTAGGAATAGGCGTTTCTGCTAATTTTCTAGTTTTTTCGTCTTTATACATTTCTAGACCTCCAATTAATTTTATGAATGATGTTCATTAAATCATAAAAAAACTTTATGAATTATGTTCACTATAATAAATTATAATATATTTTATTCACAAAGTCAAATATTAATAAATTGTTTTATTTATGATTTATAAATATAAGAATCAATATTTTATTGCATAAGTTCTCTTCCTGCCGCTGAATTAAAAAACATAAAATTAAAAGCTAAAAAGATAACTGAACCAGTAACAAAAATATAACTAACTGGTACAAGCTTAATAAACAATGATGAGATTAAAAGTGCTATCGGGACAACAATTTTAATTATACTCATTTTAACACTTAAAACTCTACCCAGTATATTGGGAGGGACTATTTTTTGAATTATTACATTTGCCGGCACATCTATCCAGGCTACAGATATTCCACTTAAAAACATTAAAAAACTGTAATAACTTACTATAAAATTTGAGCCGGGAATATCTTTAAAAATAATAATTGGTAAAGCAAAAGCTGTGACACCAACTGCAGAAATATATGCAATATTTTTAATTAAAATATTATAGCTAATTTTGTTCATTATTTTTTCGGTTAGTAAGGCTCCAGTAATCATTCCAACTGGAAATGCCGCCTGAATAATTCCATATTTATCAGGATCAATTTTCCAGATTGTATTCATTAAATATGGCAGCGGAACAATTAAAGTAAAGTTGAAAAAGAAATTTAAAGCAATAAATATATAAACTAGCGATTTTAAATTACTGGAACGAAAAATATAATAAAATCCTTCTTTTAATCTGAAAATAAAAGTGTCAAGACTTTTTTCAATTTCAGTCTCCTCTTCTGGCTGCCTGTTATACTGATAATCAATAAAATATTCTATTAGAGCAGAAATCAAAAACGAAATAGCATTGATTAGAATAAAACCTTCTAAATTAATAAAGCCATAGATCACTCCCCCCATTAGTGGACCTAAAATATGAGACAGAGATTCTATTACCCTCGCCTGAGAATTAATTTTTATTAAACCTGATTTTCTGACTAAACTGGGTTTGGCAGATTCTATAGCAATATCAAAAAATACTGTTAATGTTGTCATTACAAAAGTACTGAAATAAAGAAGATAAAGATTCAAAGAAAAATTAGTAATAATTAAATAAATTATTGAAAGAAATATTCCATTAATCAAATCAGATCCCACTACCAGAATTTTTTTATTAAACTTATCTGCTATTACACCGGCAATTGGATTAAATAAAACAACCGGCAAAGTATATAAAGCAAGATTAAGGGCAAAAGAAAGAGCTGAAGAAGTAGTTCTCAACAAATAAAGACCAATCACGAAAGCATAAATTGCAGAACCAAATAAAGAAATTGTTTTACCTGATAAAAATAGTATTAAATTTAAATTCTCTCTCTTCTCACTTTTAACTTCCAGCTTTTTTTCAGCTTTATTTTTAGCAGCTCTATTTTCTTGATAATTTAACATTTTTATTACCTCCTCTTATTTTCTAATTTAATTATAAAGTGTGGAGGTAACACAAGTGCAAGAGGCTATAAATTTTTTTTTAGAATTATTTTTTGCAAATCTGGAGTTAACTCTACTTTTTAGTTTCTATTTCTTAGCCTGCACCTGATAGGAATATATTTGATCTCCAATTTGAGCAAATTCTTCGTATTTACCCATTGATGTATCAATTTTTTTTATTTCAGATTTATATTCATCTAAAAACTCTAAACCCATTTCTTTTAATTTAAGTCTAATATTAGAATACATAAAGTAATCTCTATATTCTCTGTCAACTATATTTTTTTCTCCAAACTTATGATAAATTATAAAAATAGCTGTCATCATAAAATGATCTTTTAAATATTTGGAAAGTAAATCCGGCAAAAACCCCTGATTATGAAAAGAAAAATTAGAAATTCCGGAAAAATCGATTAAATAGTCAATGTTATTTTCTTTTAGTGGTAAATTTGGTAATTCTGCTGTTAAGAAAATAACTTCAGGTCCAGCCGGTGATAGTTCTAATAATGATTTAAGATATCTATTCAGTTCAGAACTATGCTCAACACAGATATAGGTAGTATCTGAAGGCAGCTGATCATAGATATTTCTTAATAAAAGTCCATAACCTGAACCAGGTTCTAAAATTACTTTGTTTTTTAAATCAGCAAAGTTAATTCTATTTTTTAACCATTCCAGGCTCTGATATGATTGATCCATAAATTCAGAATCAGTCTGCTGAATATAATCTGTCACATGAAAAATCGGATCTGTTTCAAATACTTCTTCCTGATTTTGCTGCTCATAAACCTCTTTTGTATATAGGACACCTTCTTTTATTAAAATCTTTTCGCCACAGCTGCAGTTAAGGCTGCCCAGGTGAATTCTATTATTTTCAATTTTTTCTGCTGATAATGACAAATTAGAGCCGCAGGCTGGACAGGCAAAAAGATCGAGCAGATTTAAATTTAAACTGAGATCATTCTGCTTTTCATTATTTTCTTCTTTCAGCCTTTTAAGATGAATATTTAAAGCTTTTTTTGCCCTTTTTAATTCCATGATTCTCTTTTCTATTTTTTTGAGTTTTTCCTGGTAGAGATTTTGATAATAGCTATTTTTCTGATAATTGCTCAACCTGCCAATTCTTTTAAAACTTAAAATTTCTTTAATCTCCTCTAAGGAAAATTCCATCTCCTTTAATTTTAGAATCTCCTCCATATCGTTTTGATCTTCCTGATCAAATTCATAATGCCCGCCAACTTTCTGGGGATTAATCAGATTTAATTTCATATAATAACGAATAGTATCATAGCTTAAATTAAATTTATTTGAAAATCCTTTGATTTTCATTTAAAATCATCCCTTTTAATAAAATAATATTGGCTATATTAAAATATTCCAAATTGAAACCTAAAGCAATTTAGATAATAAAGTAATTAAGCTGCTGTAATAAACACAGCAGCTTAAATTATTATAAATGATATGAAACATTTATTTTGCAGCCAGAGAACCCATTGGATCCCATGGTTTTAAGACAACTGGTTCTTTTTGATATGATTCAAGGTCACTTTGACTTAGATATTTCTTATTAATAACTACTTCATAATTGAACTCTTTAAACCAGTCATTACTCATAATGAAAAACCCATCTTCACCAACTTTTTCACCCCAGCTATTTTGTACCTTCCAGCTGAGAGGTTCTGCATCTTTAAGGTTTACACCGGTAAAAGCCATTGCGTGGGTTAAAATACTTTCCCCATACTGCAGGCGCAGTCCTTTGTCTAAAGTGAATTTGGTATCTAAAACTTCCTCATAATTGAATAGCTCTGTATCCATAATTCCTAAATCTCTATCAGACCACTGACCAACATCACAGCCAAACCAGACAGGTTCACCATCTTTTATCTGGGCAGTACTGTAATCAATCAATTTATCAACCGGCAGATTTAAATAGTGAATCTGCTGGCCTTCTTTAACATTACCTAAAAATTCAACTGTATAAGTTTGATCAAATGGTTTATCATTAGTCGGAGCGTTAATAATACTCACATAATCAGTCATCTTAACCTTAGAATACTTATTGTAGAATTCTTTAGGAGTCAAGCCACTGTCTCGGAAAAATTCCCCATCTTTATCTTTATACTCAAAATCAAATTCCTGTGGTGGCTCTCCTAAAAAGTAAGCCAGTATAGAATATATTTCTGCCAGCATTGTTTCTTTTTCTTCCCTTAAACTTTCCTTATCTGCGCCTAATTTAAAATCTTCCCGCAGAGTTTTAGCTAAATCTCTTAATTTTAAACTCAAGATTTTATTCAGGTAACGGGAATTACTGCTGTGATATGTTTCGGGCATTACATATTTAGGTACAATACCATATTTTTCTATTAAGGCGGTAAACATATCCCACTGACCACCGTCATTTGTAGGCTCATTTAAAAGCCACATTACTCTGCGGCTGTCAATTTCTAACTCAACTGTTGAGATAATATTTTCTAAAAAGTAATTAGCCTTCTCCAGTTTGTCCCAGAACATTGTATAAGACTGAGATAACTCAAAATCATGATCTTTAATGTTTAAGTCTTTAGAGATGCTGTAGCGAATATTATTTAAAGCTGCAAACATCCAACAGCGGCCACTTTTTTTCTGATTGGTGACTTTACCTACATCAATCTCTTCAGAAAAATTATAGTGCATTTTTTTAACAGATTCATTGTTTAAAGCAGTATCATTAATTCCATTTTTGATTACTGCATTAGCTATAATTTTACTGTTTTCTCTCTTTTTAAAATAATTCGAAAAAGACTTGAGATTATTTTGATCAATACTATTTCTATTCATTTTTAATTCCTCCCATTGGAACTTTCAATTTCATTTGTCATTAATCTTAGAAAATAATGGATTACTAAAGACCACAGGCTAAAACTCCTATGGCCTTTAATATTAAAACTAATAATATTTTTTAACTATCTAATTGTACATTTTTCCTCATTTTTAAGTGACTTATAGGCAGGACGAATAATTTTATGATCACTGACCAGCTGCTCAATACGGTGTGCACACCAGCTGGCAACTCTGGCAGTGGCAAATAAAGGTGTAAATAATTCCTCTGGAATGTTTAATAGCTGATAAACAAAGCCAGAATAAAGATCTACATTAGCACAAATCTCGCAGTCATCTCCTCGCTGCTCTTTAAATATTTCCTTTGTCAATTTTTCAATATTATCATATAGTTCAAATTCTTCCAATTTTCCTTTGGCCGCTGCCAGTTCTTTCGATTTTTTCTTTAAAATTACGGCTCTGGGATCACTTTTGGTATAAACTGCATGTCCCATACCATAGATTAAACCCTGCTGGTCAAAAACTTCTCCCTTTAAAATCTTTTCTAAATACTGTTTAAGTTTAGACCGATCAGAATAATCATTAAGGTTTTCCCTAATATTCTCAACCATTGCTTTTACCCTTAAATTAGCCCCTCCATGTTTGGGACCTTTAAGACTTCCTACAGCTGCTCCTACAGCAGAATAAGTATCAGTTCCACTGGAAGAAACAACATGAGTTGTAAAGGCTGAATTATTACCTCCACCGTGTTCTGCATGTAAGATCAATAATAGATCAAGAGTATCTTTTTCTAACTTAGTGTAATCATTATTTGGCCTGATCATATGTAATATATTAGCAGCAGTTCCCAGACCATCTGTTGGATTATGCAGGTATAAACTTTTATCATCAAAATAATGAGCTTTAGCCTGAAATCCATAAGAAATAATAGTTGGAAATCTGGCTATTAATTTTAAACTCTGGATTAAAATCCGATCAATTTCCAGACAATCAGGCTTTTCATCATAAGAATAAAGAACCAGTATTGCCCGCTGCAGTTTATTCATTACATCCCGACTGGGACTTTTCAAAATTGTATTTTCAGTAAAATGAGGCGGTAATTTTCTAAAGCCATCCAAAATAGTATTAAATTTTTCCAATTCCTCTTCACCTGGCATTTCCCCGAATAATAAAAGGTAGACAATGCTCTCGAAACCAAATTCACCGGTGTTTTTTACCAGCTCCTCAATTTCTATATCTCTATAAAATAACTTGCCTTCAATTGAAGTTTTAACACCATCACAGTAAGTATAACCGTGCACTGAACCAATTTTAGTAAAACCAACAACTACTCCAGTCCCATCCGAATTCCTCAAACCCTGCTTGATATCATACTGTCGATAATATTCTTTATCAATCTTATTGACTCTTTTAACCTTTTCGGCTCTATTTTCCAGCCAGTTCTCCTTTAAATCTCTAATTAACCAATCTTTAGTTTCCACATTCTCACTCCTCAATTCTCTGCTCCTAAAATTAATTGATATTAAAAAAATAAGACCCGCTTTTGCAAACGGGATTTTTCTATTTTAAATTAAATATTATTTTCTACCCGGATCACACTTTTAACCTCTATCACATCATCAAGCATTTTAATCTGAGCTAAGGATTTATTTAAATCTTTTTCCTTAACTGAATGAGTAATAAATACCAGTGGTACCACCGGATTATCCTTCTGCTTCTGCAGTACTGAAGCAAGACTGACATTATTATCACCAAATATTTTAGCAATATGAGCCATCACGCCTGGTTCATCTTTGACTTCAAAACGTAGATAAAAGCTATTTTCTATTTCATCAATTTTCACAACATTACTTTCCAAAAAGGAGTCCATTCGCTGAACTTCCCGCTGATTATGGTTAATATCTTTGGCGACCTGAATAATATCTGCTGTTACAGCACTACCAGTAGGCATCTGTCCGGCACCACGGGCTGTAGACATTACCTGTCCCACTGCATCACCATGCAGATACACACAGTTATAGGTGCCATTAATCATGGCCAGAGGATGATCCTCAGGCACAAAAGCCGGATGAACTCTGACATCTAATCCTTCCGGGGCATTTTTGGCAATTGCCAGCAGCTTAATAACATAACCCATCTCCTGAGCCAGTTCTATATCAGCAATATCAACATCCCTAATCCCTTCTACATGAACTTCTTTAACATCGACAAAACGTTCAAATGCCAGTGAAGATAAAATAGTAATCTTATAAGCAGCATCATGACCATCAATGTCTGAACTGGGATCAGCTTCAGCAAATCCAAGTTCCTGAGCATTTTTTAATGATTCAGCAAAATCCTTTTTTTCCTTACTCATATCTGTCAAGATGTAATTGGTAGTCCCATTTAAAATACCATATATTTTTTCAATTCTATTTGCTGCCAGAGAGTTCTGCAGAGGACGAATAATCGGCAGACCACCGGCTACACTTCCCTCATAACAGACTTGAACATCATTTTCATCTGCTTTTTTAAAAATTCTCTTTCCATATTTGGCAATTACCAGCTTATTAGCAGTAACAATGCTTTTACCATTTTCAATAGCCTGAATTATGTAATCATAGGCAGGCTGTTCTCCCCCAATTAGTTCGACCACAATGTCAATTTCCGGATTATTTATGATATCTTCAACATTATCTGTTAATAAATTTCTAGTAATTTCAATATCCCGTTCTTTTTCAAGATTATTAACAAGAACCTTTTCTATTTGAACTTCAGTCCCAACTTTATTCTTTATATTCTCAGCATTCTTCTCCAAAATCTTTACTACTCCACTACCAACTGTACCAAGTCCTAAAATTCCTATTTTAAGCAAAATTATAACCTCCTGTAGTCTTATATTGCTTGCTTCTATCTTCTCTTTTATTAAACATTATATCAAGGAGTAATTAACTTGTCGACTTTTTGAGAAAATTTATTGACGAAATTATACCACAGCCTTAAAATTAGATTATAACAGCAGATTTAGAATTCAAAGAAGTCAACCAGGTAATCAAACTATTTTAATTCCTTAAATCAACTATATAAAAGTTGAATTTTTAATATCAATTCTAAAAAACTCTTCTCATAATAGAGAAGAGTCTTCAGAATAAATATTTGATAATTTCAATTAGAATTAAAAACTAAAAAATTTGAGAAATGTTCTAATTACACTGGCTCCACCAACTGCAGTACCAATAACACTGCCCAGATTAGCTAAGATCACAATTAAAAGAATATGAGTAACTTTATTAGTATAAATTTCTTTAATACTAATTCCTTCCGAAAGTTTCTGAAAATCCTTAACCTTTGGTTTTTTAAGATAAGCTTCTGCAAGTCCGGCAAACCACCCTGCCGCCAGAGCAGGATTTAAAGAACTTATAGGAGCCACAATAAATGCAGTTAAAATAGTTAAAATATGTCCCCTACCTAAAAGCACCCCTAAAGCTGATAAGGAACCATTCCAGATAATCCAGGCTTTGGTAACTTCAATTCCTGCACTTATATTATTAATAAAGCTGACAATAATAATTACTAAAATAACTGCCGGAATTCCCCAGGAAAAAATCTTACCCCATTTGGCTTTAGGAGGCAGGACAGTGATTTTACTTAGATCCTGTTCTTTATAAATTTCTTTTTTTACACCGGGTACATGGGCTGCTCCTAAAACTGCCACAATTTTATCACCCGGAGCATTTTTAATCTTATTTGCTAAATATTGATCCCTCTCATCAAGTAAATACTTTTTAATCCCTGGAAAAGATTTACCCATCTGCTCCAGCATCATATTTAGGGCATCACCATTTTTCAGTTCGTCCATCTCTTCTTCAGTTATCTCTTCATCAACAAATAGCATAGAAATAATCTGGAAAATCAATTTAAGCTTCTCCCAGAGTCCAAGACCTCTCCAGACTCTCTTAAAAGTAATCTGAATATTTCTATCAGCAAGTACCAGTTCAGCCTCTACTTCTTTGGCAGACTCAATCCCCTGCCGCATTTCCTGACCGGCACTGATCCCCAATTTTTCGGCCATCCGACTCTGAAAAGAACTGATGATTAAATTAACCAGTAATAATAAGGATTTCTTTTCTTTTATCACCTGGAAAATGTCCATTTCACTCCATCTATCTTCGTCATTTATAGAACTGAATCTCTGTTCATCCAGCTCAACACAAACACTATCAGGTTCTTCGTTTTCAATAACCTCTTTAACCTGTTCTGCACTTTTTTTGGAAATATGTGCAGTTGGAATTAAAATTATCTCTTTACCTTCGTATTCAAGTCTCTGAATATTGTCTTCACCCATAAAAACAGCTCCTTCTATATATTCTCTCATTTATTTATTATATCACTTATGAATGATTTATCAAAAAAATTTATTGGTAAAAAAATCGTAAATCCTGTCCGGCAGCAGCCAGCGGAAAAATAAGATTAATTTTGCATGGGCTGGTACTGCATATCTTGCTTTAGGATTAGAGCTTTCTGCTGCCCTGATAATTGCCGAAGCAACAACCTCTGGTTGAGCAGCCAGTCCACCTTCTCCATACATATTTTTATATTTTGAGGCCTTCCGCTGAGCCTGTTTTTGATAAATACCTTCTCCCGAAGTTTTAAGTAGATTTTCTCCGGCTGTTTCGGCCCAGTTAGTCTCAATTGCTCCCGGCTCAATTAAAATAACATCAATTCCAAATTCTCTTAATTCATTTCTAAGGCAATCACTTAAACCTTCCAGAGCAAATTTGCTGGCATGATACCAGCCGCCAAGTGGAGTCCATATTTTCCCAGCAATTGAGGATATGTTGATAATTTTTCCTGTCTGATTTTCTCGCATTCCCGGGATTACTAACTTAGTCAATTCAGATAATCCAAACAGGTTTACTTCAAACTGTCTTTTTGCTTCTTCCAGTGCTACTTCTTCTATCGCTCCATAGGCACCATAGCCAGCATTGTTAATTAAAATATCAATTTTTCCTTCTATATCTAAAATTTTCTGCACACATTTTTTTCTCATCTCTGCTTCAGTAATATCCATAATTTGATAGTGTCCATCGGGATACTCACTCAAATATTTAAGTTTTTTTTCAGTTCGCGCAGCTCCATAAACTATATATCCCTTATTTAAAAATTTTTCTGCTGTTGAACGGCCAATACCACTGGAAGCACCTGTTATTAAAACAACTTTTCCATTCACAATTAGCCTCCTAACTTAATCTTCTTGATAGAATTCATTTACTTGATCAATGTTCTTTTCTTTTTTGTTTTTGATAAAAGTTCCATTATCAAGTTCCCGGGATGCAGCTTCCAGTTCTTCTTTAGTATTCATAACAATTGGTCCACCCCAGGCTACTGGTTCTTCTATCTTTTTGCCGGCTAGAAAAAGAAAACGAGCCGAGTTTTTATCTGTATTAACTCTAATTTTTTTACCTTTTTTATACAGTACTCCCTGAGGATAGTTCTTAAATTCCTCATTTTCTGGATCAAAGTTTGCCTGACCACGAATTAAAAATGCATAAGCATTAAATTCTGCAGGTAGTTCAAAAATAAATTCAGATTCAGAATTTAACTCAACATCAAAAAAAGTTGGTTTAGTATCAGTTCTCTGAATCTCACCACTTAAGCCAGCAAACTCTCCAGCAATAATATGTACTTTTTTATCCTGATCTTCATAAACCGGAATCATATCTGCTGTAATATCTCCATATTGAGGTTCGGTCATTTTATTATCTGCTGCAAGGTTTAACCAGACCTGTACTCCCAGCATCTCTGGAGAAGGCTGCGGTAATTCTTGATGCAGTATACCAGATCCAGCAGTCATCCACTGACACTGCCCATCTTTAATTACACCCTGATTTCCTATACTATCACAATGATTAATTTCTCCTTTTATTAAATAGGTAACAGTTTCAATACCGCGATGTGGATGCCAGGGAAAACCCTTTCTGTAATCCTCAGGATTTGTAGAATCAAAAAAATCCATCATCAAAAAAGGATCAAAATCAGGTATCTGATGATAACCAAAACATCGTCTTAATTTCACACCAGCACCATCCTGAGTTTCTCTACCTTCAAAATATTTCTTAACTTTTCTATACATTTAAAAACCTCCTGTAAACTAAAATTATATTATTCTTCACCCTGACGAAACTTTTCTACTTCTTCCGAAAGAATATTAAATTCCCGGTCAGCAATTTCCAGCATACCAGCCAGAGCATAAAAACGACGCTGTAGATGTTTGGGCAGTTCTCCTTTGAATTTATAATTGCGATCATGCTCAATTTCTGCCCAGGCATGTTGAAGTATACTCCTAATTTGAATTTCAAATTTAAGTCCTGCAAAACTTTCAAGTTCAGTTGTAGTAATTTTATCCCGGCTGAGTTCTGCAATATAATGAATAGATTTATAACCCATTTTATCTGCATCAAGCAGATCAGATTTATCTTCACTGCGGGCATAATCAATTTCAAATAATTCTTTGATAATATCACTGATTTGATGGATTTCCTTCTCAAAAAGAGTAATTATTCTAATTCCTGTTAAATCAGTAATTTCATTTATTGGATCACTATATTTATCTCGCTCTGCTTTTTCCCTAAAACTTTCAACAGACTTTACTCTACTTTCTATACTGTGAAAAACAATATCATTTTCATTTAAGGCTTCTCTTAAAATTACTTCAACTTCTGCCCTCAGATTTACATAATTGTGTCTCTGTTTTTGAAACTGTTTAACTGCCTGATTCACTTTTTTTCTATTGGCCATAATAATTTCCCCCAATTAACTGCAGTATAAAACAATCCTGTCAATTGATAATGAAACTTTTAGACTCTCACTTTTAACTTTTGATAAAGTTCTGCATTAACAGCATCATAATAGGGCTGTACAAATAAGATTCCTATTCCGAAAAAAAGGGCCCCTAAGAAAAACCAGCCTAAAAAAGAAAGATCAAGTATAAAAATATCCATTTTTTCTCCGTCAGTTATTTCTCGACTGAGACTTAAAGCTTCGTTATGATCTATCTCCGGATTTTCAGCTATAATATAAGGGACAAAGCGATATTGATACATTTTAATTATCCCGGGAATAATTAAAAGTAGAGTCCATAAGAAAATATAGATTCCCCTGATCAAGAGGGCAATAATAATATTTTTATAATATTTTTTATCAAAATATTTTAGCAGATATGAAATCTCAGAACTCCCCCTGCTTAATTCAATAAAATATTTTCTACCTCCTACTTCCAGAACATATCCTAAAAAAATACGTAAAGCAAATAAAATTAATACTCCCAGAACAGCAATTAGAGCGACCTCTAATGCAAATTCTCCTGCTCCCGAAGTTCCAGAAGTAGTACTACCAGATCCACCCCAATCAAGTTTATTGTGGCTGCCACCTGTTATAACAAGGATAAAACTAACTAAAAATGCCTGCCAGTAAAAACCTTTTAATTTCCCCTTTGCCTTTTCTTTGAGTTCACTTCTATTCCACACTTACATTTCACCTTCCTTTAGCATTATTATACCTCTTTTGGAAATACATTTCTAAACTAGTACTTTAATTATAGTTCAGTATTTAGACTAAAAATCCTTTTTATAAAATAGAATTTAGGCAGTCAATTAAAAATTTAAGCTTTAAACAAAATAGGTAAAATTCAACTTATAATAATTTTATATAAGCAGGAATTATAGTTTTTATGTTTAATTATATTATTACAGCCAATATTTAAATTAGAAAGGGGTTATAATTATGAAAAAAGTTTTGCTATTAGCTGTTGTTCTGATTCTTAGTTTAACTCTTAGTATTTCTGCACATCCACCCGGAGAAGTAGAAATGTCTTTCAACACTGAAAATAACATGCTGGAAGTCACTATCACTCATAATTCTAACAATATAAGTGATCATTATGTAAACAATGTTACAGTCCGTTTAAATGATGATCAAAATATTGAACACAGCTTTATTACCCAGACAGATCAGGATGTTCAATATTTACATTATATGATTCCGGGAGCTAAATCAGGAGATACTATTACTTTAACTGCTGAATGCAGTAAATTTGGCAGCAGAGAAAAGGAAATAACTGTTGAATAAATTATACAATAAATATAGTTCTAACTTTACTGGAGGAGGTCAAAATGAGCCAATGGATAATACCACTGGGCATTAGTGCCCTGACTTCACTGTTAATAACCTTTTTACTGGGGATTAGATTTTTTAGAAAGGTTTTTAATTTAAATCCCAGACTAAATTTGAAACTTCATAAAATATTTGCTTATATAACAGTTATTCTGGCGTCCACTCATGGATTATTGGTTTATATTCTCTATCTGTAATAATTTAAAAACAAAACCCGCTATTGCTCTTCAATTTATTTCTAAAAGTTGAGGAAATAAGCGGGTTTTTCATGTTTTTTTAAAATTTACTTAAATATTTCAGCAACTACTTCTTTAAATTCACCATACATTTTTAAACCTTCCAGTTCTTTTAAGCTTACGACCAGAGACTCATAGTACCACTGCTGTTTCTTTTTGGGAGCACTAAATCTCTGCCAGAAACCTGCTGATTCCTTTCCCAAATCTCTTAAAATACTGCGGGCATTGCTGAGTTTATCAGCACAGCAAATAGCCTTATTAATAAAAGCTGCCTCTTTTTGAAGATAATTAATTGTCTGTTTTTTTCTTAAGTCCCAGCTTCTTTCTTCTCTACCCGGTAATTTCTCAGAAGCTGATATAACAAGCTCAAGAATTTCCTGATTAAATTCTTCTTTCAAAGCAGATCTCGTTACTTCTGTATCTTCTAAGAGGTCATGAAGCAGTCCAGCAGCTATAATTTTATCTTCAAAAGCATTTTCCTTTAAAATCATTGCCACCTCAAAAGGGTGTACAATATAGGGAACATCTCCCCCTTTTCGATAGCCACCGCGATGGGCTTTAGCGGCATATTCCATTGCTCTTGCTACTAATTTATTAGCAAACATTAATCTCACCTCTTAATTAAAAATTTATCATTTCATTATTCTAAAATAATTTAACCCTATTTAGATTAAAATTCCTTTAAAGCAAATTGAACTGCTTTTTTTGCATGTAATTCAGTTGTATTGAAAAGTGGAAGACTGCTGTCTTGATCTTTAATTAATAACGGAATTTCAGTACAACCTAAAATAATTCCCTCTGCCCCTTTTTCTTTTAAAGATTCAATTATTTTTTTAAACTGCTCTCTTGACTCATCTTTTAATATTCCAGAAATAAGTTCCTGGTAAATAACCTGGTGAATATAATCTCTGGCTTCTGACTCAGGAATTATGACCTCTAGATCATACTTTTCTTCAATTCTATTTTTATAAAAATCGCCTTCCATAGTATATTTAGTCCCCAGCAGTCCAACTTTCTTATAAGCTTCAGCCTCGATTTTTTCTGCAGCTGCATCTGCAATATGCAGCAGGGGGATAGTAATATCTGCCTGTACTCTAGGTGCCATTTGATGCATAGTATTGGCGCCAATTAAAATCATCTCTGCTCCAGCAGCTTCTAATTTTTGCGCAATTGAAATCATTTTTTCACTTAGTTTACCCCATTCACCTGCAGACTGGTGTTTTTCTATTTCTGCAAAATCAACCGAATACATAATTATCTCTGCTGAATGAGGCTCACCCAGTCTTTTCTTAACTTCTCTATTCAATATTTTATAATAATCAACTGTAGATTCCCAGCTCATTCCACCAATTAAACCAATTTTTTTCATTTTTATTCCTCCCAATTGTGTTATTCCAGATTATTTAAGTTTAACATTTATTTGTTTCAGTGTAAATAATATGAGTTTCTTAAATTATATTTATAATAGAGACTATTTTCTGAAAACTAATGATATATTTAGTATTTGTTTAAAAATGGAAGATATTAAAACTTAATTTTCTTTAATCGACATTTTTCAACCTTGATATTTCTCAGTTTTAGGACTATACTATATATACAAGGTTCTGAGGAAGTCCTAAGATTAAATGTTTACAAGTAGTGTTTTGAAATTCTTATTCAATTAAGTTTATTTTAAATTTAGAAGAAGTCAAATGAGAGTTCAATTGATCAGATTGATGAGAGTTAATTTAAGATCAATTCCAAAGAAGTTACTATTAATGGTAAGTAAAAAGAAATTATTAAGGAATAAGCTTCTTTAATAATAATCTTTGAGCAAATCAAAGATAGTAATGGAGGACTAAATCTAAAATAAAAGGAAAGAATAAGAAAAGTAAAAAGACAAACTGTAAACAGGAGATCGACGAAGATTCGTCAGAACCTTGTATTTTTTTTGCCTTTTTACTTTTATTTTTACTTTCTACCCTTATTTTTATACATATTTTTATCAGCCTGATTATAAATTTCGGTTAACTTTATATTCTTCTCTTCTGCAGTTGCCCAGCCTAAAGAAATTTTAAAGGGCACAGGAAAGTCTCTGGCAGAATTATATCTGTCAAATTCTTTTTTTATACGATCACAGATTAGAGCTGCTTAAATCTGTATTATATTTGCCTCAAATTCAGCTGCTCGCTCCGGATCACAGGTAGTATAAATAATCTGATATTTCTTTTGATATTCTTTGATTAGTTCGACTGCATTTTTTCTCCGCTCTGGATCAAAATTTACCAGGCAGTCATCTAAAATTATAAAACCACCATGATTACTAAAAAGATTATCAAAAATAGCAAATCTTAAGGCAAGAGCAGCTGCATCATAAGTACCATAGGAGAGTAATTCAAATTTGCCAGGCAGTTCCTGTTTCTGTTTTGATTTTAGTCTAACCGAAAAATTGGCATCAATTTTACCTGCCTCATATTTACCTGCTGTTAACTGCTGCAGATTCCTGCTGAAAGAATTTATTAAAGGCTTAAATGAGTCCTGATCCATCTCCTCTAATTTTCTTTCAAAAACTTTTTTTATTTCAAGTAAGTTTTTAGCTTTACTTTTTAAACTTTCAAATTTATTTTGCAGGTCCTTAAGTTCAGACTCCATCTCTCTGGTAGAAGCTGTGGGTAATAAATTTTCTAATTCCTGATGCTGCTCTAATTTATCTCTCAGACTCTGATTTAACTCTTCTCTTTTTGCTCTTTTTGCCTTTAGATCATTAATAAATTCACTGGCACAGCTGTATTCAGCAGGTAAAGAGGCCAGTTCATCTAAATTTTCCTTTAACTCTTCTTTTCTCTCTTTTTTAGCTGCTAAAATAGATTCCAGTTCAGTCAGCGACTGATATTCTTCCTGCCATTCATTTATTCTATTTTCTCTAATTTTAATTTCTGTATTTAATTCAGAGATTTCAGTTTTTAAATCTTCAATTTCAGGATTTAAAGACTCAATCTCTCTTGCAGTTTCTATTTGTTCAAGTTTAGTTAATTCGCTTTCCAGGGCTTCTAACTTATCTGAAGCTAAAAGTTCGTTAATCCTGTTTTTTGTAACATCAATTTTACTTTTAATTTCGGTAATTTTATTTAACTTTTCTCTTGCCTGCTCCAGACTTTCAACCTGAATTTCTGTCTTTAATTTCTCAAACTTTTTCTGGTTTAAAATATATTCTTCCCTGAGGCTGTCAAAATCAATTTCTGCAGATTCAATTTCTATATCGATCTGATCAGTTTTGATTCTCAAATATCCATCCGCTTCGATAATCTCTCCTTCAGAAATTCTTTCTTCCCCTTCAACTCCAGTTAATACTCTAATTTGATCTGATGCAGAAAAGTTCAATTTAGCTTTTAATCTTGCTGCTTTAAGACTGGCTTTTGTCTCTGCTATTTTATTTTTGTATGTTTCCATTTTTTCGACCTGGTCCTGAGACACCCTGGCCTCAGATTTTAATTTCTGCAGTTCCTGCAATCTGTTTTCTGCTGCTTTAATCTGCTCAACCCTATCTTTTATTTCATTTTTTAACTGCAGCTTTTTGGCCCTTTTCTTTTCTGCTTCTAATTCTCTTAATTTGTTTTCTGCTTTACTTCTTTTTTCTGCCAGTTCTGCTATTTCAGCTTTAAACTGCGGCCATTTTTGAGCTGTTTTACTGATTTTTTTAATCTTATCCAGTATGTTTTCTGCTTCTATCTCAACTGCTGCCCGCTGATTGATTTCCGCTTCTATTTCCGAAAGCTCTTTAATTTTTTTAACTAAATCTGTTTCTTCTTTCTTTAATTTTTTGATTTCCAGACCCAGCTCTTCAAACCTTCTTTCGTTAATTTTACTTTCCTTAATTTTTCTTCTCAGTTTTTCTTTAGCAATATAACTGTCATAAATTTCTCCGGTTCCAACTTTATAAGGATTGTTAATATCCCGATCACTGTTACTTACAGCATCTGTTTCAAGATTCCATTTTTTTGTCAGTGCTTCCAGTTCATTATCTATTTTACTGCGAAATTGATCAATAGAAACACCATCCAATTCCATTACCGCTCTGCGCAGGAAGGAATTAATTGTATCAATCAATTCTGGATTTTCTTCTGCATTAATTCTTTTTAAAGTTGACTTAATATCCTGCTGACTGCTAAAAACTATATTCTGATAGGTGCTTTTACCATACGGGAAAATATCTTTTTTATATTCTGCAATTTTTGCTGGGTTTTCTATTCTGCGGCCATCAGCTAATTCTAAAAACCCCCTATAATTACTGTTGCTCCATTTTTTATAAAATTTATACTCTGAACTATCCACTTCAAATTCAACTTCTGCCTCAGCATAATCTCCATCTGGATAGGGCAGAAATCTCTCTTTAAATTCTTTTCCCTCAGTTGTATTTAATTTAATCTGAGGACCGATAAATAAGGAGGCATAAATAGCATTGATTACTGTACTTTTTCCAGCCTCATTATCACCCAGCAGTATATTTAAGCCATCATCAAATTGATAGCTTCTATCATTGATACCTGCAAAAATCTCAGCTGCAAAACTTTTTATTTTCACTGCTGTACCTCCTTTAGCATTTTATAGGCCAGCTGTTGTGCCTGACTATTATCTCCAAGCTCACTCAAAAGCTGATGAGGAAATGAATTTTCAACAAATTCTTCTGTAATTAAATCCTGATCTATTTTGATATTTAAAGCACTCTGATCAATTTTTGCATAAAAACAGTTGTCCCTCAATTTAGTCAGATATCTATCTTTAACTGCAAAGTCCTCCCGGGAAAGCTTTCCTTTAAGCTTTAAGCGCAGAATTTTATTTTCTGGCTCAGAATCCAGGATCTGATTAACTAGATTTTTTAGTTCAGCCTGAGAACTTATTTTCTTTTCTAAATCAGAAAAATGATAATTGCCGGTTCTAATCTGCTCCGCCTGAACCTGTTTTTTTTCATCTAATTCTATATACCAGGCATATCCAGGATGACTGCAGTCCATTCCATCTGGTTCTGGGGTTCCATTATTAAATATTTTTTGCATTTTTACATTTTTCATTTCAGGATAGGGTAGGTGAGAATGTCCCAGCAGCCAGAGATCCATATTTAAATCAAGTAATTCTTCTTTTGTCATTTTAAAATAATCATCATTTAAATCAGGAGAAAAGCCTGCCAGAGCCCCGTGAGCTAAGGCCAGATGATAATTTGAATCCGGCCGTTCATTTAAACTTTTAATCCACCCCAGCTTATTTTCGCTGGAGAGTTTGCTATCACAGGGGGCAGGATAAACAGCAGCTGAAATCCCAAAATCATTAAGATCATAAATCCTTTCCTGGTCTAAAATCAGCATTCTCCCTTTAATATCTTTTTTAAATTGATCCCAGAGAGCTGTAATACCATCACTGTAATCATGGTTTCCGGGTAAAATCAGAACTGCATCACCTGCAAATTTATCCAGAATATCTATAGTTTTTTTGATATTAACACTTTTGATATTGGCTTTATCAAAAAGGTCACCTGCAATAGCCAACAAATTAACATTTCTCTGATTTCCTTCTATAATTATATTTTCTAAAGCCTGATAGCGGGCCTCTTCCAGATCATTACTGATCTGGGGATATTGATTGAATTTCATTCCCAGGTGTACATCACCTGTATGCATAATTTTTAGGCTCATTCTGATCCTCCTCAATTATTTCTTATGTTTTAAATTATTCTTTAAAACCAGTATGCACATGACTGCAGTCACAGAATGGTTTATTATCTGACTCACCACATCTGCAGAGAGCTAAAGTATTTCTGGGCTCATATTTTTCTCCATCTGCTCCTTCAATTTCTATTTTGCCTTTGACAATGATAGCAGAACTAACATTTTTTTCAGGGTCCTGCAGAATTTCTACTGCTGGCTTAAAATCTTTTTCCAGTTTTAAACCTTCTTTAGAAACTGCAGTTAATCTTCCTGCCAGACATTCTTCGGCTGATTTAATTGCCAGTTTTCTTTCTTCCAGCTTGTCAGATCGCTCAATCAAATCCCAGGTCTTACCTTTTTCAGTATGACAAAAACGAAGAAAAGCACAGCGATGATCATCCATTAAATCAATTTTTCTGCCTGATAGGAGATCTGCTCTTGTATCATATTGCAATTTAGATGCAGTTTCTTCACCATCAAAATCTATCCGCTCATGATAGCCATCACAGAAAGGTGGTGTTTTAGTTTTTCCACAGCGGCAGAGCGAATAGGTGTCTTTTTGCGGTAGTTTACGACCCCCTCGATATTCATAATGTTTATCCACTGGAGTAATTATCTTTTCAGTTAATGGTACAAAACCAAAGACACAGTAGGGTCCATTTTTAATTATTTTTATTTTCATCTTATCTTTATCAATAATTGTAAACACCTCAAATCTAAAATTCAAAAATTTATTTCTTGATCAAATTTTTCACACTCTAGATTATTACAGCGAGCAGCTTTCACCTTATAAGCGGCAATTTTTTGCGAATAATCAAGATCATAATCCAGCCTCTGTCCACAGCTGTCACATTTTAACTTTTCTCTCATTTCATTTAGATAATTTAGATGTGAAGCCAGACTTTTTAGATAATCCGATAATGAGACAATTGAATCTTCAGAGAATAATTTAAGACTTTCAAAGTCTATTTCAATTGAATAATGATCAAATATTTCAAGCAGAGAATAATCTTTCATCTCTAGGTCAGGATTTAATTCTAATTCTGATCTTTTAGATTCAGGCTGAGGAATAATTGGGTCCAGTTCAATTTTTTGATTCTTTTCTAAGGCCTTTTTTGTTAACTCATCGATTAGTTGATAGTGAAATTTTTCAAATAAATTATTAATGCTCTCCTGACTTTCATCTGCTGCATCCTTAATAAAGTCAAGCAGTAAATTATTTAAAATATAATTATCTCTTGTCTGCAGATAAATTAAATAATTATTAAATTTTATTTCCCCTTTTTTAATCAACTCATTTACCTTTGTTCTAATATCTGCTGGAATATCAAACCAGAAATTAGCAGTTTTTTGATCAATATTCTCAATTTCTCCATCAGCAAACTGCAGTAGAGTTTTATAATAATCATTTTCAGGATAAGACTCAATAGGTTCTAACTCCCAGTATTTCAATATCAGTTCTGAAGTTAAGTCCTGATCTATATTATCATTTTCCCAGAAAGCTGCTGTAGAAAAAATATCATTTTTTAACATAATTATTATTTCCTGATCAATCTCTCTATCATTAGCTTTAAATAAAATTAAGGAATCAATAAATTCCTTTAAACTTGATAAATCATAGGCATAATCAAAATTAGAAATAAACATCTTTTTGCTCACTAACTTCCAGCTTTCTGCGCCTTCTAAAAAATCAATTTTTAATTTTTGACCTACCTGAGAACTAATAAGATGCTGCACATCAGGATCAGTATCTTCCCGCTGATAATCAACTTTTAAATCATGTTTTTCAGTATTTATTTTATTTTTAATGATCAGTATCTTTTTCTCTTCTTGATCTCTTTTTATGGTGCAGAGCATTGCTTTATTCATAAAATCCCCCTAATACTTATTTTCGTTACGTCAAATTTAATTGTTTTGAATCAAACATTTTTGATTTGATAACTGATAGTATTATAAAATATTAGTGTAAGTTTCTTTCCCGATTAGCTGCATCATAAGCAAATAACGCATAGCCAATTTCTGCGGGCGAAAACACTGATTCAGCTGCCATTTCTCTAACTATCCCCATTATTTTAAGGTAGTCTTCAGGTTTAAAACTTTCCTTTTCTTTTTCAAAATAGTCAAGATTATAAAGGGTGGCCCAGACTCTGGTATCAATCACACAGTGTTTTTCAGAATCCAGAGCAGTTAAAATAGCAGAAGCAGTTGGGGTTCCTATCCCCATTAAACTTGTATATAAGGCGAGTCGACAAAAATCATCGTTCAACTGGTAGGCTGCCTCAGTTACTTTTTCCACTCTGCTGGCCGGATTTTTTTTTACATGATAAGAACTGCGGGTAGAATTTAAATGTGCTAATTGATATAATTCTTTTTTAGTTAAATACCCTTTATCATGATATTTTTCGCCAATTTTCATTAATTCTTCTGGATAAAGTCCTGTAGTCTGATCGTATTCTTTTAAATACTTTTTAAAATCTATTACTTTAATTATTATCACCCTAAAAAATATTATTTATTCAGTTAATTTGTTTAAATTTTCATTTTTTCCAAACACTAAAAGCGTATCACCATCGTTAAATTTTGTATTTGCATCAGGATCATACTGTATTTCATCATTTCTAACTGCAATCACAGTTACCCCATACCTGGTTCTAAGTTTTAATTCTTTCAAGTTTTTACCTACCATAAAATCTGGAACAGGAATCTCAATTAAACTATGATCAGAAGTCATTAAACTGCTTTCTGCTGTAAAATTAACATACTCTAATATATCAGTACTTCCCGAAACAAAAAACTGGCTGATCATCTGGCCAATACCTCTTTCTGGAAAAACTATTTTATCAGCACCTAATTCTTCCAGTATTTTACCGTGTACATCACTGCTGGCCCTTGCAATAACCTCACTAACTCCCAATTCCTTCAATTGGATAGTAC
Source organism: Halanaerobium saccharolyticum (assembly GCF_004362045.1). Taxonomy (GTDB): domain Bacteria; phylum Bacillota; class Halanaerobiia; order Halanaerobiales; family Halanaerobiaceae; genus Halanaerobium; species Halanaerobium saccharolyticum_C. The sequence continues at coordinate 50,320 of NZ_SNWX01000008.1, read as the reverse complement.
ATAGTATATTAGCCAAAACTTCATCTCTCATTGTGACAATGCCAACATCAAAATGTCCAACCTCTAGTGACTTTAAAACATTTTTGTCAGAAGCATCTCCAGCAACAACCTTAGTGATATCTCCTTTAAGATTATCAACTTTTTTTTGTGAAATATCTATACCCATTACTTCAAAATCATGCTGAGCTAAATTACGTGCTATTGTAGCACCAAAATTACCCAATCCAATAATTATAAAACTTTTAATTTAAAATCACCCCTATCAAAACCCCAAACTTTAAATATATTATACCATAAATTGCCGCTCAGGAAAAAACACATTTCAGTATATAAATAATACTTAAAGCAAAAAACGCATTTTAAGTTTGTTTCTGCTGCGTTTTTTATTTGCTTATTCAAATTTTCTGGCTGCTGCTACAATTATAACCCCATAGATAATCCCTGCTAAAAATGAAATTAAATCAGTCATTCCTGTGGACAGATAAAAAGCAAGCGAGACAATAAAACCAAAAAAACCACCTCTAATTAAGCCATTAACTCCCGGTTTCATTTTAGTTAATCCAATCAAAATACCCATTATTAACCGGTTATACCAGAGAGCAAATAAATATAGTCCACTGCCACTATAACCCATTCTTATTCCTCCACCGATAATACAGATAATTCCAAGCAAAGCACCAGTAATTATTGAAACTTTTAGTTTTTTTGTCATAACAGGCTCCTTTCTTTTATTGACTTTTTGAATGTTATTTTGATAAACTTGAATAAATAGTTAAAATTATTTTCTAAGGAGATGATATTATGAGTTTAAAAGAAAAAACTATGAAATTAAAAAATTGGGCAGTTATTGGTGCTACAACTAAAGAAAACAGATTTGGCTATAAAATTCCTAAAAAACTAAAAGAAAATGACTATAATGTCTTCCCTATTAATCCTAAATTTGAAGAAGTCGCCGGTCTAAAATGTTATGATAATCTCAGTTCTATAGATAAACAGATTGATGTTGTCGATCTAGTAGTAAATCCAAAAATCGGAATTAAAGTTATGGAAGAAATTAATAAACTGGGAATCAAATACGTCTGGCTGCAGCCTGGAACCAGAAGTCAGGAAATTAGAGACTTTGCAGCCAAAAATGACATTGAATTAGTTGAAGACTGTATTTATGCCAGTTTATAAATTAGAACTGGCTGCTCCTCCATCAACAACAATAGAACTTCCATTGATATAATTAGACTTTGGTGATGATAAAAAAGCAATTAAATCACCAAGTTTTTCAGGTGTACCTATTCTTTCTAAGGGTACACTTTTACTTTTAGCTGCTAAACCCTGCTGATAGCTTTCAAAATCTCCATTTTCTACCTGTGAGTTGATTAAATCCTCAATTCTAGCTGTCTCATGAGCGCCAGGTAGAACGGCGTTAGCTCTAATTTCTGGAGCTAACTCCTTCGCTAGTGTTTTCATTAAACCAATAACAGTCATTCTAACAGAATTAGAAAGGACCAGATTATCAATTGCTTCCTTAACACTAATTGAAGTTATATTAACAATCGTCCCTCCTCCATCTGCTTTTAAATAAGAAAGAGATTCTTTAACTATTCTGACTACACTCATCACCAGCAAATCATAAGAGTCATACCAGTCACTTTCTGTGGTTTCCACAAATGATTTTGCAGGAGGTCCACCGGCGGAAGTTACTAAATGATCAAGTCTACCAAAATTATCAACTGCGGTTTTAACCAGGTTTTCAATATCTTCTTTTTTAGTTATATCACCCTGAGAGGAAATAACTCTTCCTCCTTCTAATTCGTTTAGTTCCTTTAAAGCTGTGTCCAATTTCTGCTGATCTCTGCCGTTAATAACCACATTAACATCCTCTTTAACGAGAGCAGCTGCAGCCGCTTTACCCAGCCCACTGCTGGAAGCAGTTACTATTGCCGAATTACCTTTGATATTTAAATTCATAATTTCATCCCTTCCGATTGAATTTTAATAATCTTAAACTGGAGAAGTAAAAGAACATGGTAAATCAACAGAACATTTACCACAGACATCCGTTAATTCTGATTCCAGATGCAGTTTATCATTTTCTAAAAGCAGATCATAACACAGATGACGATCAAATGAATTTTCCTGCAGAGCACCATTAACACAGCGGTCCACACATTTACTGCAGTTAAAACCGGCTTTATTAAAGCATCTTTCTTTCTCAGTTCGCTCTGATGCTTCTACTTTTAAGTTAGTAATTAAAGTTCCAATCCGACCGGCACATCCCTTTTCCGTGATCAGCATATTATTGATACCAAAAGTTCCCAGGCCAGCTATATAAGCAGCATGTCGGTGTGACCAGTCACTGAGCAGCCTTTCTTTATCAAAATTATTTGTTGCAGCAATCAGACTTGCTTGATACCCTTTTTCTGACAATTTATTTTTTAACTGCTGATTTAATTCTGCTATTAGCTGATTTGTTTCAACATATGCTTTTGCCCACTGAGGAGAGCTGTATTTATCTTCAATATTGGAATTAGATATTTTATTGGTAAAAGGAATAAAATAAGCTATAACTGTTTGAGCTCCAGGTAATATATCCTCAGGCATAAGGTGACTTTCTGAAACTGCGTCTTTTAATTCTTTAAACATTGGATCATCTGCAGCTGCATATTTAATTACTGGATCTTTCCACTCACTTTTGATTTCATCTTTTTTTTGATATTCAGCAATGTAATTATGAATCAAGTTTTCAATTTTTTTCTTCAAACTATCCCTCCCACTTCTTTTAATTGATTTCTAGAGTTGAAAATACCGGTACTTAATTAACAGTCTCTATCTTAAACACATTTCAATTAAATTATAACCTCTAAATCTAAAAAATTAAAGCAGCCAGGTTAAATAAAAGATAAATGATGATAATTATCTTAGCAGTCAGGGCCAGATAATGGGAAAAAGACTTCTCATTTTGATCGTTTTCGGTTCTATTTGACTCATCTTCTTTCTGCTCAGCTTTTATATTTAGAGAAGACACAAGGTCTTGAGCCTGCGCATAATCTTCTTCTGCTACATATAATTCTATATTAAAAGCAGAAAAACCCATATAGAGCATGCTGTAATCACCAAATTCATCATGACGAACAATTACTTCAATATTATTATCTTTAAGCAGAGATTCTATCATTTCTGCTTCTCTAACTCCGGTAGTAATTAGATGTTTTAATCTGAAATCAGCCATAGGACAGGCTCCTCACTTTACTTTCTGATTTTTGTTCCTGGACAGATAAAGGAATTACTGATTCGATATTCATACTTTATAGTTAAGTTCCTAAAATCATATATAATTATATCACATAAGTAATAAGATAAAAAAATAGCCGGGGAAAAATTCCCGGCTCAGTCACTTAAATTCTTTATTTAAATGCTTTTTCCTGCATTTAGTATATTATGCAATTATTAATAATTTATTTTTTTCTGCCATGATTAAGCCTCCATCAAATTTTTAGCTTTTAGTATTTCTTTTAAATCAGCAATAGCCTTTTCTGTCTCATCTTTATTATATACTTTAACTTTTCTTTCAATTTTTTGAGGTACAACAATATTTTCAACCCAGGTTGGAGAACCCTTAAATCCAACCTCTTTGAGCTGAAGCTGATCTTTTATTGCTTCAAGATCAAATTTTTTCACTTCAATTTTTCTGGCTCTCATCTTATCTTTAAATGAGGGCAGTCGAGGATCATTAAGATCCTTAGTTACTGTAAGCAGCAGCGGATAATTAAAAACTTTCTTATAATTAGCTTCCCAGAGAGAAGTAGTAACAGTAATCGCATTTTCGGAGACTGAAGTTATATCACTTACATAAGCCGCATGATTGATATCTAAAAACTCTGCAGTTTGAGGACCAACTTGAGCAGTATCACCATCAACACTCATCTCACCGGCAATAATTAAATCAAAATCAACCAATTTTCCTGCGGCTGCAGCCAGAACACCTGAAGTTGCAATTGTATCAGCACCTGCAAAATTATTATCAGTTAATAAGAAAACATTATCTGCTCCCCTTGCCGCCTCTTTCAAAGCAGATTCTGCTCTTTGGGGACCCATGCTTATAGCTGTGACTGAGCCACCTAATTTTCTTTTAATCAGCTTATAAAAAACTGGTAAGATCAGCATCGGTATTCCTAAATAACCTAAAAAACCATATCCTCTGGCAACTAAAGGAATTAAACCAAAACGGGCAATAGACCAGGTAATCAGTACAAAAATAATTGAAGCAATTATTGAATGACTGCGGCCAGTATTATCATTTGTCCACCAGGAAATAATTCTCTTTACTCCTCCAAAAACAAAATTTACTACTGTAGATATTACTCCAATAATAATTGCAATTCCTATATAAGTGGCAAATTCGCGTACCAGTTTAGCCCCAAAAATTGTCAGCAGAAATATAACAACTGCTATAGCAATAGTATTTGCCAGATAAGGTGTTCCAATTGCTGATTTGATAGTACTTCCCCCAGTGGCAAAGGCAACTGCTGTTGCGATACCCATTGTTAATACAAAAATAATTTCATATAAGTTTGAGAAAATCTTTTCATATTCAAAAATCACTTATAAATTTAAAGGAAATATTTCACCATTGTCTAATTATATAAAAAGGAAGAGGTGATAATTTGTCACACAAAACAGCGAAATCAGCATATAAAAGTCTTGAAGAAAGATTGAATCAATTTCCACAGGGAGCACCACCATCTGAAACTTTATACAAAATCTTATCAATACTTTTCAGTGAAAAAGAAGCTAAAATAGTTGCCCAACTGCCAATCAAACCTTTTACGGTTGATAAAGCAGCTAAGATTTTAAAGATGGACAAAGTAAAAACAGAAAATATTCTGGATGAACTTGCCGGAAGAGCAATCCTTCTTGATTCTAAGGATCAGGGAGTCAAAAAATATGTACTGCCACCTCCAATGGCAGGTTTTTTCGAATTTTCAATGATGAGAACCAGGCAGGATATTAATCAGGAACTGCTGGCAGAATTATATCATCAATATTTAAATGTTGAAGAAGATTTTATTAAGGATCTGTTTTTAGCCAGTGAGACCAAACTTGGAAGGATCTATGTTAATGAAGAAGTACTATCGAAAGATAATATGGTTCATATTCTGGATTTTGAAAAAGCAAGTCATATCATAGAAAGTGCTGATGATATAGGAATCAGTACCTGTTACTGCAGACATAAAATGCACCATCTGGACAAAGCCTGTGATGCTCCACTTGATATCTGTATGACTTTTAATAATACTGCTGATTCTTTAATCAGACATGATCATGCACACCGGGTTGACAGTTCCGAATGTTTAGATCTTCTCCATCAGGCCTATGAGCACGGACTAGTACAGTGTGGAGAAAACGTAAGGGAGAGTCCTACCTTTATCTGCAACTGCTGCGGCTGCTGCTGTGAAGCTCTGCTGGCTGCAAAAAAGTTTGGAAACTTACATCCGGTTCAGACCACTCATTATCTGCCTCAGATTAATTATAAAAGCTGTATTGACTGCGGCAAATGTATTGAAGCCTGTCCGATCGATGCAATTTCCAGAGAGGATGAGAAAGTAGTGATCGATGAGGATGTTTGCCTGGGCTGTGGTGTCTGTGTTAGATCCTGTCCTAATAGTTCTCTCAGCCTTCAGCGGCGAGAGCAGGAAATTATAACACCTGTTAATTCAATTCATCGGACAGTTATGATGGCAATTGAAAGAGGTAAACTGGCCAATCTTATTTTTGAGAATCAGGCCTTCGGCAGCCACCGGGCTATGGCGGCTGTTGTTTCTGCCATCTTAAAGTTGCCACCTATTAAACAGGCAATGGCCAGCAAACAAATGAAATCAAGATATTTAGAAAAGATAATTAAAAAATTAGCTTAATTATTAACTGTTCAGATCAAGACTTAAATTTAAACTTAAAAATAAAAGGCATGTATTGCTATGAAAAATAACAGACATGCCTTTTATTGCCTTATTGTTTAGTGATTTCAATCTACCAACCAATTAATTCACCAAATAATTCTCCAAGTTCTGTTGGAGATTCTTCCATCCCTTTTTCAATCCATTTATCTAAAGTACTCCACAGAGCACCAGCATAAAACTTAGGAGCATATTCAGCAGAATGTTTACTAAGACCTAAGCAGCTAAATGCCGAAAAAGCTTTATCAAGTTCCTCTATATATTTTTCAAATCCTTTTAATAAAATCAATAAATCATTCTTCTTTAGTAAAAGTACAAAATCTAAGTGTTTAGCCCACAACTTAAAATATACTTCTGCAATGGTAATCTCCGAATAATCATTCATCTGTAGATATCTTTGAATATGATTTTCTATTATTTGATTGATATAAGATTCCAAAACTTCTTCTTTATTTCTAAGTTGACAAAATCTATCAATATTAGTATACTAAAAAACACTTGATTACACAAATGTGTAATATTTTTCTAAAATAATAATATATAATAGGAGTGATTTTTTAAATGATGAAAGTAGATAAAGAAAAATGTATTGGTTGTGGTAAGTGTCTTGATGATTGCTTAGTAAATGATATCCTAATGGTCGAGGGAAAAGCTAAAATAAAAAATAAGATTTGTATCAACTGCGGTCATTGTATTGCCATTTGCCCTATAAATGCAGTATCAACTACTGAATATAATATGGATGAAGTAAAAGAATATAATGAAGAAAAATTTTCGATTCCCGCAGATAATCTTCTGAATTTCATTAAATTTAGAAGAACTATTCGGCAATTCAAAAAAAAGAAAGTAGAAAATAATAAAATTATGAAAATTATAGAAGCAGGCCGTTTTACTCCAACTGGAAGCAATCAACAGGATGTTTCTTTTACAGTAGTTAAAGATAAAATTAGTGAATTTAGAGAACTGATATTAAAAAATCTAAATGAAAAAGGTAAATCAATACTTAGTAATTTAGGACCGGAAACAATGCAGTTTAAGAAATATGCTGAAATATGGACACAAATGTATCAAGAATATCAAAACGAATCTGTACATAATGATCGCTTATTTTTTGAGGCTCCACTTGTAATTGTGGTTTCAGCAAATTCTACTGTCAATGGTTCTTTAGCTTCTTCAAATATGGAATTAATGGCTAATGCGTTAGATTTAGGAGTATTATTTAGTGGTTTCACTTTAAGAGGAGCAAAAGACAAAGAAGAAGTTAGAGAATTTCTAAATATTAAAGAAACTAAGGAAATAGTAACTGCGCTGGTTATAGGCTATCCTGATGTCAAATATTCTAGAACAGTTCCCAGAAAAGAAGCAGATATTAGCTGGAATTAATAAATTTTTCTAGCATTAAAAACCCCTTTCTGATAGAACAGATTTTTATAATTTAATCTGCCTATTAGAAAGGGGGACATATCATCTATCCGGTTTTATTTATTTACTATTTTAATATTTTTAGAAGCCTTATAACCAAAAACAATAAATTCGATTTCTGCTGATCCCGTTTTTCTGGGAGTTAAAACACCGTTTTCATTAATTTTCAAAATTTCTGGTTTAAGTGATCTAAATTCTCCTTCTAAAGCTGTCATTTTAAAAGCACTGTCAAAAGTAAGTACAGGATTAATTCTTTCTTTTACACCCTTAAGAGTTATTTTTTCACTGCCAATTAATTCAATTTCTTTAACTTCTCCAGTGTCACCATAAAAATAAAGTAAGGGGCAGTGGACTCGAGCCGCCCAGGCTGTTTCGCTGTGAATAGCCTCAGGAACCTGATAATAGATTAAATCCAGTTTTAAATTATTTTTTAAATACTTTAGTTCATAAATTACATCTTCTGTAAAAGACATAAACTTACCCTCAGCCTCACCGGTATCCAGCCAGATTTGGGAGTTTAAGCTTTGATAATCATAGGAATTAATTTTTTCCAGGGGAGAACTCTTTCCCCACCAGAGAGAAGGTGACATTACTGCCAGTTTTGAGAACAAATCTGATCTTCTTAAACCTATATTAAAAGTAACCAGACCTCCCATTGAAGACCCCATTAAACCTGTGTTTTCTGACCCTTCTTTAATTCTATATTCTTCTGCTATAAAAGGCATCAATTCTCTGATTAAAAACTTTTCGTAATCAAAACCGCGCCCTTTAATTTTTTCACCCTTAAAAAATCCATCCTGATGAGCATATTCACTTAATCTCTCTTCTTCCATATTATCCACAGCCACAATTATGATTTCTTCTATCAAATTTTCTCTGATTAACTGTTCTGTCACCTGATGGAGATTCCAGGATTCGCCTGAATAAGATTTTTTGCCTTCAAAAACATTCTGGCCATCGTGGACATATAAAACTGGATAATACTTATTCTTTTCAGTCGAATAAGAAGGAGGTAAATAAATTCTAATCTTTCTTTTGTTTTTTAATACCTCAGAATAAAAGTCTTTTATGATTTTAATATCTATCTTTTCTTTTAGCATTCATAAACTCCTCTGTCAGCAATTATCAACTATTTTTTCAGCATTTAATAACCCTATTAATTTAGATTAAGTTAAATAATACCACTCTCTTTAAGTTTCCCCAAAAAGTAAGGCATCTGCTCTCTCCAGCCTGTCCAGTCATGATCAACATCATAACCCCAGTAGTCAAACCAGGCAGGAATATTTTTTTCTGCCAGAACTGTGTCCAATAGTCTGGTATCTCTTAAAGTATCTTCTTCCCACCTGCCCTGACCGGCACAGATAATCAGCTTGTTGTTCCGATAGTGGTTTAAATACCATTCATCTTCCAGTTCTTTTACGTAATCAACCGGAGAATTCAAATAGATTTCTGTATCCATATAGCCTCCAGTAAAAAATCTGGCATCATAAATACCACTTAATGCCACAGCTGTATCAAAAACATCTGGATGCTTAAAGTAAAAATTAACTGCATGATAGGCACCCATACTGCAACCACTGCTAATTAATCCACCCTGCCAGTCAGAGTGATATTTGATAAAAGGCAGCAGCTCATCAACAATATACCGATCATAGTTGTTATGGATTACTGCTTTATCATGTGAATGCAGATTAAAATCAAGCCAGGAATTAGAATCAACACTGCTGGCTGCATAGACTGTTATCTCAACATTTTCTATAAAGGGCCAGATGGCATCAATCATACCAAAGTCTTCATATTCATGAAAACTGCCTCCAGATGAAGGAAAGACAAGCATTGGTTTACCTGCATGTCCATAAATTTTAAAAGGCATTTCTCTATTTAAATTTGAACTATAAAAATTTCTGTATTCTACTTTCATAATATTACCTACTTTCTTCTTTAACTATCATTATACTTTTTCTACCGCATATTGAACAGCTTCTTTACCCTGCTCAAGCTTCTCAGTTCTTAAAATTATACCATAATCTCCAATTGCTGGAGCTAAGATAGGAGAAATAGCTTCATGTAAAACTATATATTCACCATAATTATATATAATATCTTTTAGAGAATGCTTATAATTGATAAAGTTTTTGCGGCCGACATAAAAACAGTTGTATTTTCTGCTTATATCCTGATCAAAACTGCCGTGAGCAATCAATTTAGCATAACCTCTATAGATATTTATATCATTAGCATAATTAAACATATCAAGGGTCAAGCCTCCGGGAGGCCTCACATTGACTTCCAGAGCAACAATTCTTCCATCATCAAGCTTAAAATATTCAAAGTGAAAAAATCTTTCTTTAAGCTCAAATGCTTCAGCTGTTTTCATTCCGACTTCTACTATATCTTCTGGCAGCTCTCTTGGTATATAGTAATACATATCAAGTCCTTCATTAACAGTTTCCATTATTCCACCTTTGTAAGTCATTGAGGATGAGAAAACAATATTTCCCTCTCCATCTGTCAGACCATCAAAGGTGTAGATTTTACCCTCAATATATTCTTCCATTATATAATCAAGGTCTAATTTACTTTCAATAAAATCTACTAACTGCTCATGGTTGTTGATTTTATAGGTATCAACTGCTCCAACTCCATTATCTGGTTTAACAACAACAGGATAATCAACTTCTGCAATAAATTCTTCTGCTTCTTCCAGATTATCAATAACCTTACCGCGGGCTGTGTTTAAACCAGCCTGATTAAAGACCTCTTTCATCTTTGATTTATATTTCATAGGTTCAATTTCATCGATTTTTAAACCTTCAACATTAAAATCAGTTCTTAAGCGTGCATCAGTTTCCAACCAGTGTTCGTTATGAGATTCAATGCGATCAATTTTTCCATATTTATGGGTGAAATATCCACAGGCTTTAAGCAGCTGAGAATAGTCCTCCATATCATCAACTCTGTAATATTCTGTTAGTGAATCCTTAAGTTCAGTTCTCAATTCCTCATATGCTAAATCACCAACACCAAGTACATTGACACCAGCCTTATTAAGTTCCACACAAAAATTATAGAAATTGTTTGGAAAATAAGGTGATAAAAATATAAAATTCATAAAATCATTCCTTTCTTTACTCTTCTACTCTACTTCTCATTTTCAAATTCATAATTATTCTTAATAATATATACATAAGTTTATCATTAGAATATTAATTTGTAAACTTTTTGAATATTATATAAGGTGTTTAAAGCATAGTGTGAAATAATTTGGTAAATTAATTTCAAGAAAATAAGCAAATAAAAGTTTGACATATGTTCAGAATTAATTATATAGTAATATTGATATAGTAAGATATAAATAGATAATTTTGGGGGAATTAAAATGTTGAGTTTTAAACAGGCAATAATACCTGTGATTACAATGGTCTTCTTAATCCTGCTCTCTGTATTATTCTGGGAAGCACCAATACAGATTGCTCTATTTTTTGAAATAATGATAATTATATCTTTAGCTCTAATATGGGGATATAAGTGGCAGGAAATTGAAGAAATGCTCTTTTCGAGTTTTAGAAATATAGGTAATGTTATTCTAATCTTATTTTTACTTGGTATGATGATCGGTCTCTGGATAGCTGTAGGTACAGTACCAACAGTGATCTTTTATGGACTGCAGACAATTAGTCCTCAATACTTTTTTATTCTTTCATTTATTTCAACATCTCTGGTTTCAATGGCAGTTGGAACTGCTGTCGGAACTGCAAGTACAATTGGACTTGCTTTAATCAGTATCGCTCAAACAATGGGTCTTAGTCTGCCTTTAGCTGCAGGAGCAATCATTTCCGGCTCCTATGTGGGAGACAGAATGTCACCGGTCTCTTCTATTGCAATTATCACAGCTCACAGTTCTGAAGCAAACCTGATGGATATGATTTACCATATGTTTAAAACAGCTATTATACCATATTTACTTACTGCTTTAGGCTTTCTCTTTCTTGGTTTAAGTAATTTTTCCAGTACTACAAATATAGGTGATTTAGAATTATTAAGTCAAATGCTGAACGAACACTTTCAGATCTCTTTCTGGCTGCTTTTACCACCAATATTAATAATTGTACTGGCAGTCTTAAAAGTACCCACTATCATCAATATTGCTTTAAATATTCTTTTTTCATTATTAATAGGGATCTATTTTACAGAAAGAGGCTGGTCAGAACTTTTAAATATTATGTTTAGAGGTTTCAGTAATAGAACAGGAATAGATTTTATAGATAATATTCTGGCTCGTGGTGGTTTAACGAGTATGCTGGAGCTTATTTCTTTAATAATTTTTGCTGTGCTTTTAGGTGGACTTTTAGAAAAAATGGGTGTTTTAAACAGCCTCTTAAAACCATTTCTGCACCTGATCAAGAAAAAAATGCATCTGATTTCTGTTACTATTATTTCCGGTATTCTTGCTGCTGGCTTAGGCTGCAATCAATTTCTGGGGGTATTTTTACCGGCAAAAATGCTGGGTAAAAACTATGATCAGATGAATATAGAAAGAAAAGTAATGGCAAGAGCACTTGGAGATTCCGGCCTTATTTTTTCACCCTTAATCCCCTGGAATGTTAATGCCTTAATGATGACAGCCGTCTTAGGAGTCAGTACAATAGAATATTTTACCTTTGCCTTTTTTCCACTGCTGATGCCTTTATCTAATCTTTTAACAAGCTATTTCGAGGAGAGAAAATAATTCTTTGCTCTGATAATATTTTTTATCTTTATTTAGCGCTAAAATACTGATAAAATCTTTCAAAATTTGAAAGATTTTATCTGGCCTGAATGATGGTTATCAATTATTAAAGTCTCAACCTTACTGCTTAAAAAAACTATGTTTTCTGCTGCCTCTGTTGCCATTTTATGATCTAAATGCGAAAGATAAATTGGAGGTCCACTCGCAATTGCAATATCCGGTTTTAATCTGATATACTTTTTCAGATAACTTATTAGCTGCTTCACCAATAATTTCTATATTTCTCAATACCGCATCAATTGTTAGATTATCAACTTTTTGAGATGTATATTTTCTAATACTTCTTCTTTCAAAAATTTCTTCCATTTATTATCATAACTCCTAACCTTTAATCATTTAATTATTGTCAGATTTACTCTGACCGAGCAAACCAAAGCTTAATTTATAAAGAAAATAATCAAAGCTGTTACCCGATAGATTACCGAAATTAATCATTCTAACCGCCAGATTTATTATTTCAAATTTCTGTTCTCCATATTCAGCCTTAACTTTATCCTTCATCTTTTGGTCAGGTTGTCCTTTCTTTTCTGTCCAGTGCTGGGCATAGACTAAAGCTAATACTTCTGATTCAGGACAGTCATTTAGATCTCCCATGAGCAGAGAATTCAGTTCCTGATTACTGATACCTGCCTTTAAAGCGAGTCTTGAATGATAATAGGAGCAGTAGCGGCAGCCGTTAACCTCAGTCACCGCCATCATCAATCTCTGCCTGAACTCAACCTCAATTATCTCTCCCTCTTCTAATTTTGTAATTCTATCTCTATTTTTAAATATAAATTTTAGTTCATTTATAAATTCTTTAAAACTACTAAAAGTTCTCTTTTTAAAATTCTCCATATTTTAACCTCAACTTATATATTATATATTTTTAAAACTGTTTACCATCAGATATTAATTAAAATTAATGCAATAACTGTCATTAGAATTGAAGCCCATTCTTTAGATTTTAATTTTTCTCCAAAAAAGAGATAACCGGCAGCAGCAAAATAATTGGCTGAGGTAATTATATATCTGTATAAATCATTTGATTCACTAAATTTAAAAATTAAAGCTATTGAAGAACTGCATAAGACTGCTAAAAGTAAATAAATCAAAGACTACACTTCCTTTGCTGGATAATTAATTGTATTATAAGTTCTATTTGTTATTTAATAATGATAAATAGTCTGCAGAAAGCTGATCTGTCAGATAAATATCTTCTGCAGTTTTATAAAAATTCTGTCCTTCGTGAAAAGCTCTCAGAGCTTCTATATTAAAAATCACCGGCTGATTTGTTCTCCTTCGGGCCACTTTTTTTGCCTCTTTGACACCAACACTTAAGTGGACATAATTTCTGCCCATTGGCTTGATCCCTGAAGCTAAAATTTTGTTTTTAACTTCAGGTGTTGTTCCGTGATAGAGATACTCAGGTGGCTTTACAGCCTCATAATCTGGATTGACTCCTTCAATACTGTGCCCGTAATTGGCTCTTATTCTTTCCTGCTCATCTAAAAAGCTGAAACGACCTTTAGCATCATTTTCTACCAGTTCCACCAGATCAGCTTTAGAGATATCCTTAAATTTCTTCTGCAGAGCAGCTAAAAGATCATCTGTTTTAACTGTAGCATCTGCAGCAAGTTTTAAATCAAAAGATTCAGGATGATGGCGTAAGATATAGGAAACTGTTTTTGAAAGTTTAATTTTATTCATTTGATTTCACCCGAATTTAATTAATATTATTATTTACTCTCATTTTTTGAAGAAAAGATTTTTAAAATAACATAAGCGATTAAAGTGAAAACAAAAAAGATCAGTAAGACTGTGGCAATACTCTGCAGTGACCCAATTAAAGTACGGTAGATTTCTAATGTCCAGCGCTCTGTAGTTAATTGAAGTACTTCCCGATTATTATATCTTGAAGTAATATATCTTTCTAAATCCCCAATCCTGACTCCACCGGAAATACCAACTACATAGATGGCAAACTTAATATATTTAAGCCAGGCTTCATTTATCGCCTCAGGTACAATTAAATTTAAAATCTTATAAATTGAGTCATTAAATAATCTGCTGACTATATAGCAGACCAAAAGAGCAACCAGGAAAGTAACTAATAATAGTAGATAAAACATGACTTCACCTCTTTTTTTATATAATTATTTATTTAATTCAAAAATTGATCAGGAATCTTATTTAAAATTTCCTGATATTTTATCATCTCAATACTTTTATTCCATAATTGGTCCTGCAGTTCCTGCTTAAAAGCTGCTTCTGTTGGTTTCTTTTTATTCTTATTGACAAAATAGCCACCACTTTCTCCTTTTACCTCATCAGAAAGTGCCAAATATACCGGAGTTACTGCTCCTTTTTCTACAGAAGAACCACCTGCTCCCCAGCCCTGACGCAGCAGCTTAGTATTGATAACTCCTGGATGAAGGCAGTTAACTGTGATTCCATTTACTATTCTATCTAACTTAAAGGTAAATAAAATCATTGCCAGTTTAGAATCAGAATAAGCCTGACTGCCGTTGAAATTAATAGGGTCCCAGATTTTATCTGTATCTAAATTATGAGCATGAACCATAGAGGAAAAATTAATTATCCGTGGATCATCTGACTTTTCTAATAAAGGTAATAAAAGTAGGGTTAAGACAAAATGGGAATGATAATTAACTGCTATAGTTTTTTCGATCTTATCTTCACTAAATTCAAGCTGATTTTGATATATCCCTGCATTATTAATCAAAACATCAATTTTATCCTCTTCTTCTTTCAGTTGAGTACTTAAATCTAAAACCTGCTGCTGGGACTCCAGATCAGCAATAGCTATTTTGTGCTCAACCTCAGAATTAATTTTATTTAGCTCTTCTTTAACCTTCCAGGCTTTGTTTTCACTGCGGCCGTGGATGATAATCCTGTGGCCCTTTTCAGCTAACTCTTTTGCTGTTTCTCTACCAATTCCATCAGTTGCACCAGTAACTAAAATAGTTTTCATCTAAAATCACCTCACTATATTAATATTAACTCAAACATCTCCATTTTCAATCAATAACTCTGCCGTTAGACCATTACCTTTAATTAAATTACCGCTAAAAGTTCCATCATAGATCTTTCCACAGCCACAGGAAGGACTCCTCTGCTGTAAAATAGCCTTTTCAGCTTCCAAGATTCTGGCAATTTTTAAAGTTTTTTCTGCTCCCAGTTGAAATTCAGCTGTCACACCTTTACCACTTTCAGTCACAACTCTTTTGTGTCCCTGCTGATCAACAATAATTTCCGAGGGATCTCTGGGAGTATCAAGTCCTCCTAAAACTTCAGGACAGACTGGAATAGCTTTACCTGCTTTAACTAACTCTGCTACTTTATTATTTAGATTGTTTTTGCCATCATAACGACAGTTAATTCCTGCCAGACAGGAACTTACTATATACATTTGATCACCTTCCCTATTAAATAGTAAGCAATCTTCCATTAATTCTTAACCATTCTTTTTTCTCTTCATAATCAGGAATAGTTTCAGCTACAGTCTGCCAGAAGTCTTTTGAATGATTGGGATGAATTAAATGCACCAGTTCATGTACCACTAAGTACTCGATCACTTTTTGAGGTGCCATTATAATTTTCCAGTTGAAATTAAGATTTTTCTTGCCGCTACAGCTGCCCCAGCGTTTTTTCTGTTTTTTGATGACTATCTTATTAGGTTCAACATCTAAGTACTTTTTATGAATATTAATCAGTTCATTTATTTTTGTTTTAGCCTGACTGCGGTACCAGCTGATCAACTTCCCTCTAATTTCTGTTTTCCTTTTTTCCTTATTATCTTCAAGTTCAACCGGAAATCTAATTATCAACGTCTCCTCTACTAATTCAATCTCCAGACTCTTAATATTAGCTTCAGCAATGGGTATTAACTTATATTCTTTGCCCAGAAAATAAAGGGTTTCTCCACTGATAAATTCTTTATCTTTAGGAGAAGCTTTAATCTCTGACATTTTAGCAAGTTTTTCTAAAATCCAGTTTTCTTTTTCTTTAAGTAAATTTTTTATATTTCTGATTGAAGTTCTTTTAGGAGACCTAACAATCAATTCCTGATCTGCATTAACTATTATCCCGATTGTTTTTCTGCTGCTGCGAATAATTTCAAATTCAATTTCCTGATTTTTAAATTTTATTTTCTCCATTTCAACACCCTAATGATATCTCGATTATTTCCTTTATCCTTAATCGGCTGCAGGGAAAAATCGTATTCCTCAATCCACTTTTTTAAATGGACCATAGCTGCAGTACAATTAGTACCCAGCCGGTCAAAAACTGCTGAAAGCGGCTTTTTGCCCAGGGTTTCATAAATATGGACATCAGTTTCTCTATAAGCCAGGGGATTATATATTTCCTTTTCCGGCCTTCTAAATTCTTCAGCACTGCCGTTTATAAATTCTTTAAACTTTTTTGGAAATCTAAGTGGAGCATCAACTCCGATAACTATCTCATAGTCACAAAGATCTAAATTATCTCCCTCTGTTACTTTTTCAATGATATAATCTAAAGAAAAAATTGAAGCAGCAGGTATCTTTAACTCAACTGATTTTCCAAGCCACTTAAAATCATTTTCTTTTTTATTCCAGTGGATAATAGAAAAGCCGTGGTTATTTCCCATCCAGCCTCCTACATCCCAGCCGATTGCTAAAAGACTATTTTTATTCATGGATTAATAATTACTCCTTTTCTACTTTAACTATACCACTGCCATCAAGCTGATAATAACAGCTTTCAGCACAGTCTCTACAGAACACTTCATTATTTTTTTTAACAGCTTTGGCAGCCATTAATTTTTCTCCACACTTGCTGCAGTGCTGGTCAGCAAAAATAGAGGCATAATCTGGTACTTCAATATCAACATCTTCTTCAATCTTAAAGTATCTATCAACATCTTCTTCGATTATCTCAAAAGCTATCTTCTGCCAGAGTTCCTTCATTTTTTCCTGTTCTTTTTTGCTACCTTTTCTTTCTGCAATAACTTTTTTAAATAATTTAGCTGCATCTGGATATTCTCTGCTGATAAAATCAGAATCTTTGAGATAATATCTAAGATTTTTGTCCTCTTCCTTTCGGTTAATAAATGTCACCGCAGTTTTCCCAAAATCGCGATAAATAAGAGCATTATTACCAAAGGTGGTACCGGCAGTATATTGAATTCCATCACTAAAACAGCTGTTAGTTTCCACTACTGCAAGCAGATCTTCCATTCCATCATTTTCTGCATCAAAGCGTTTGAGTACATCTGCTGAAGCGAGCACACCCAGAGCAAGATAAGGACAGTAATGTCCATGCAGTTCACCTGCTTTAAGCAGTAGGTCTTGCCTATTTTGATATTTAAGCAATTTATTAATTCGATAGCGAGGTGTTTCTTTTTGTAATGAAAGTGTAGGTTGATCCATAAATGAGGCATATGGTTTGATATCAATAACAGGAGTTCCATCTATTGCATCAAGCCCATAAACATGAAGCTTAGAGCCCTCTCTTTTCAGTAATTCGACTGTAGTAATTCCAATCGGACTGGGTCTGCGGGGACTTCTGGATGTAAATAGTCCTCTCTCCGGCCCTTTTCTCCTTTTACTGATTAGATCATATCCTTCTGATTTGTGAAAATAAAAAACAATCTGCAGATATTCGTAATCTTCTATCTGATCAAGTCCATCTATATATTCTGCTTCAATTTCAATAATACTTTTACTTTTTCTCATCTCATCAGGGCCAACAGGTTCTTTATATTTGCTTCTGACTTCTCCTATTTTATTTATTTCCATTTTCATCTCCTTAATCTACATTTATTTAAGTTTCTCTTTAACTGAATTAATTTTTTTATCCATTGCTGCTTCTTTATCACGTCGATCATCTATTTTTAGATTAGTTGTAACTCTAAAAGCACCACTCTCAAAAGGAACTTCGTGCATTTTCTTTGTAATTTCAAAAATATCATCAAGTTCTCCCTCCAGGATGGTTCCCATTGGAGTCAGTTTATATTTAACCTTATTCTGATTTTTTAAAACCTCATGACATCCAGCAACATAACTGCTTAAACTTGTACTTTCTGTACCCAGGGGGACAACTGTTAATTCTGCAATAACCATTATTAACCCTCCTTATATTCTTTAGTTTTCCTTAGCATTCTCAGAACAGATTCCTCACTAACATATTTTTCGACCTCATTTAACTGAAGCCACTTTAGATTGACAGACTCCCTGCTTTTTTCTAATTCTTCTTTACTATCTGCCTCTAATAGATATCTAATATCATAATGAAAATGCTCAGCCTGATTATTATTTGCGGGTATTAGATGATGATCAATATCAAAAATATTATTATACAAAAATGAAAGAGATTCTAAACCTGATTCCTCTCTGGCCTCTCTTAAGGCAGCTTCCTTAACAGTTTCGTCTGCTTCAAGATGGCCTCCGAGCTGAATCCACTTATTTAAAGAAAGATGCTGGTGTAACAAAACTTTATTCCGTTCATTATTTACTATCCAGGCTGAAGCAGTTAGATGGCCTGCAGAATTTTCTCTACCAATGTTTTTCTGATTGTTGAGAATAAAGTGTATAATTTTCTTTTTCGATTTCTTTTCAGATATACTTTGGGCTTGATATTCTTTTAACTTATCTAATATTTTCTGATAATAATTCATTAAATCTAGTCCTCCAATTTTATTCTTTCTGCTTTAAAGTGATTATAACACAAGCTCAGTCTAGCTACTGAGATACTCATCTTCTTTTAAATCCTGCAGATAAACGTGATCGTGCTCCTTTTTTAATCCTTCATATTTTTCTCTGGCTTCCTGATGACAGTGATCACAGACCAGTTTAGGAATAGAAACAGCCATAACCTGACTGCTGCTAAACCGACTTTTAGCTGCCTTTGATTCAATAATTGGATAGCCCTGACAGTCAGGACAAACTCTAACTTTTTCGGTCTGGCTTTCATTGATCCCTGCTGTGTCATAAAAGATGTTTTTTTCTCTGCTGTAAAATTTAGAAAAATCACCATAGACTTCTTTTAGATCTCTGCTTTCTCTACTTTCCCAGATCTTCTTTAACTGAGCCACAGTCTCCTTTATCTCAGAGGTCAGACTCGGATCTTCTTTTAAAAGGTCTGGATCATAATCAGGTTCCTCTACAAAACTGTAATCAAGTCCGGCCACAGCCAGTATTAAACCAACATTGATATAGGGAAGTGCACTTTCTATTGAATAACCTCCCTGCAGTATAGATAGATCTGGATCCAATAGCTCATTCATTTCTGCATAACCCCTGGCTGAAATATTCATATTGGTCAGGGGATCAAAGTAATGATTGTCCTGTCCTGCTGCATTAATAACTAAATCAGGCTGAAAATCATTTAAAACTGGTAATACAAAATCATTAATCACATAGAGCAGACCCTGATCAAATGTTCCTGGAGGTAGTGGTATATTTAAAGTTCTGGCATAGGCTGTCGGTCCTCCAAATTCATTGACAAAACCTGAGCCGGGAAAGAGAGTTCCGCCATCCTGATGCAGAGAAATATGAAGCACATTGGGGTCATGAACAACCCTGTGGGCGTGGTGGCCCGGTGGTCGAACAAGCGCAAAACCTTTATCAACAAT
The DNA here is from genome assembly GCF_004362045.1 of Halanaerobium saccharolyticum. Taxonomy (GTDB): domain Bacteria; phylum Bacillota; class Halanaerobiia; order Halanaerobiales; family Halanaerobiaceae; genus Halanaerobium; species Halanaerobium saccharolyticum_C. The sequence continues at coordinate 30,543 of NZ_SNWX01000008.1, read as the reverse complement.
TCCTTCTAAAACTAGGTCTGCCGCTTTGACAGCTCCTCCTGCAGAAATTTTATGAGGTTCAGAGGCCACACTGTCAACATCTGGTACACAGATATGAGCCCTTTTAATCTCTCTGTCTGTCACAATTTCAGGATTATATTCTACTATTCCTTCAATATCCAGGGCAATTCCTGTTTCAGAACTTTGATTTAAAAGCAGGCTGCCCATAATACTGGCTGCAGGACCGGAGTTAACTGTTTCAATTGGAATTTTTCGTGAGTTTTCTAAAGCAGCAGTTCCTCCATCAGATTTAAGCAGATAAAGTTCAGCCTCTATATCCCTCTCCTTAAGAGAAGTTTCGATAGAATTTATAAAATTTTGATGAACACTGCTGACTGCAGTATTGTAATAGGCTGTTAATATTCGTCGGTGATAATTTAAATTACCTGATATTTGATGGCCTAAAGTTATCTTCTCCTCTTTAAACCGGGCCAGACCATCTTTAATTTTTTGAGCAGAAACTGACTTTACTTCCTTACCTCTGTGGTCTATCGATCCTTCTAAAATTAAATTTTCTTCCCCATATTTTAAATGTTTGGGATTAAGGCCTGGACCTGGAATTAATACCAATCCCACTGATCCTTTATTTTACTACTTATCAATCCTGTAATTTTTTTTCCTGCAATATAATTATATAATTAATCCCGGCATTATAAGTGCCGGGATTTATATTTAAATAAATGCTTTTCACTTTCATCCATTTTAAAAATTAATGTTAGTTCTATAAATATCTTATGTCAGGGAAGCATTATAAATCTTAACTACAGCATTTTTCAGTTCTTTATCAAATTCTTCCTCTGATTGATCAATCTCTAGATTCTGAAGCAGTGCCCGCGAAAAACTTGCAATCATATTATGGTTTTCCGAAAGCTTATTTACAGCAACTTCCTGACTGTAACCTCCAGATAAAGCGACCACCCTTACTACATTGGGATGTTCAATAATTTCCTGATAGAAATCTGCCTGACTTGGAAGTGAGAGTTTAAATATATACTGCTCATCGTCTAAGCCCTGAAGCAGTTTTAGAATTTCTTCTTTTAATATTATTTCGGATTCTAATTTATCTTTACTGTTTATATTTACTTCTGGTTCTAAAATAGGTGTAAATCCTTCATCATAGATTTTTTTAGCATATTCAAACTGCTGAGCCACAATATCTTTAATACCATCTGGATTGGCACTGTGAATAATTGATCTCATTTTGGTTCCAAAGATATTATACTTTTCTGCCTCTGCAAGCAGGTCATCCAGTTTAGTCATGGGCTTCATTAGCTGGACTCCATTTTCTTTATTTTCTGTGCCCTGATCCACTTTGAGTATTGGCAGAATTCCTTTTTCCTCCCAGAGATAATCAGCAGTATATTTACCTTCCATTTTATTATTCATCGTATGCTTAAACAAAATTGCACCCAAAATGTGTTCAGAACTAAAAGAAGGACTGGTAATAACTCTGGTTCTCATTGCATGGACAAGCTCAAACATTTCTGCTTCTGTCTCATATTCTGACTCTGTTATACCGTAATCTTCCAATGCTCCTGGTGTACTTCCACCACTCTGATCCATAGCTGCAATAAAACCTTTGCCATTTTTCATAAGTTCAATTTGCTTTTTATTCATAAATATCTACCCCATTTCATTTATTAACCTGTTTCTAAATAAATTATATAATTTATTTAGTCTTATTACAAATTTTCTGTCTCTTGTTCTATTTCTGAACTTTCAGCTTCAGCATCTAAATTTAAATCTTTTAGATGTTAAACCATATATAAAAGATTTAGATACTAAAGATGATGCAAATCACAGCCGAGTTTTTAAACTATTGAATTTAAAAACAAATACTATAATTATCTTTTAATTTTTGTGCCGGTATAAGTGAAAGCATCACTATTCATATCAAGATGGTCATCCTTGATTTCTGCTATTATATTACCGCAATTTTCGCAGACAAAGTTTTTCCCTTTTACCTCTCCGTCGTAAAGCCTTGTTATTTTAGATTTCCAGCAGCAGAGAACTCTTCCCTGTCCAATTTTTTTGTATTTGAAGAGTTTTGTTTTACATTTGGCACATTTTATTGTCAGCATACTATCAGTCCTCTGGTTGAATATTGATTTTCTCGTTTTTCGATCCCCTTCTGTTTTTATATTTAAGTTGATTATAACTTATACCATTTTTCAGTTTTTCACCTTAAATAGGGTTAATTTTTTAGCTGTGTAAATTAGATAAATAGAAGAAGTCTAGCCCCAAAAAATATGAGTTGGATCCTCATCTACTTCCTCCACAAGTTTCTGAAAATCACTGGTCGGCTCAATATTATCATATTCATACCATTTTCCGGTGTGCCTCCACCAGTATAAAGACCACTTATTATTATCTTTATTATATCTAAACTGAGCAATCTTCATTTCAACCCACTCGTCTGGATCTTTATAATGTGGACGCTTTTCAATTAAAGTAACATATTTGCCTCTTATATTATAATCCAGCTTAATCTGATCTTTTACTCTCTCTGGTATACGTTCATCACAAAATTTGTCCAGAGTTTTTTCAACTCGTTTTTTTAACAATTCGTTTAAAGCCATTGATGTCCCTCCTAACTATTTTTAGGTCTAATTTTCTCGATACTCAATATTATTTTCTTCACACCACTCAATTGCTATTTTCCTATATCTCTTATCTTTAAAATCATACCACTGATCTTCTAGATCATATTGATAAATCTTATCTTTAAACATTCTAAAGGCACCATTTCCTCGAATAGCATAAAGAAGTTCCTCTCTTAGTTCTTCATCTTCGATGGAATAGCAAAAATCTTCCATAATGCTATAGTCATCAATTTCATAGTCATCGGGAAGTCTTAGATAGTCATCAGTTGAGATAATATTAACTGCAGCTTTAATATTCTCCCGCTGCCATTCTGGAAATTTATCAAGGTCAGGCTCTTCCTCTCCAGCTCTTAATTCATCATCCATAATCATGAAAACTTCACCAGTTTTTTTATAATAAAAATAATTGCTCTCTATAGTTCTAAGTTCTAATGCTTCTAAAACATCTTTTAAATCAACTTTAAGTGTCATTTTTTAATTCCCCTTAAAAGTAATCACTGTCTTTTATTCTCTCGATTAAAAATTCAAGTTCATGATAGGCTTCTGGAGCAACCTCATCTTTATCAATAATACCATTGGCAATAGCGATAGCAACATAATGATCCTTCATATCAGAGCTGTTATATTTTTTGAAGATTTCTCTAGATATCTTATTATGAAATTTGTGTATCTCATCATCTAATTCAAAAGGATCCAGTTCTTTCTTTTCCCACTGCTTAAATTTTAAATTCAGATCAGCTAAAGCTTTTTCTAGTTCTCTCTCATGTGCAAGACCTGCCAGCCGCCTAATTTCTTTTTTAGTTTTTTTGCTGAAATCATACATCTTTTTTACTCCTTTGCAAAAGACTTGAGAAATAATATTTAACCAGAATATGCACAAACTCCAACTCGAGGAGAATTAACAACCGGTAAAAATTCAAATTCGTTCATCATACAATCATTCTTTTCATGTTTGTCAAGGCAGTCACTGCAGTACCAACCACCAGCAGTATATTTACATTGAGGGCAAATAAATTCAGCTGGGTTATCACAGTGACTGCATTTAATCTCAGGCTGCTTATTTCTTGCCAATACATTTATTTTCCCTTCCCTTTCCCCTGCTTTAAATACATTCACTATATTCAAATCCAATTTAGTGTAAGAACCAAAATCATAGGTGTATGAAAATTTACTTTTTTCTCTTAGAACATCTTTAATTTTATTACTCATATTAAATCCACTGGATGTAAATCGCTGCTCATTAATTTCAAATTCACTCAGATGATTACAGCATTCCAGCCAGATATCACGTAAAAAGCTATCGAGATCACTTAATTTAGCATCTGCCTTGACCTGCAGCTGCAGCCAGTAATCTGATCTATAGGTGCCTTTAATATAAATATGATAATATAAACTTTTCTGAGACTGTTCTTTTTCAATTATCTTTTCATAATTTTTATTTAGACATGATTTTAAATGTCTGGACATTCCTGATTGAGTATATTCATTTGCACAAATTTTACATTTACCTTTCATAAAACTTAACCCTCCAAATTATTTTGTAAATATTAATAATAACGTTCAAGGTCAGACTTTATCTCTTCCGGATCATATTCTTTAAACCGCTGGCTTTCAGCCCACTCCAGCATAGGCTCGTAATCTTCATCATCTGGATTTGAAATAATTTGCATGAATTCACTAAAACCACCTACTCCTCCTACATCTTCCGGAGGAGCTGTTCCTTCATCTTCCAGAAGTGTCGGCTTATTTGACTTATAATCATCTATAATTTCTTCAGTTTTGATGTAGTGATGCCAGAAATCACCATAATCATAAATATATTTAATTCTGGCAGGAAGAACATCTTTAAGTTTAACTTCATTTTCAAGAGCCATCTTAAAATCCTCCTGCTCATAATTTAACTCGTATTTATTGTATTCAAAATTTTTCTGATCTGCTGCAAGGTTTAAAATAGCCTTATAACCTTCCCGGTGATATTCAGACTGGTTCCAGCACTTTGAATTATCTTTTTCTTTACTATAGACAAAAAATTCATGCAGATGGTAATCCTGCCAGTTATAGAGTTTTTGAATAATATCATCTTCGCCATAATATTCGGTTAATTTTTCTTTTAAACGCTCATTAGGATAAAAGAATTCATTATCTTCTTTGGTCGGTATATCGCTAATTTTTTTTGATATTTCAGACTGATAAATTTCTTTCTGATTAAAATTAAATCTAACTGTATATCTTTCTGTCATTTTGCAGGAATAGTTTAACCTACCAATGTAACTCCTATCTTAATTTAGCTGTTGCCTGAATCAGCATACCTCTCAGCCCTTTCTTTAAGATTTTTAAGCCAATACAGTCATTGTCGGTATTTTATCTAATATTTTGTTAATGCGGATTTTTAGCTAATAAATCAGCCAGCTTTTTTACAAGATAATCATATTCCTTCCACCCGGCTCTAAGTAGGTGTCCTCCTATGGTTGAACGGGCTGACAACCCCATTTTTTCTTTGGTTTCATTTTGACTTAAACCTGTTATTCTATAATCTACAACTTTTTTTTGCTGAGCTGTCCATTTTTTGATGAATTCAATGAGCAGAGATAAAATTATTGAAAAACTGGTATCTGCTAAATTTTCATCTGCAATTAAATTTAAAGATATTCCTTCTACAAAAGATTTTTTTAGGGCCTCTCTTGCTTTATAAAAAGCTGGGCCATCCATCCCTAAAGCCTGATCTTTAATCTCTGTAGATATATTACCTGAACCAAGCCCCACATATAATTCATCTATTTCATAAAATAGATCTACCAGTAAATACAGTAATTTTTGATAATTCTTAATTTCTTTTTTTAATAACGCCTGAAACTCAAAGTGGTCTTCAGCTTCATCAGACAGGGTAGTTGAAACGAATTTAGATCTAATTAGATCACTATAATCCTCATTAATTTCTGTTAATGTATTTTTAAACCTATTTCCCTCATTTAGTTTGCGAGGATAAGCTCCTATTAATGCTAAATACTCTCTTCTTAAATTGATTTCTATTTTTCTACGATTACCTGTTAATTCTTTAAAAAAATAAACAGACTTAACTAAGAGTTTCCAGTTAATATTTGTTAGTGATTGACTGACACTTGACTGAGAGCTATCTAAATCAGCTGCAATTTCTTTCTGCTTTTTACCTCTACTTAGATTGTAAATTATATATTTTTGATTGAAGGTAAATTTATTAAAAATGCTGAAATATAAATGTAAAATCAAATTTATTATTTGAAAATACTTATCATTATTAACACAAATTAAGTGGATCTTAAATTTTTTATCTTTTGCAATTTTCACTGCTTTAAGAGCATTTTCATAGGCAGTTCCCTGATTATAATTATTAAATTCTCCCTGGCCAATACCAAATCTAAAATCAATTTCTCTAAATTCAACTTCCAATATCTGAAGAATATTAATTACTGGGGAAAAATTATTGAGTACACCATAAAATTCATCTCCCAGAGTAATTTTAAAAGGTGCCTCTATATAATCCTGGTAGTCATGATTTAACTTAGCTAACAATTCAATTAGTTCATTTTGTACCTTTTTTCGATTATCTATTTTTTTAGAATCAATAATATCTCCAATTACAACAATTGAATCCTTACTCATCGGGCCTACCTCCTAATTCCATAAAAATGAAAATATTTTAATCAAACTACCAGTAGAAATTGCAATCAAAATACTGATAAAGGAGCCTATTAAATAGTATTCTACAAAAGAAGAATTTTTTTCTGCTTTCACTTCTATTTCTTTAAATCTGATCAGTGATTTGGCGGTAAACATTAAACCAATTAGTGAATAATATTCAAAAAACATAAAGATAATAATTAGTACTCTTTCTAAATTTCCAATTGCCTCTCCTTTATCACCCTCGCGACTTATATTACTTTTGTATTTGCTCAGTGTTTTTCTGACCAGAATAGTTGCAGCTTTAAAATTAAAAATTATTACTGATAGAGTAATTAGCAAAAAACTCATTTTTGCTTCTGTTAAAGATCCTAAAGATGAATAGATATTAGTTATATTTTTGAAAAAAGCTAGCAGTGCCAGGTTAGGAGCAGGATTAAAAAGAGGAATTATTATAAAAATAACTAAAAAGTGAAGCAGCTGATCAAGAATAAAGATTTCCAAATTAAAGGTCCCAAGTTTGTCAATTAGCCTGTTCTTAGTATAATCAATAACTACATGCAGCAGAGATAGTAATAATATCATAAGAAAATGAGATAAACTAAAATAATAAATTGTTAAAATATAGGAGATCACAAATACTATTATTCCATGTTTTAATAAAGCAAAATTTGACTTTCTTTTATCTCTACTTGTATTATTACTTTGAAAAGTGAAATCTGCCAGAATATGAGCCAGTATTAATAAAGAATAAAGCATAAGCAACCTCCTGTGCCAGTATTTTATCTAATATTTTTATAAAGTCGGCATTTAAACTAATATTTATTAGTCAAACTTTTTTAATTACTTCTCTCTCAAAAGCCCTTTTGTTTCCCACTTTAACATGATCAGTATATTCATCAGTCCTTTACTTGCGCTTTATTTTTAATATTAATTTCACATTAATTATATCACATAAATGAATTTAATAAAATAATTTTTAGCTCTAATCTATCTGAAATTATACGCCAAAAAACTTTTTTTACCAGAATAAATATCAAACTTTTTACCTGAATAAGCCTGAGTTAATCTGACTCAACTTTTTTTTCAAATTTAATCTTCATTTTTCCAAGTTCCATTCCACTTTGAGCAAAATAGAGTTTAAGGTAATTGTTTTTACTCCAGAGATTTATCTCTTTTTCTACTGTCTTCCATTCTCCAGTACCATTTAAAGTAATTGTCGAGTCTAATTTGTTATTTAGAAATAAGGAAACAGGAATCTGAGCATGTTCTCCTCCACTGGCTTTCATTTCAAGATTCAGCTTATAAATTCCTTTTTCATCTCTAATTATACCAAAGACCACTGATTCCCCTTTTGCAGTATCTACATCTGAAAGATCAATAGCCTCTACCTCAGCCAGATCATAATATTCCATCACATTTCCTGGCTCATCATTACTCTCTGCTGCAGCTGATTCTTCACCTGGACCACTAAGATATCTTTCCATCACAGCTGAATCCATTATAAAGTTCAGGATATTAGCTACATTACGCTGTAGCTCTCCTCTGGTGATTTTTCCTTCTTTCAGGCCTGCTAAAGTATTATCATCAGCACTATTTTCTACAGGATTCTCATTAACCATGTATAAATCATTCTGGGCTCGAACCATAGGAATAGTATTTCCTTTTCTGGCTTTTTCGCCTTCTTCATTGATTCTGGCCCACCAGTCAGTCATTACAATCCCCTCAAAGCCCCATTCGTCTCTTAAAATCGTAGTCAGGAGATCATAGTTTCCGGCTGTCCAGATTCCATTTAAGCCACCATAGGTAGACATAATGGATGCTGCTTCACCCTCTTTAACTGCAATTTCAAAGCCTTTTAGATAAATTTCTCTTAAGGCTCTTTCGGATACAACAGCATTTACATCGTGTCGATGAGCTTCCTGATTATTAGCAACATAATGTTTTACTGTTCCTGTGACCTGATACTTATTCATGGCTTTAAGCTGAACTGCTGCCATTTTACCGGTCAGAAGTGGGTCTTCGGAAAAGTATTCAAAGTTACGACCGTTCAAAGGTGTCCGATGAATATTCATTCCAGGTCCTAAGAGGGTTTCAATTTGATTTGCCAGAAGCTCCTGCCCCATCAGATCAAATAGTTCACCTACTAAATCTAAATTAAAAGTACAGGCTAAAGATGTTCCGTTTGGCAGACTGAAAGCAGTTGTACCACAGTCCATTCTAATTCCGGAAGGTCCATCAGCAGCAGAGGCAGCAGGAATTCCAAAGTCAACAAGGTTCTCACTTACTCCACCAAAAGCGGCAGCAGTACCGGGAGTTACTCTCGGAGAATTCATTCCTTCACCCCGCATCAGACAGGCCAGATCCTCGTCACTCAGCTGAGCTATAAAATCTTCCAGGGAAGCCTGATTCTGATAAACATCTTTGAGCTTTATTCCCTGATCACCTGTATAGGAAATTGCCTGAGGGCGATCAGCAGCTATCCGGGCATTCAAATCTACAGTTCTCTGTGGTACCTCTTCTTTTGAAATTTTTCCATCTGGCTCAACCTTTAAACGTTCAAAAGATTCTACCGGTGCACATGCTTCCTCAAGTTCTTCTATAACCTGAAGTGTTTTAATTTCAAAGCTGCCGGCCAGTTCAGTATTGCGCACATCACCGCCAGCATAAATTTTATACTCACCTGCTTCTAAAACATAGGAAGATTTATGGCCGGTTATGCCGCTGTCATCATAGGAGGCCAGCTGCTTTTTAGGAAAGCTCAAGCTTAATTTCTGACTTTCACCCGGCTCCAGTAAATTGGTTTTAGCAAAGGCTTCTAAAGTTCTAGCTGCTTTCCCCAGCTTGCCTAAAGGTTTACTGGCATAGATCTGAACTACTTCTTTTCCTGATCTATCACCAGTGTTTCTTACTTCAACTTCTATAGAAAACAGATCTTCCTTTTCAGCGAAAGAAATAATATCTTGATTAAATTCTGTGTAGGACAGTCCATAACCAAAGGGGTAGATAACCCTGTCTTTGGCTGCTGTTTCAAAATATCTGTAACCTACATAAATATCTTCTTTATATAATAAAGTATCCTTATTACCGAAATCATCCATGGAAGGATAATCTTCAAGATCATAAGCAATGGTATCACTGAGCTTTCCGGAAGGATTTACCTTTCCAGTCAGTACATCTACAGTACCATTTCCACCTTCCATTCCTCCATGCCAGGCATAAAGAACTGCCTCGGGCTGATATTTACCCACCCATTTCATATCAATTATGTTACCTACATTTAAGACTACTGCGACTCGATCAAAGGCTTTGGTTACCTCTGCCAGCATCTCTTCTTCAGTATCTGTCAGATAGTAACTTCCTTTAGTGGCAGAGTTATCTCTATCTTCTCCTGCTGTCCGACCTAAAATAATGACTGCGAGATCAGATTCTGCAGCTGACTTTTTCGCCAGTTCATCACTGACCGGCATCTCTTTCTGAGACCAGGGTTCCTGCGCCCAGCCCTCACCGTGATCAAAGGGGTTATCCTCCAGCCATTCTTCATATGTAGCCATCAGTTCCTGGTTAAGAGCAAGCTCATCATTCGCCTTTAAAGCATCTAAAATGCCAACTACATATTCAGTATTAACCAGTCCACCAGAACCGGTACCGCTTTTATAATAGTCAAATTGAATTCTACCAAAAACAGACACTTTCTCTCCCGTTTTAATTGGAAGTGCCTGATCTTCATTTCTCAACAGTACACAGCCTTCTGCTGCTGCCTGTCTAGAAAGTGCTGCATATTTTTTCATATCAAGTTTAACTTTTTTCATTTGAACTCTCCTTACTTTTAATATCATAATTATTGCATATAGTTTTATGCTAAAATTTATAAAGTACTATGTTATTGTAACATAAAACGATTTAGTAAGTAAAACGTTTTATTGATCTAGTTTTGGAACTGGAGTTAGTTCTAGAGCTAGTTCTAGAGCTAGTTCTGGTTCTAGAGAATTGCCGATGCCAACTCAATGCCATCCTTTATAGCATCATCAATGCCATCACTAATGCCATCATTTGACAACTGTCTGTTCCCCTTAAATACTCAACTTATTATAAATTTCCGGTATCTCCCAGTCGGTAATAATTCCCTGCAGCACTTCTTCTTTGCTCCCGTTTTCAGTTATCAAAAAAGCATCAATTTTATTTCCAGCTTTAATTATTGACTCATGCTTATCAATTAAAGTATCCAGTTTGCTGTTTTTCGAAATAAATTCGCAGACTTCATCTTCTTCTGCATAATTTAGAACTTCTTTGATCTGAACATCCTCAATAATCAGCTTAGCGCTCTGAGCTGACTTTAAATCTCCCATCCATCTAATAATTGTATTTGTGGTCAGCAATTCAATGTACTTCCCCTTTTGATCTACTACCGGAATTTGATCATAATCATGTTTTTTCATATCCTGAATTGTTTTAATGATTGAGGTATCTTCCTTAATTACCATCAAATTATCATCAATAAAATCACTGATTTTAGGCGAATCTATCACTTTTTCTAAAATCTCTTCTAATAAAGTGTATAACGAGCTGCTGGGTAAAAAATAATATTCATTGTTGTGGGCAATTGAGTTTCTAACCTCCCTTACGGTATCAAGTTCATCTCTGTACTTTCTAATTATATAATCATTATTGCGGCCTTGATGGAGCAGACTGTAAAAAGATGTGTCCCAGTTATTGACCTCTTTTAGATGTTCATATAGTTCATTAAACATTTCAATAAATTTATCCTTTTTATCTTCCATTTTTAGCACCTCTCTTTTCTGTTATTTTAATAAAATCTCTACTAATATCTTATTCTTCAAAAAGAAATCTATTCCTTTTTTAGCTCTATTCCAGCAGTTTATTAAAGGAAAAGTAATAATTTTGCAGAATATAAATAATAGATAATGCCTAAAACATAAGGAGGCAGCTTATGAAAAGTATAGAGGATTTTAATTTAAAAGAAATTACTGAAAAAAGAAAATATCAGAAGTCTCCGGAAGCCTGGGATGAACAGATCTTTTATTTTCTGCTTGTAGATAGATTTGCATCTGAAAAAGAATATCCCCTCTATGATCAAAAAAATGATTATGAAAATGCCTTAAAAACTGAGGCAGCCAGGCAGAAGTGGCTTGACAGCGGAGAAAAATGGATTGGAGGCACCTTAAAAGGGATAACAGATAAGCTGGACTATCTCAAAGAATTGGGAATAAGTGTGCTCTGGATCAGCCCGGTCCTTAAACAGCCTGTTTACTCAAACAATTATCACGGCTATGGAACCCAGAACTTTTTACAGATTGATCCCCATTTTGGCACCAAAGATGAGCTCAAGAATCTGGTTGATGAGGCACATAAAAAAGGAATCTATATTATCCTTGATGTGATAATCAACCACACAGCTGATGTCTTTGCTTATGATGCAGAAGATCCCTTCTATAACGGGGAAGAATATCCTGTTAAAGCATTCAGAGATAAAAATGGAAAAGCAGCTATTGATCCAAATAATCCTGACTACAGCACTGTCTGGCCTGAAGGAGGAGTCTGGCCTGAAGAAATTTTTAATTTAGCTACCTTCAGCAAAAAAGGTTATATTAGAGACTGGGACAGTGACCCCGAATTTAGGGAGGGAGACTTTTTTTCTTTAAAAAACATTAATACCGGTTCTGGCAGGGTAGATGATTATAAGCCCTCAGAAGCCTTAAAGACTTTAACAGAATGCTATAAATACTGGATAGCATATGCAGACTTAGATGGTTTTAGACTGGACACAGTAAAACACCTGGATCCTGGTGCTGTACGTTTTTTTGTCACAGAAATTAAAGAATTTACTCAAACTCTCGGAAAAAAAGATTTTTATATATTAGGAGAAATTACAGGTGGCATGGAATTTGCAAAGTCCATCTGTGAAAACACAGGTCTTGATGCAGCTCTCGGCATCAACAAAATCCCGGAAACCCTTGAAAATGTAGCCAAGGGATATTCTTCAGCCGAAAACTATTTCTCAATTTTTACAAATTCTCAGGTTTTAAGTGAAGGTGAAAACCAGTGGTATCATAAAAGAGTTATTACAATGTTTGATGACCATGATATGGTATATAAGCCTAAGCATAAAGAGCGTTTTACAGCAGATAAAAAAACAGCTTCTCTGCTTAAAAATGCTATCTTCTTAAACTTTTTCACCGCTGGAATTCCCTGCATCTATTATGGAACTGAACAGGGATTTGACGGCAGTGGCGACCATGACAAATATGTTAGAGAATCAATGTTTGGAGGAGAATTTGGTGCATTTAGAACCAGAAACAAAAGCTTTTTTAACAGAGAGCATCCTGTATATCAGGAAATGAAAAAACTGGCTGAACTTAGAAATGAGTATATCAATCTCAGATTGGGCAGACAGTATTTAAGGGAAATATCAGACTTAAAAACTAACAATTTTCACCTTCCCCAGGCAGATCAGACAAGATGCAGAGAAATTATTGCCTGGTCAAGGATCTTCAGTCAGGATGAATTTTTATTAGCAGTAAACTGTGAATTAGAAATAGCCCAAAAAGCAAAAGTTTTAATTGACAGTGAAATTCATCTTCCCGGCGAAAAATTTATCTGTGTCTACTCCTCTGATGAAAAGAAAATTGGAGCAGAACTTGAGATACAAGAAGCTGAGGAAGGTAAAAATTATCTGGAAATAGATATTCCTGCAAAAGGAAGAGCTATTTATAAATCTCAGTAGGCTAAAGCTGCCTCTAAATTAGGAGTTTCTTAAAATAATTATTATTTAAGTTAGGAGAAATTTTACAATGAAAAAAATAAATAATAATATTGTATTTAATAATAGTGATGATAAAAAATATCAGGCTCTTTTGAATAAACTCTTAAAAAATATTTTTTTTTGATTTTCAGTTCTGGTATGACTTAAATTTGTGGGATGATAACTATGAAAATTATGCAATTTTAAAAAATAATGAAATTGTATCAAATATCTGTGTTTTTAAGCAGCAAATAATTTTTAATCAACAGCAGTACCAGGCTTTATCAATCGGGGCTGTCGCAACCAAAAAAGAATATCGAGGTAATGGTTATTCAAGAATCTTAATGGAGTATATCATAGATAAATATCAGAGAATCCCTATATTTTTATCAGCAGATGATAATGTATTAGATTTTTATCCCAAGTTTGGCTTTAGACGTGCTTATGATAAATTACCAGTCTGTGAATGTGACTTAAATAATGATCTTAAACCTCAAAAACTAAAGTATGATGAGCAGGCTGTCTGGAATTATGTATATAATCATATAAATTTTTCGAAAAAATTTGATTGTTTAAATACAGCCAGTGTAAATATTTTTCATATTCATTTAGGCTATCTTAAAGATTGCCTCTATGAGATTCCCGAGTTAAAAACAATGGTTATTGCCAGGCAAAATGGAGCTACTTTAAAAATTATTGGCATCTTTTCTCTTAAAGAGCCGAGTTTTAATCAGTTAATTAAATTTTTACCATTTAAAAATGTCAAAAAAATTGAATTTGCTTTTACTCCCCATTTTTCTGATTTAGACTACAAGATGCAGGAATATAAAGGAGATCCTTTTTTTGTTAGAAATATCAACTGTGATTTAGGAGATATTAAATTTCCAGAACTATCAATTACATAAGAGCTTAATTTTAGAGTAATAATTTTTTATTATTGCTCTTTTGAATACTGGTCTAGCTCTTTTTTTATATCCAGCATCTGCTGATCGAGCTTTTTGATCATTTCGGCAGATTGCTTTAGTTTCTCCGGAATCTCATCTGGAGCATCATTTTTATACTTATAATAAATCTTATGTTCAAGGCTGGCCCAAAAATCCATGGCAATTGTTCTAATCTGAATTTCAACCTTAGTCATCCGGGCCTGACTGCTTAAAAATATCGGCAGCTGAATTAATAGATGCAGGCTCCGGTAGCCATTTTCTTTCGGATTTTTAATATAATCTTTAACCTTTAAAATTTCGATATCATCCTGAGCTTTAATCATTTCCAAAATCTTATAGATATCATCTGTAAAAGAACAGATAATCCTGATTCCGGCTATATCATTAATTTTAGTTTTAGCATTTTCAAGATTAACCTCATAACCCTTGCGCTCCAGCTTTTCTATAATACTGTCAGGTTTTTTAACCCTGGTTTTAATATGTTCAATTGGGTTGTGATCATGAATTATTTTAAATTCATTATTTAAGATCTTCAGCTTAGTATTAACTTCTTCGATTGCTGATTCATGCATAAAAATCAGCTCCCGCCATTCTTTAAAGCCGTACTGATCTGCTATATTCATCAGCTGTTCTTTATTGATATTAGATTCCACTTAATCCACTCCTAAATTTAATTAAAAATCTTATTTTACCTTAGTTAAATTATAACAGTCAAAACTTAAAAACAGATTAAATTTTATTAACAACTTGAAGCTGTTAGAGATTATCCTTTTATTACTTTATTATAATATTTTAATCTCCTAAAAAATAAAAGCCCTCCTCAATAAGAGAAGAGCTGCTAACCAATATCAATTTTTAAAACTTATTTTCCCCCAATCAGGACTGCGATCAAAACCAGAATTTTGAGTTAGTCTTGTCTGATTTGAACCGTTACTATCCATGATATAAAGATCACCACTTCCCGTACGATCAGAAGAAAATACTATTCTATTATCTTCTGTCCAGCAGGGATCTAAATCATCACTCGGATTATTTGTTAATCTGAGCTGATTAGTACCGTCTGCATCCATGATAAATATCTCTTTATTTCCACTCACATTTTTCACAAAGGCTATTTTACTGCTGTCAGGTGACCAGGCTGGGTCAAAAGTTGCTTCTTCAGTTAATTTTGTTGATGATGCGTCATTTTCTGCATTTATGGTCCAGATTTGCCCACTATTGCTCGCATTAAAACCTTCAAAAGCTATTTTTTGTCCATTTAGTGACCAGGAGAGATCTTTTATATAACTGTTTCCAGAAAAAGACAAATATACATATAAATTTGAGCCGTCTTTATTAACTCTCCTTAAACTCCCTGAATCAGTATCAGCAAAGGCCAGTTTTTCACCATCCGGGGACCAGACCGGATAATTCCCTTCTGTTAAAATTATTGGATTTGAACCATCTGCATTCATCACTATAACCTGGTAGCTACCATTACGTTCAGAAACATAAGCAATCTGGCTGCCGTCAGGGGATAAACAGGGACTGGAATCTACATATTGATCATCAGTTAACTGAATAAATTTACTGGCAACATGGGTCATAACAGGCTTTGATTCTTTATTTAAAAGATAGGCATATATATCTACATTACCATTACGAGATGATTGAAATAAAATAACCTCTTCATATGTTTTTAACTGTGGTAATTGGTCTAATTCAATTTTTTTATCAATGGTAAATTTTTGTGCAAAAGATGTTGTTGATAATAAAAATAAAGAAGCCAGAATAAATAAAATCATAAAAACTGTTAACTTTTTCATTATAAACTCCCTTCTTAAAGCTGATTTAGTAAAAAGTTTTTCTCTTCTGAAAACAAAATTACTATTTTATATTTCCTTTAGCCTAATTTAATCTCCTTAAATCATCTCCTTGTATTACAATATGCCATATAATTCTATATATTTTGACTAATTCCTTCATTTTCTTAAAATTAACTAATTTTTTTACTTAATTTGTAAACTATTAATATAAAAAATGGACTGTGAATTAAACATCCAGTCCATCAGAAGTTGTTCTTTTTTATTTGTAAAAAATCATCTAATTTAAAAATAATTAAATTTGCTAGTTGATTTACTTTCTCTCAATCAATCTTATATTGAAAAACATAGTCATCCATATAAAAGCCGCTGCCGATATCTTTTTTCTGCTCACCTATTTTTTCAAAACCAAGTTTTTGGTAGGCCTTTATAGCATCATTATTTTTATTTACATTTAAGCTTATATAATCAAGATTCTCCTTTTTAGCGGCTTTTATTACAAAATCAAGCATTTTTCTGGATAAACCTTTGCCCCGGGCTTCTGCTTTAAGGTAAAATTTACTCAAATACATTTCCTCTTCCTTCGGATAAAATGCCAGAAAACCTAAATCTTCACCCTGATTATCCTGGACAAAATAATACTGATATCCCTCTGCTAACTGCTCAATTATTGACTCCGCCGACTGAAACTTTTCTATCATATAATCATTCTGCTCAGGACCAATAATCGGGTCAAAATGTTTTTTAACAATTCCCGCTGCTAATTTTGAAAGTCTTTTTATAGAACTCAAATCATTTTTTTCAACTTTTTTAAACTGCATAATAACCTCCATAAATTTATCCAAGCTATTTTGAAAAAATTTTTATTTCTGAGCTGCATTTTCTGCAATTTTAACTATTAATTCGGCAGCCCTCTTCATATTTTCCACCGTAATAAATTCAAACCTGCCGTGAAAGTTATAGCCTCCAGCAAATAAGTTGGGAGTTGGCAGTCCCATGTAGGAGAGTCTGGCTCCATCTGTTCCACCTCTGATAGGTTTAATATTCGGTGTTATTTCCAAGTCCTCCATTGATTTTTTAGCAAGCTCAATTATCTCAAAATGAGGCTCTACCTTTTCTTTCATATTGTAATAGCTGTCTTCTATCTTTACTTCAATTACATTCCCATATTTATTGTTTAAAAAATCCACAACCTGATGTATCAAGGCCTTCTTATTTTCAAACCCCTCTTGGGAAAAATCTCTAATAATATAACTTAAAGTAGTATAATCAACACTTCCCTCGATATCAGTTAAGTGATAAAAGCCCTCATAACCTTCTGTATGTTCAGGTGCTTCTGCAGTCGGCAGCATCGCATCTAATTCCATCGCTATTTTAATAGAATTGACCATAACGTTCTTAGCTGTACCTGGATGAACATTTTTACCTTGAATTTTTAAGTCAACAGAAGCAGCATTAAAGTTTTCATATTCCAGTTCTCCCAGTGGACCTCCATCCAGTGTATAGGCAAAATCAGCTCCAAAAGCCTCGACATCAAAGTGATCTGCTCCTCTGCCAATTTCTTCATCAGGTGTAAAGCCGACCTTAATTGTGCCGTGCTTGATCTCTGGATTTGAGATTAAATAATCGAGTGCAGTTAGAATTTCAGCTATCCCTGCTTTATCATCAGCACCCAGAAGGGTAGTTCCATCTGTGGTGATTAGAGTTTTACCTTTTAATTCTTTTAAGGCTGGAAACTCGGCTTCAGTCAGGCTGTACTGATCATTTAATTTAATCTCTCCACCCTGATAATCTACTAGCTGGGGATTAGTAACCTGACCATCCAAATCCGGACTGGTATCTAAGTGGGCTATAAAGCCAATAACTGGAACTCCTTCAGCTGTATTTGCAGGCAGCTCTGCATAAATATATCCCTTGTCATCCTGGACTACATTTTCTAATCCTAATTCATTCAATTCCTCCACCAAAATTCTGCCCAGCTCCAGCTGACCTTTAGTGCTCGGAACAGTTTCTGAATCAGAATCAGATCTTGTATCTACTGCTATATATCTTTTAAATCTTTCAATTATTTTATCCATCTTTTTCATCTCCTTATTTGATTTTTATTGCTTAATAAAATCTTCGTTAAAAAGCAGTGATTTCCCGCATTCAGCTCTATCTCTTATATTTTTTTAAATCAATAACCGCTCCACTAATGCTGCCTTTATCTGGCTATACATGATCTCAGTAAAAATATAAAGCCCTCCTCACTAAGAGAAGAGCTTTATTCAGGTATCAGCTTCTATTCTTCTTCAACATATTCAGCAGAATTAACTATCTGATCAATCTGATTTTCAAAGGCCTTAAGTTTTGGCGGCCACTGATTACAGCCGTAGTCATTCTTTATTTTCCTCTTTCTGCCGTCTTCCATTATAATCTCAGTTATACAGCCCGGAGAATCAGTAGTAATAATAGTAGCCATCTGTTCTTTTATTTTAAAATAATCATATTTTTCGATTAAATCATTTAACTTTTTTACTGCCTGAGCTTCAATCTGCCAGCTCTTAAAGCCCTCCATTTTTACAAAATATTTTCCTAAATAATTGACTTGACCGTTTGGATAAATCTCCAGCTTATAAACCGGACAGTGTCCAAAACAGGGGGTTCTGGCTAAAAATATTCTTCTAAACATTTTAAGCTCCTTTTTAATTTAGTCAAGCTCAACAATTTCTACCCGCCGATTCTTTGCTCTTCCATTTTCAGTCCGGTTGCTCATTACTGGTGCAGCTGGTCCAACCCCTGCAGAAATTAACTGATCTCCACTTATATTATATTGATTTACCAGCTTTTCGACAACAGCCTCGGCTCTGGCCTCAGATAAATTTAGATTCATCTCATAACTGCCTATATAATCTGTATGACCAACTACCAGATATTTCTTGCCGCTGTTTTCTAATAAGAAGTCAGCAATTACAGCCAGTGCTTCTTCAGATTCTGCCTTTATTCTCGCTTCTCCTGTATCAAATAAGATATCATAAACAGCAACTCGTCCCTCTGCTTCAATTCCACTTTCTAAATACTCCATTGTAACCATATCCATTTCCATAGCTTCTAACTCTACAATAACTATTTCAAAATAAGTATCCTCTTCCTGGCTGGCTGCCATGTGGCCCTTACCGGCTGCAACAATAATATAATTATCCACCTGATTAACTGTCGCCCTGGAAACCAGATATTCGCTCAATTTTTCAGGAAAATAGCTGTGAGTAAAGACATGAGTTGCCAGCCCTCTATCCTGTCTGACGGTACTGAAATATTCAGAAAAATAAATATCTCCTATTTTTATTGTCTGAGGATCTCTTGACTTAAAAAGAATCTTACCATTTATATTTTCAACAGCTGCCTCATAATTTCTAATAATCTCATAAGGAGATCTCCCCTCAGGTGCTTTTAACCATAATCTCCGAATATAGCCTTCAACTCTATCAACAGTATCTTCGCCCAAAATAACTGGAAGTTCTTCAAATCCAAATTGGTCATCATAAATGAGTTCACTACCTTCATATATTGGAAGAATAGCAAGTTCGTCCTCAGCCATTAAACCCATAGATACTGTCCCTAAGATTACAACAAGAATCAATACCATCAGCACCCACTTTTTAGTTTTCATTAGCTCATCTCCTCGTATAATAATGGTTTAAACTCTCTCCTCCAGCCAGTTTAAAATATCATTGATCACTGTTTCCTTTTCTTCTGAATTAAGTATCTCGTGGTAGAGTTCAGGATAAGTCTTTAGGCTCTTATCCTCAGCAGCAATTAAATCATAGAATTTTTTGGAACAGCTCGGATCAACTATCTTATCTCCCTCACCGTGTAGAATTAAAACCGGATACTCGTACTGTTTAAGATTATCAACCAACCAGGGTATTCCTTGATCTATAAAGACAACCTTCATTAGTTTTAAAGTAGTAAATTCAGAAACATAGGGGTCCTTTTCGTAGTCATCAACTACATAATCTGATCTGGAAACAAATTTACCCAGCTCATTGGGGAGCTTCATCTCTGGATTATCCTCCAGGCTCAGCTCTTCTAATTCTTTGAAGGCCTCAAGTTCATTGGTCGCTGCAGCACTTAAGATCTGACCATTCAGCTTATCGGGATATTTAACCCCATAGCCGGCTGCAATAAATCCGCCCATGCTGTGGCCGAGCATAAAGATTGGCAGTTCAGGATTTTCCTTTTTGACCAGCTCATAAACCGTGTCCGCATCATCTAAATAGGTATTAAAGTCTTCAATATAGGACTGGGCTCCATCGGATCTGCCGTGGCCGCGATTATCAAAGCGGTAAACTGAAAAGCCCTCTCCATTCAACCTGCCGGCAAAATAATCATATCTCCCCTGATGCTCATTTAAACCGTGAACAATGATTACTACAGCCTGAGGATCATCAACCAGATCCCGACGTAAAAATAGTTTCTGATCATCAAAGGTCTCAATAAATTCAGTGTTGTGCATTATAAAACCTCCCATTTTATTTTATTAAAAAAGCCTCAAATTATTATTCGGTTCCCTCTCCGTGAGCATAGCGGCTGGCTGCTGCGGAAGCAATACCTGCTACTAAATCATCTAAAAAAGTATTAACTTTCCCGTCCTTTTTGGTATCCAGCTCTTTTATTATTCCTGATTTTGCCTTATCAAGATAGCCGTAACTTGTCAGGCCGATTGTCCCGTAGAGGTTGACAATTGAAAGCGGCAGAATCTCATCAATTCCGTAAAGTCCTTCATCAGTATCGATAATACTCTGTATCGGCTCCGGCAGCTTTTTCTGTTCTGCCAGCTGATCAATGGCCACTCCGGTTAAAATAGCATGTGCCACCTCTCTCTTTTTTAAAACATGATCCACATTTTCTATGCATTCTTCCAGACTAATGTCCGGGCTATAAGGCTCCTGCAGTTTCTTTACCAGCTCTGCAATATCCTCAATAGTTACTCCTCTTTCATCTAAAACTTCAATTGATTTTTTATATAATTTTTCCATTGAATCTTTCATTACAGCACCCCTCATTAGTTAAAATATAAATAATTTTTAGTAAACAAAATTGACCACAAAAGTCTCTTTGTGCTGAAAAGCCTTTTCATTATTTTTAACATCACTATTATTAGTATTATACACTAAATTGATTTTTCCTTTAATAAAACTCCCCTGCAGAGCACAAGAGGCCACAGGGGACAAAAATTATTATATATTGTTAAACTTCAGCTAGATAATTTTATCTAAACATCTCTTTTAAATCTGAAAGCTCACCCTTTGCTTTAAATGAACCTTCTTCAGCCAGTACTTTAAGATAGTAAATAATCTGCTCCGAGTCTTTAAGTCCTGATTTAAAATCAAAGTCAACCCGCTCTAAAAACTTTTCTACAGCTTCCGGAGTCTACCCCATTATGTCAAAGCTTTCCTCAACTGATTTTTTAGGATCATCATTAATTTCTTTAATTGCCTTTTCAATTTCTCTCATAAAGAGCTCTACTATCGCTGGGTGCTGATCAGCAAATTCTCCTTTAAATACCAGCCCGGCATTTGGCAGTTTCCCAGCATCTGGATGAATTTCCTGCCAGAGATCCTTATAGGCTATAGAAACTACAGCATCTTCGGCTTCGTTGAGGGCAAAACTTGCCTCCGGCTCTCTCAGGAGCACAGTATCAATTTTCCCCCGCACAAAGTCAGCCTTCAATTCCTCCGGCCGGCCGAAAGGCTGTCCAAAGGCAAAATCAAAATCATCAGGATTATATCCCTTTTTCTTCATTAAATATTTAGTAACTCCAAAAGGAGGAGTTCCCTTAGCCAGCGGTACATGGATGGTGTGTCCCTTTAAATCCCCAAAAGTCTCAGTCTGATAGCCTCTGGTTAGAAGATAAAAGTTGTCCCAGACATTGACCGACTTCATTTTCAAATCGATGCCGTTGAGGTACAATTTGGCTGCTGCTACAACTGCTGAAAAAGTAATATCTGCCTTCCCGTTCATCAGCCAGCTCATGTGTTTTTCAGCCTTATCCCACATTTTTAATTCCTTAATTTCAATTTTATCCATCAGATCTTTTGATTTCAAAAGCTTCATGATGATTGGATAGACAACTGGAGTTGCAGACTGAATTACTACCGGCACCTTATCTCCTGCCTGATGCTCTTCCGCCTGAGGAGGTAATAAGCTGCAGACATTACTACAGAAACAAGGATAAATGTGAATAAATAGCCAAAAAAGTCAATAAATATTCCTCCCATTAAAGGCAGCAGGACAACTAAAAAGTTTAAAGTTCCCCTGATTCCCAAATAGACTGTTCTTCTGTCATCTGGTGCAATTTCTAAGAGATATGGCTCAAACCCAACCTTGCGGCCGCTGATTAAAAATCCAATTAAAAAGAAAATCATTGAATAAGTTTCAGGTCCAAAATTGCTGAGCAGCAGAGCAATAATAGGGATTACAGCTCCTCCCAAAATACAGATTCGGACTACCGCCTGCGAATTTAATTTGTCAGAGATGTAGCCCCAGAGCAGATTGGAAACTATAGTCCCTGCAATCTGGAATAAAAGATATCTGCCGATGTAATCAGTTCCAATACCAAAGCTGTCCTGAGCATAAACTATATAAAAAGGCAGCAGCATCAGGCTGAAGCTCGCCATATTTTCGATGATAATAAAAGAGGCAAAATCCTTATCCTTTTTTAAAATAGCGGGCACCTTTTTAATGTATTCCTTAAGTGACAGTAGATCCTCATCTTTATTGACAGATGGAGGCTCCTTGATCATCCAAAAAGCAAAAGCTGCAATTAATAAGCCGACAAAACCAATAAATAAGGTTATAGAATAGTTTAGAGGAAAGCCAAATTTATCACCTGAAAATATGTTCTGGACTACCATTCCTCCCATAAAAGCTGCCAGGCTGGCGGCAAATTGTTTGCTGGCATAGAGTTTACCTCTCTCCTCTCTACCAACGGTTTTGGCAATAATATCTCCATAGGATATGCTGGCAAAACCACCGCTGATTGAAAAAACAAGCACCCAGAAAAAGAAAGAAATAATAACTATATTAGGTGAACTGCTGCCGAAATAATAGGTAAAAGCAGCCATTCCCAAAAATGAAAAAGCCCTCAGGTAAATTCCAATCAGCAGAAATTTCTTGCGGTAATCATAGGCATTCATATAATGGCTGAAAATAATATTAAAAATTCGAGGTGCACCAAGCATAATTGAATATAAAAGGCCAAAAATTATTTTAGAGTCAATTAGAGTTGAAACCAGGGAAGGAAAAACTGTATTAAAATCTATCATCGACATCGTCAGGGTTAAAAAGAAACCATGCCAGATAAAGATTAGATATGATTTTTTTAACGATTTATTCATCAGCAAAACTCCTCATTCTATTTTTAATCATTCGTTCAAAATAATATCAGGAGTTTTATCTTAATTCAGTTAATTACTAAACATTTAACAAATAATTTTTAAAAAGAAATGCCCCAGCATTTTTAAAAAAAGGCTGAGGTATTTTTACTGAATTAAATTAAAGTTAATTAATCATCATCACGCTCATTATCTTCGTTGTCGTCATCATTATCATCATCATTATTATCGTCTTTGTCATCCTGATCATCTATATTATCATCATCTTTGTTATCTTGATCATCTATATTATCATCATCTTTGTTATCTTGATCATGCATTTCATCGTCATCATCATCTCTATTGTCATCATGCATCTCATCTTTGTCATCATCTCTATCGTTGTCATCATCTCTGTCGTTATCATTATCTTTGTCATCATTATCTTTGTCATCATTATCATCATAGAGATCATTTAAATTTTCAAATTCATTATCCAGCTGATCATAAGTAACACTGGAGTCTAATATCTGAGTAATTTCATTAAGATTAACTCCCTCCTCATAGTGAAGTTTAATTATTTTATCAAATAACTCATCTTTTTCCTGCGGGTTAAGATTCTGGTTATCCGAAATCTTCTGGATAATTTGATCAAAGTTAGAATTTTCCTGAGCACCTACCAGTGATGCCGGCATTAAAGCAGTCAAAATCAGCAGTGAAGCTAATAGAATAGAAATATTTCTCTTCATAATATTTATACCTCCTCATGATATTTGTTTAAGTATAATATAAGCTCCTTATTGATTAATAGTAATTATCTAACATTCATCTGTTTCCTCATCTCAATTTATGTTATAATAAATTAAGAGTTAATTTAAGACTTAAATTATATTCTCGAGGGGGAAATTTAATGAATAATCTGGATCACCGACAACAAAAATTAAAAGTTAAAATTTTAGACGGACAGGAAAAATCTCTTAAAAATGAAGCAGTAGAAATTTCACAGACAGACCATCAATTTCTTTTTGGCTGTAATGGTTTTGAATTTGTACCCTATGCTAATAATCAGCTTGATTCTGAAGCAGAAGCGAATACTGAAAAATACATAGAAAAGTTTTTGGATATATTTAATTTCACCACTCTTCCTTTTTACTGGGGCCAGTTTGAACCCGAAAGAGGAAAACCGAGAACCCGAGAGCTAAAAAATGCAGCCCAATTTTGTCAGGATAATAACTTAACTGTTAAAGGTCATCCGTTAAGCTGGCATACCCTTGCACCTGACTGGCTTTTAGACTTAAGCAATCAGGAAATCTGGGAAGCACAGCTTAAGCGTCTAAAAAGAGATATCAATGACTTTAAAGATCTGGTTGATATGTGGGATGTGATCAATGAAGTTGTAATCATGCCCAATTTTGATAAATATGATAATGGTTTAACTCGAGTTGCTCAGGCTAAAGGGCGGATTAATGTAATCAAAGAATTATTCGCTGCCGCTCAGAAGGAAGCTCCAAAAGCTACTTTTATCCTCAATGATTTTAACACTACAGCTGCTTATGAAATTTTGATTGAAGGCTGTCTGGAAGCAGGAGTTGAAATTGATAATATTGGTATCCAGTCCCACATGCATCAGGGATACTGGGGGCTTGAAAAAACTCAGTCTGTGTTAGAAAGGTTCAGCCGTTTTGGGATTCCAATCCAGTTCAGTGAGGTTACAATGGTTTCAGGTGAACTGATGCCTGCTCATTATGTTGATTTAAATGATTATCAGGTTGAAAACTGGCCTTCTACTCCAGCTGGAGAAAAAAGACAGGCAGAAAATGTGGTGGAGTTTTATAAGACATTATATTCTCATCCGCTGGTAAAAGGTATTACCTGGTGGGATTTAATTGATGGTCAGTGGTTAAATGCACCTTCCGGTTTGCTGAGAGAAGATTATTCGGCAAAACCGGCCTTTAATGAGCTCAAAAAATTAATTAAAGATAAATGGTGGACCGAAAACAAAAATCTAAAAACTGATGCTGCCGGCGAAATTGAATTTGAAGGTACTCTGGGAGAATATACTTTAAAAACAAAAAATAAAGAAGCTAGTTTTAACTTAGAAAAAGATCAAGCAAAAATTATTTTAAACTTAAGTTAATTTATCCTGGATAATTGAATTAATCAACTGTTTTAACTAAAGATGATAAAGCAAACCCTTCTCACTGTAATTTTGAGAAGGGTTTTAACTTATAAAAAATATTTTTAATTCATTATTTTATTTTTCTGATCCAGCCTTCTGGAGCATCAATAACTCCCAGCTGCATCTGAGTCAGAGTCTCATATAATTTTTTAATTGTTGGGCCCATATCATCCATTCCACTGGGAAAAACAATCTCTTCCTCTCCCTTAACTATCTTACCCACAGGAGAAATTACGGCTGCTGTACCACAGAGACCTGCCTCTGCAAAGTTTTTTACTTCCTCCAGTTTTACCGGTCTTTCGGTAACTTTTAAACCAAGATGATTTTCAGCCAGATAGAGAATAGATCTTTTAGTTATTGAAGGTAAAATTGAGCTTGATTTTGGTGTCACCAGCTCATTATCTTCGGTAATGAAAATAATATTGGCTCCTCCACTTTCTTCAACATAGGTTCTGGTTGCAGCATCTAAAAATAGATTTTCATCATATCCCTCCTGGTGAGCTTCTACAGTAGTATTTAAACTCATTGCATAATTTAGCCCGGTTTTAAGATGGCCTGTACCGCGAGGAGCTGCTCGATCATATTTACTGACTCTAAGAGTAAGAGGATTTACCCCGCCTTTAAAATAAGGTCCAACTGGAGTTGCATAAAGTCTAAACTGAAACTCTTCTGCCGGTTTAATAGCAATCACATCTTTAGATCCAAAAATAAATGGCCGCAGATAAAGGGAAGCTCCTGTTCCATAGGGTGGCACCCAGTCCAGATTTGCTTCAACTACCTGATCAACTGCTTCCAAAAATCTTTCTTTAGGAAAGGGCGGCATCTGTAATCCCGCTGCTGAATCCAACATCCGCTCTGCATTTAAATCCGGTCTAAAGGTTACTACACTGCCATCTTTAGTGGTATAAGCCTTTAAGCCTTCAAATACCTGCTGACAGTACTGTAAGACAGCTGCACTCTCATTGATCACTACATTGGGATCCGAAATTAGTTTTCCCTTACCCCACTCACCATTTGTATAATTTGCTATGTACCTCTTCTCTGTCTCATAATATTCAAAACCAAGGTTTTCCCAGTCCAAGTTTTTCTTGCTCATTTTTAGCTCCTCCCTACTAAATATATTATCCTAATCATAACATTTTTAAATATAATTTAAAAGCCCTCCTCAAAAAGAGAAGGGCCGATAAAATAGAAAATTACTTATTCTTATTTAATTTGCAGGATTAAGATATTTTAGATATTCCATATCTTCGGAAAGAATGATAGTCGTTTTTTCTTTGAGAGAGTTCTT
The DNA here is from genome assembly GCF_004362045.1 of Halanaerobium saccharolyticum. Taxonomy (GTDB): domain Bacteria; phylum Bacillota; class Halanaerobiia; order Halanaerobiales; family Halanaerobiaceae; genus Halanaerobium; species Halanaerobium saccharolyticum_C. The sequence continues at coordinate 3,910 of NZ_SNWX01000008.1, read as the reverse complement.
ATAGGACTGCAGACTGCGCCAGAATTTATAAAATTCCGTATCCTGACTGTAGACATCACTATAAACCTGCAGTGCTTTAGCATCACCCTGCCCCCTGAGTTCCTGAGCTTTCTTTTCTGCCAGAGCACCGATTATTTCAGCTTCTTTATCAGCCTCAGCTTTAATAATTTCAGCTTCTCTTTGACCCTGAGCTCTTATTTGTTTAGCTCTCTGTTTTCTTTCTGAAGACATTCTTTCGTAAACAGCTTCTTCGTTAGCTTCAGGTAAATCAGCTCTTTTAATTTTGACATCTATTAAATGAATTCCATAATCTTTTAACTGTTTCCTGCTCTTTTCAGTTATTGAGTTGAGATAACCAATTCTTTTTTCGGAAACTATATTATTAAAAGTCTCTGAAGCCAGTTTGTTGCGGAGATTGGAATAAACAATATCATCAATCCTGGTTTGAGCAAGTGTACGCTGTCCACTCATAGACTGGACAAATTCCAGTGGGTCATCAATCTTCCAGAGTGCATAGTTATTAACCAGCAGATGTTTTTTATCAGAGGTAATCAGTTTTCGTGGTTCAATATCATAAGATAAAATTCTATCTTCAAGATAGATAATATTTTGCACAAAGGGCATCTTAAAATGCAGCCCTGGCTCTTTAGAAATCTTTACTACCTCACCAAATTGTTTAACAACTGCCGTTTTCGTTTCATCAACAGTAAAAGTAAATAAGTTATAAGCCAGCACGATAACTAAAATTATCATTAAAAATGTTAGTAATTTTTTCATTTACTCTCACCTCCGGCATTTCGCAATTTATTTAAATCAAGTAATTTTAAAACAGAATTGCCTTCTTCATTTTTAGGAAGTATAATTTTTTCTGTATTTGGTAAAATCTCTTCCATTGCTTCAATATAAAGCCTTGTTCTGGTAACATCTTTACTACCCATTTTATACTCAGTTAAAACATTTTTAAACTTAGCCACATCACCTTCGGCACGAGCAACTTTTTCCTGTTTATATGCTTCTGCTTTATTTACTACATGAGAAGCTTTTCCCTCTGCCTGAGGTATAACTTCATTGGCATAGGCTGTAGCCTGATTAATATAATTTTCCTTATTTTCTTTAGCACTATTTACATCATCAAAAGCTGCAGTCACCGGTTGAGGGGGATTAGCATCCTGCAATTTTACATTTTCCACCATCATTCCTGTATCATAGCTGTTTACAAGCTTTTGCAGACCAGTGTGAACACTCTGTGCTATCTCCCCTCTAGAAGTTGTTATTATATCTTCAAAATTAGTTTTAGCTACCTCTTCTCTCATTACTGCCTCAGCCATTTCCTTTAATAAAGTCCTCGCATTGATGACATTAAAGGCATAGTTTTCAGCATTTTGTATTTTATACTGTACTGCAAATTCGATATGTACAATATTATTATCAGCTGTCAGCATCAGTGCCTCTTCTTTATTGGATCTGTATTTGGGATTTGGGGGAGGTGATATTGTTTCATATCCCACTTCTATTTTCCGGACCGATTTTACATCAACTGGAATTACCGTTTCCACTGGAGCAGGAATATGATAATGGAGCCCTGGTCCTACTGTCCTCACATGTTTACCAAACCTTTTAACCAGACCGACTTCTGGTTCATCAATTGTGTGTAATCCCTGAGCAGCCCAGAGAGTGATAACTGCAATTACAATTATCCAGATATTGATTCCCCCCAGATATTTCTGCATAAATGCTTTAATATCATTTAGCTGCTCTTTTAAATCGTTTTTATCTGAGTTTTTGTTAAAATTATCATTGTTATTTAGATCTTCATTCATTTCTAAATCTGCCTCCTTACTTCTAACACTATTTTTGGACTTTTTAACAAATGCTAATTAAGTATATAACATCCTGGGCAATAATTAAAACTTAATTTTCCATATTGAAGACTTAAGGTTAAATATGCATAAAAAAACAGCCCCCTTTTAGAGGCTGTTCTATATTTAAAAAGCAATTATTAATCATCAGCTCAATATTTTATCTTTTTTAAGTTCTGATATTTCTTATTCACTATTCTACAAAAGAACCCCTCAGTTTAATCTCCTGATTATGGGCTTTAGCTCTTAAGAAAATTAGACGGCTGTCTTTTTTTAGAGTCAGAGAAATATTTTCTCCAGCCTCTACAAGCAATCCTTCTCCCGCCTCTAAACCGTATTCTCCCTCTATCTTACCTTTAATTAAGTAGATTACTGAAACCTCACCAGAGTCTAGATTATGATGAAAACTCGTATCATTTTTCGCTTTAATATCTAAATATGTGATTTTGGTATTTAAAATCAATTCAGAATTATCATCTGCAATTTCTCTAATAATTAAATTATCATTTTCTTTTTCATTAATTTTATCAGCTTCGATAAACTGATAACTTGGTTCTGATTTTTTCTTGTTCTGCGGCAGGTTTACCCAGAGCTGAATACCTCTGCTTAACCCTTCTTTTCCAGGTTTTTCGGAATGAGTAATTCCTTTACCTGCATTAAAGGCCTGGATTCCACCCGGACCAACAGTTGCTTTATTGTCCAGATTATCCTCATGGGTAAAATGGCCTTCCAGCATATAGGTTATTGCTTCAAAACCGCGGTGTTCATGGGGGGCAAATTCATTTGGAGGCTCCACAAAAAATTCATCAAGCAGGACAAAGGGATCATGAAAACCATTGTGATTTCTATTTGGAAAAAGTCTTTTTACTTCCGCTCCTGAACCTTCAGCTTTTTTTACCGCTGAAACTTTTTTTGCATTCATTAATTTTCCTCCTTCTTACAACCTATTTTTGACCATTTTTTTAAATAGTCTATTAGTATCTTCTTTAGTACATAATTCAGTTCCTGGGGTCATTACTGCTGCAGAACCAGCTGCCAGCCCATAGTGAAAAGAGTTTTTTAGACTATCTCCTCTGGCCAGACTCAATACTAATCCTGCTACCATACTATCTCCTGCTCCTACCTTACTTTTAATGGGAACAGTCGGAGGTCGCATAAATTCTGCTTTCTGATCTGTAACCAGCAGAGCTCCACCGGCTCCAATTGAAATTACAATCGCCTGGCATGACTTATTCTCAACCAGTTTTAGAGCTTCCTCTTTTATTTCCTCTTCATTTTTTAGTTCTCTCCCAACAAAATCCTGAAATTCACCCAGATTTGGTTTAATTAAAAAGACCCCTTCTTTGATCACTGATTTTAAAGGAGGTCCCGATACATCGACTATTACTTTCGCCTTTTTCTTTTTAGCTAGCTCTGCCATTTCTGCATAAATATCATCACTTACACCCTCAGGAATACTGCCGCTAATAACCAGATAATCAGGAAAAGGTTCTAATCCATTCAACACCTTAAATATTTTTTTATATTCCTGATCATTGATCTCAGGACCTGGCATCCCAAACCTATACTGCAGACTTGATGTCTTTTCAGTAATAATTAGATTTTCTCTGGTTTCTGCTTTAATTTCTATCGCTTTTTTATTAAGATCTTCTTCTGCCAGCAGTTTATCCAGTTTTTTACCGGTAAAACCACCAGAAGTATAGAGTAATAAGGAGCTTCCTCCGAGTTTTTTGATAGCTCTGGAAACATTAATTCCGCCACCACCTGGTTCAAAAATTGGTTTATCACAGTAAAGTTTATCTTCTGCCTTAACATGATCAACACTCGAATTTTTATCAATAGTCGGATTTAAAGTAAAGGTAACTATATTTTTCATATTTTCTCCTTTCTCTAATAGCAATTTAAGAACAATGTCTATAAATATTATTCTTTAAATATTAAATTCTTCCTTTAATTATTTGGCTCTTCGCTATTTAGTGTGGGTAACCCAAATGGCACATATTAACATTAATGGTAATTCAAAATTTAAAATTAACATCAATATAACTTGA
>NZ_SNWX01000007.1 GCF_004362045.1 Halanaerobium saccharolyticum | reverse complement strand
CTGACACCAATATTTGACCCAGGATTTTCAGAATACAGCTACGGTTTCAGACCTGGAAGGAATGCACATCAGGCAGTAAATAAAGCTAAAGAATATATAAATGATGGTTATACATGGGTGGTCGATATAGACCTTGCAAAGTATTTTGATACTGTTCAACATGATAAACTAATGTCTTTAGTAGCCAGAAGAGTGCAGGATAAGCGGGTACTGAAATTAATAAGAGCTTATCTTAATTCAGGAGTAATGATTGATGGTTTAATTAAGAAAACAGACCGAGGATGCCCGCAGGGCGGGCCTCTAAGTCCACTGCTTAGTAACATAATGCTGGATGAACTGGATAAAGAACTGGGAAAACGCAATCATAAATTCTGTCGCTATGCTGATGACAATCAGATCTATGTTAAAAGCAGGAAAGCGGCTGAAAGGGTCATGAAAAGTATAACTGTATTTATTGAAAAGAAACTGAAACTAAAAGTTAATACAACAAAGAGTGCAGTCGGCAGACCCTGGAGAAGAAAATTCTTGGGGTTTTCATTTTATCAAATGAATGGTGAAGTAAGGGTTAGAGTCCACCCGAAATCAATTAAGAAAATTAAGGCAAAGATAAAAGAACTCACATCAAGAAGCAAGCCCTGGACGATGAAATATCGTTTTAAGAAATTAAAACAGACAATCACAGGCTGGGTCAGCTATTATAAAATAGCTGATATGAAAAGCAAGATGAGAGAGCTTGACCAGTGGGCAAGACGAAGAATAAGGATGTGCTACTGGAAACGATGGAAGAGAATCAAAACTCGCTTTAGAATGCTCAGGAAACTGGGTGTTAAAGAAGCTAAAGCCTGGGAATATGCTAACACAAGAAAAGGCTACTGGAGAATATCCAATAGCCCAATACTTGCGAGAACCTTTACCAACCAGCTATTAAAGAAGCTGGGATACTTTAGTTTTACGGAAAGATATGCACAAGTAATTAATTCTTAATGAACCGCCCAGTACCGATCGGTAAGCTGTGGTGGTGTGAGAGGACGGGGAATAAACTAATTATTTCCCTCCTACTCGATTGAAGAAAATACAATTTATTCTTAAACTGCTTTTATGTTCTTAAAAAGGATTAGAAGCAATAACCTTAAAAATATTACTAAAAGCACTAATTTACTCTAAAAATATAAAATTAGCTGGACAAATTTATAATAATATTATATAATTCGACTATGAGTCATATTGACTCTGGGTCGAATTTGATTTTTCATTAAAAAATGAATTAATAATTTACTAATAGGAGGAGATTTCTTGTGGGCGCCTTAGACGGAGTAAAAGTAATAGACTTAAGTCATGTTTTAGCAGCCCCATTTGCTACAATGATTTTAGCAGATTTGGGGGCTGAAGTTATTAAAATAGAGCCACCTTATGGTGATGATTCCAGACAGTTTGGACCTTTTGTGGAAGATGATCTGGGGGATCAGAGGAGTGGTTATTTTATCAGTATTAACCGCAATAAAAAAAGTGTGGTTTTAAACTTAAAAGAAGAAAAAGGAAAAGAAATTTTAAGAGATTTAATCAGTGATGCAGATGTGGTAGTTGAAAATTATCGTCCTACCACCATGAAAAAACTTGGTTTTTCTTACAAAGAATTAAAGAAAATTAAAGAGGATATTATATATTGTTCAATCTGTGGTTTCGGTCATGACGCTCTAGAAGAATATGCAAGCAAACCGGCCTATGATATGGTTGCTCAGGCATATAGCGGTTTGATGAGCATTACTGGACCTGAAGGTGGAGAACCCTGTCGAGTAGGAAGCTCCATTGGTGATATTATGTCTGGACATCAGGCGGTTATTGGTATTTTAAGTGCTCTTCGTTACAGAGACAGAACCGGCAAAGGTCAGCATGTTGATATGTCAATGGTTGATGGATTAGTTTCTGTTTTAGAAAATGCTATAGCCAGATATACAATGGCAGGAGAAATCCCCGGTCCATTAGGTGGAGCTCATCCCACAATTGTACCTTTCCAGTCCTTTAAAACAAAGGATAACTATATAGTAACCCCAATTGGAAATGATAATCTCTGGCAGAAATTTTGTCAGGCAATTGAGATGCCAGAACTGGCAGATGATGAGCGTTTTAGAACAAATCCTTTAAGAGCAGAAAATAAAGGTGAGTTAATTTCGATTCTTGCTAAAAGATTGAAAGAAAAGACTACTGCAGAATGGACTGAAATTTTTGAAGAATATGATCTACCTTATTCTCCTGTTAATACAGTAGATAAAGTAGTTGAAGATAAAAACTTAAAATATAGAGATATGATAGTAGATTTAGAACAGCCGGGTGTTGGTAAGGTTAAAGTGGCTGGTTCTCCTTTCCATTTATCAGAAACTCCAGGCGAAATAAAAACTCATGCACCTGCAATGGGAGAACATACTGATTCAGTACTTAAAGAAAGCCTTGGATTTAGTGAGCAGGAGATTAAAGAAATGCGGGAAAAGGGAATAATATCTTAATTAGTTTCAAGTTTAATTTAAATAATAAATTACTTTTATAAGATAAAGGAGTGAAACAATGGAGATTCTTGGTATGGGATTTGTGGCATTCTTTATGCTGCTGGGGTCCTTTTTAGGAAGATTGCTCGGTCAGTTTATTGGAACTGGGGGAGATGTTGGTGGTGTTGGTCTTGCCATGCTGTTTATGGTGCTTACTGTTAATTATTTAGAAAATAGAGGTTTTAATTTTAAGACCAGAACTGAAAATGGAATTAAATTTTTAAGTGCTCTGTATATTCCAATTATTGTTGCTATGGCAGCCAGATTAAATGTTGTTGGTGCAATAAGAGGTGGTGCAGTTGCTATTCTGGCTGGTGGGGTAGCAACTATTGGAGCAATGTTTTTAGTACCGTTATTATCGAAATTAAATAAATAAAAATTAGATTGGAAGTGATTTTAACTTGTTTGCAAATGCCTTAAATTCATTTGCCGGAGCAGATCATTTAATTATTTCGATCGCTCTGGTTGCATTAATTATGTTTGTTACAAAAAAGATATCAATTATGATGGGAGAAGAAAGAATAGCTTCTGCCCTGGCAATTATAACTGGTTTAGTTTTAGCCTATATTGGAGGAAAAATTACCGGAGGCAGCAGTGGTTTAGCTGATATTTCTATCTTTGGGGGAGCCGGAATTGCTCTTCTGGGTGGAAGTATGCTGAGAGATTACACTATTATCTCAACTGCCTATGGTGTGAAGTTGAAAAATCTTAAAAAGGCAGGGCCGGTAGGTATTATTTCCCTTTTAGTTGGAGTTACGTTTTCTTTTGTAGTCGGTAGTATAATTGCTGTAATTTTAGGTTATACAGATCCGGCAGTAGTAACTACAATTGGAGCTGGAGCAGTGACTTTTATTGTTGGTCCGGTAACAGGTACAGCTCTGGGGGTTAGTTCAGAAATAATTGCTATTTCTGTAGCAGCTGGTCTGGTGAAATCAATTTTGACCATGATTATTACGCCTTTTATTGCCGGATTAGTCGGACTGGATAATCCAACTTCAGCTATGGTCTATGGTGGTTTAATAGGGACTACCAGTGGAGTTGCCGGAGGACTGGCAGCTACTGATCCGGAATTAGTTCCTTATGGTGCGATGACAGCAACTTTTTATACTGGACTGGGAACTCTGGTGGCACCTTCAATTGGATTTATAATTGTTAGAGCTCTCTTAACTTAATTTATATAAATTTTAGCAGATTATAATTTTACTCCCCTCCCCCGGGGAGTTTTTTATTTTTCTTAAAAAATAATTTAAGAAATTGTTTTAGTAAGTATATTATCAAGAATAACCTAGTCTCAAGTATTTAAAATTAAAATTTGAGCCTGAGGAAGAGATAACCTTAACTGAAGACATATTTTAACTAAAATCAATAGAATTATCACTTGAATTATTTTTCAGAATATTTTATAATTATAAATGGAAACGTTACCGTAAACGTTAACGAATCTTAAATATTGAAATTTTGGCTTAAAATTTCAGTTAATTTTTGTTTAATGCAGGTTGTTTGATAATTTTATTATAAATCAGGTGATAACTAATGAAAGTAACAATCAAAGATATAGCAAAAGAAGCAGATGTATCAGTTACCACGGTTTCCCGGGTTTTAAATAATAAACCTGATGTTGGGGATGATACCAGAGCTAAAATATTAAAAATTATTGATGAGCTGAATTATAACCCTAATAGTGTAGCCCGGGGGCTGGTAATGCAGAAAACACATACCATTGGTCTGATCATTCCGGATATTAGCAACCCATTTTTTCCTCAGGTAGCTAGAGCCATTGAGGATAAAGCACAGAAACTTGGTTATTCTGTTATTTTTTTCAATACTGATAATCATTTAGAAAGAGAAAGAAAAGCAGTTGATTTATTTAAAAGTAAACAGGTAGATGGTTTAATTGTTTCTCTTTCTCTGGGGAATGAAGAAATACTTAAAGAATTAAGAGCTACAAATTTTCCGGTGGTTCAGATTGATAGATCTGTCCTCAGTGATTTATATCCTCTGGTTAGTATTGATAATAAAGATTCTGCCTACCAGATGACAGAATACATGCTAAAAAAAGGATATAGAAAAATTGCCCATATTAGTGGTGATTTAAATACTACTACAGCTCGGGAGAGAATGGCAGGATATAAAAAAGCGCTTCAGGATTATGAACTTAAGATAAATGATGATTATATTATTGAAGGAGATTATACTCAGCATTCTGGGTTTGAAGCAATGCAGAAACTACTGAAGCTAAAAAATCGTCCTTCTGCTGTTTTTGCAGCCAATGATTTAAGTGCTGCCGGGGTATATAAAGCCTTATTTGCTGCTAATTTAAATATCCCGGATGATATTGCAGTTGCTGGACATGATGATATTGACATTGCCTCACTTTTAAGACCAGAATTAACTACTATGCGGCAGCCTAAATACAGTATGGGAGAAAGAGCAGTAACAGTTCTGTTAAGAATGATAAACAATCAGGAAGCAGAAATTAAAGATCATACATTAAAAACTAACTTAATTATTCGAGAATCAGTTTAAATATAGTAAAAGAAGAAAGCAGGTGAATTAATTGTCTAAAATACTTGTAATTGGAAGCATGAATATGGATCTGGTTGTAGAAACTGAACGGTATCCTCAGGAAGGTGAAACAATAATTGGAGGTAAGTTTGAGCAGATCCCTGGTGGCAAAGGAGCCAATCAAGCTCTGGCAGCAGCAAAACTGGGAGATGAGGTTGAGTTTATTGGAGCCTGTGGAGATGATAGTTTTGCTCCCAGATTAAAAGCAAGCCTGGAAAATGGTGGAGCTAAGATTGACAATATTTTTGAAATTGAAGGTGTGAGCACAGGTGTTGCTGTAATTACAGTTGATCCAGAAGGTAATAATCGGATTATAGTTTCTCCTGGTGCTAATTATGAATTAGATTTAGGAAAGATTGAAAAAATAAAAGATAAAATTATTGAAGCGAAAATCATACTGCTGCAGTTAGAAATACCAGTTAAAACTATTGAAAAAATTGTAGAAATTGCTGCAGCAAATAATACAAAAATAATTTTAGATCCAGCTCCAGCTCAAAAATTATCAGATCATATTCTCTCTAAAATAGATTATTTATTACCAAATGAAGGAGAATTGGATTTATTGTTAGCAGATACTGAAGCTAAAAATCGATCAGAAAAAATTAAGGAACTTTTAAATAAAGGTGTAAAAAACATTATAGTGACTGAGGGAGAAAGAGGAGTAAATTTTTATAATGGTCAGGAAACGATTCATTTAGATTCTTTAGAAGTTAAAGCAGTTGATACTACAGCTGCCGGAGATGTTTTTGCAGGTGCTTTTGCAGCCAGCTTAATTGAAGAGAAAAATCATAAGCAAGCTCTGGATTTTGCTGTTAAGGCTGCAGCTTATTCAGTCACAAAAAGGGGTGCGCAGAGTTCTATCCCTGACAAAAAAGAGTTGAACGAATTCCTTGCAGAAAGGAGTAACTAAGATGAAAAAAGGTGGAATAATTAATAGCGAATTGTCCAGAGTAATTGCTGAAATGGGACATAAGGACAGTCTGGTAATTGCAGACTGTGGTCTGCCAATTCCAGAAGGAGTTGAGAGAGTTGATTTGTCATTAACAAAGGGTTATCCTGAATTTTTAAAAATACTTAGAGCTACTTTAGATGATTTAGTTGTTGAAAAAGCAATCCTGGCAGCAGAAATAAAGGAAAAAAGTCCAGAATTGGAAGAGAAAATTTTTGCTCTACTGCCAGAAGTAGAAATTGAATATCTTCCTCACGAAGAGTTTAAAAAAGCAACAAATAACTCTAGAGCTGTGGTCCGGAGTGGAGAAATTATTCCTTATGCTAATATAATTTTGATTTCAGGAGTTGATTTTTAAATGGGAAACGAAAAAGTACTGGAAATGAAAAATATCACCAAAACATTTCCTGGAGTTAAAGCTTTAGATAGAGTTAATTTTACTCTCAAAAAAGGAGAAGTCCATGCTCTACTGGGAGAAAATGGAGCTGGGAAATCCACTTTAATGAAAGTTCTGAATGGAATTCATAAACGAGATGAGGGTGAAATTATAGTAAAGGGCGATCCGGTTGAATTTGAAAATACAAAAGAAGCTCAAAATGCCGGACTGGCTATAATTCATCAGGAGTTAGAATTAATTCCCCATCTTAATGTGGCAGAAAACATTTATCTTGGGCGTGAAGATAAAAAAGGAATTTTTATAAATTATAAACAACTCTATCAAAATACAGCCGATGTTCTGGAGATGCTCGGAGTTGATATTGATCCCAGAGCTAAAATAAAGGATTTGAATATTGGTAGTCAGCAGATGGTTGAGATTGCAAAGGCTGTTTCGCAGAATGCTGATATACTGGTAATGGATGAACCAACTTCTTCTTTAACCAATCAGGAAATTGATATTTTATTTGAACTAATAGAAAGACTAAAGGAACAGGAGATATCAATTGTCTATATCTCACATCGCCTGGAAGAAGTTTTCGAAATCTGTGATCGAGTTACAGTTTTGAGAGATGGCCAGTTTGTGGGAGAAGTTAAAACAGCTGAGACTGATGAAGATCAATTAATAAATATGATGGTTGGTAGAACAATTGAAGATCGTTTTCCGGAAATGAAATTTAATCCGGGAGAAGAAATTTTAAGAGTTGAGAATTTGGCAGTACCCGATAAAATTATAGATGCTTCGTTTTTACTGCATAAAGGAGAGGTTCTTGGAATTGCTGGTTTAATGGGGTCCGGCAGAACTGAACTGGCAAAAGCTGTTTTCGGAGTTTATAAAGAAAAAACAGGAGATATATATTTTAAAGGCAAGAAATTAGAAATTAATTCTCCTGCTGATGCTCTGAAAAATGGCATTTCTTATTTAAGTGAAGATCGTAAAGATGAGGGTTTAGTGCTTGGACTTCCGGTTGCTGATAATATAAGCATCTCTGTTTTAACCACAATGTTAAAAGCCCACACTTTTATAAATGCTGCTGCTGAAAAAGAACTTGCTCAAAAATATATTGAGGATTTAAGTATTAAAACACCTTCAGAAATGCAGCTGGTTAAAAATTTAAGTGGTGGAAATCAACAGAAAGTTGTAATTTCTAAGCTGCTTTCTACAAAGCCGGAGGTTGTTATTTTAGATGAACCAACACGCGGAATTGATGTGGGAGCTAAGAGGGAAATCTACAATTTGATGCAGGAATTAGTTGATAATGGAGTGGGAGTAATCTTGATTTCTTCAGAGCTGCCTGAGGTTTTAAATTTAAGTAATCGTATTTTGGTGATGCACGAACAAGAAATAATGGGAGAGCTGGATGCCGCTGACGCTAACCAGGAAGAGATAATGCAGCTGGCAACCGGAAGGAGGAATCAGTAAAGTGAATAATCTTAGTAGTAATCTAAATAAAAATAATATCTTAGAAGTTTTAAATAAATTTAAAACAGGTATTGGACTTTTAGTTTTAATTATTATTTTATCTTTTTTAAGTCCTTATTTTTTAACAATACCAAACCTGCTAAATATAGTGAGACAGGTTTCAATTATTGCTATTATATCTTTTGGGATGACAATGGTGATTTTAACAGGTGGGATTGATCTTTCAGTTGGTTCAATGCTGGCTTTTTCAGGAGCGATAACTGCTGGAATGATTATTAATTCTGGTTTGAATGTATTTTTAGCTATTTTTATTGGTCTGGCAGCCGGTACAGCGCTGGGTTTATTTAATGGTATTGCAGTTGCAAAAGCCAAACTGCCGGCATTTATTGTAACTTTAGCAATGATGACCATAGCCAGAGGTTTTACTCTAATTTACACAAATGGTCGTCCAATTTCTGGGTTTGATGAAACATTTAGATTTTTTGGAGCCGGTTATTTAGGTAGAATTCCAGTTCCGGTTGTTATTATGTTTTTACTTTTATTTGTAATTTATATCCTGCTTAAAAAGACACCACTGGGCCGCTATATTTATGCAATAGGTGGTAATGAAAAAGCAACTAAGTTATCCGGTATTAATACAGATAAAATAAAAATTGCAGTTTATGCACTTAATGGTTTTTTAGCAGCTGTAAGTGGAATAATTTTAACTTCCAGATTAAATTCTGCTCAACCGATGGCAGGAGAAGGTTATGAGTTAGACGCGATTGCAGCTGTTGTTCTTGGTGGAACCAGCCTTTCTGGTGGTAGTGGAGGGGTAGTTGGAACTATTATTGGTGCTTTAATCATCGCAGTTTTAAATAATGGATTAAATCTCTTAAATGTATCTTCATTTTATCAATTAGTTGCCAAAGGTGCTGTTATTCTGCTTGCTGTCTTCTTAGATCGTAAGAGCCAGCAGCAGTGATAATATAAATTAAGAAAAATATTTTAAATAGGAGGTGAGCTTGTTAGCAGCTTCTTTTTGACAAAATTCATTTAAAGAATAAAAATTCAAGGAGGAATAAAAAAATGAGAAAATTAACTATTGTTTTAGCTTTATCATTAATTCTGTTGGTTGGACTTTCAGCTGGTGCTGCCGCTCAGGATATTAAGATTGGTCTGGCTGTATCTACTTTAAATAATCCTTTCTTTGTTGACTTAAAAGATGGTGCTGAATCTATGGCAGAAGAAATGGGTGTAGAAATTTTAACTGTAGATGCTCAAAATGATGCTGCAGCGCAGTTAAGCAGTGTTGAAGATTTATTAATTAAACAAATTGATGTTTTAATTGTAAATCCTGTTGATGGAAATGCTGTTGTTTCGGCAATTACTGCTGCTAATGATGCAGGTGTACCTGTAATTACAGTTGACCGTGCAGCTGAAGGTGGAGATGTTGTAAGTCATATTGCCTCGGATAATGTTGAGGGTGGGAAAATGGCAGGTGAGTTCATTGCTAAGCAGTTAAATAAAGAAGGTAATGTTGTCGAACTTCAGGGAATTCCTGGAACCTCTGCTGCTAGAGATAGAGGTAAAGGATTTAATATTGTGATGGATAAATATCCTAACCTGAAAGTAATTGCCAGACAGCCTGCAGGATTTGATCGTGCAGAAGGTATGACAGTTATGGAAAATATTCTTCAGGGTAATCCAGATATTGATGCTGTATTTGCACACAATGATAATATGGCTTTAGGTGCAATGGAAGCTATCTCAGCAGCTGGACGTTCAGATGAGATTATGATTGTAGGTTTTGATGCTATTGATGATGCAGTAGAAGCTGTAAAAGAAGGTAAAATGGCGGCTACTGTTGCCCAAAGACCTACTTTGATGGGTGAAATGGCAGTAGAAACAGCAGTTAAGGTAGCAAATGGAAATGAAGTTAAAGAGTATATTCCAGTACCTTTAGAATTAATTACTGATTAAAAAATTAATAGTTAAAAAAATTAAATTAATTGAATTAACTTAGCTATTAAGTAATGAATATCTGGAAATAAATAGTTCGTAGTTTAATAAAAAGGCCCTGCTTCAAGTTCTATGAAGCAGGGCTTTTTTTGAATTTTATCTTATATATTGATGTGCTAATTTTGCTATTATAACTTCTGCAAATAAAAGCGATGTGATTATTTAATTCCATGCAAATTTTTAAATGATTTGACTATATTGCGCATTAAAACCTGATTGGTAACTGTTCCCACTCCACCTGGAACAGGGGTTATACTTTTAACTTTATCTGCGGCAGAATCAAAGTCGACATCTCCCAGTAATTTTCCCTCGACAAAATTAGTGCCAACATCAATAACAATCGAATCCTCATTTAGCATTTCGCCTTTGATCATTTCTGCTCTTCCTACTGCTGCTACCACTATATCAGCATGTTTTAACTCCCACTCTAAATCTCTGGTTCGGGAATGACACATGGTTACAGTAGCGTGCCTCTGCTGTAATAAAATAGAAACAGGTTTACCAACAATATTACTTCTGCCAACTACAACAGCTCGCTGACCTTTTAGTGGAATCTCATAATAATCCAGAATTTCCATACATGCTTCAGCTGTAGCAGGATTTAAGGTCTCCAGACCAACAAAAAGTTTTCCCAGAGAAGCGGAGGTGATTCCTTCAATATCTTTTTGAGGATTAATCATTTCCAGACTTTCCATTAAGTCAGGTGGAAGTGGCTGCTGAACCATAATTGAAGTAATTCTAGCATCTTCATTGGCATCTTTTAAGCAAGATTTAAATTTATCCGGTTCTTCAATAAACTGCTGATATTCAAATTCTATACCAATTTTTTTGCAGTTTTTTTCTATTCTCTGAGCATATGATTTACTAGCTGCATCTTCTCCATACTGCAGTACAATTAAGTGAGGTGCTTTTCCGGTTTTACTTTTTAGTCTTTTGACTTCAGCAGTTAAATTACTTTTTATTTTCTCTGCTATTTCTTTACCACCAAGTTTTTTCATATCTCCACTTCCTTTGTTTATAATTATAGCAAAAATTAAATAAAGTACGGCTCTGAAATATTAATATAATGATTAATTATTAGCTAATTCGATTATTTCTTTTTTTAGGCGAGAACTTTCATCTTTTAATTTTAAATATTCATTTTTGATATTTGATTTATATTCTTCATTATCCAGGCTTTTAAGATTAATTTTAACATTGGCAATTGCACTACCAACTGCCGCATCGCCTATGTAAGCTGCTACTTCAAAATCACTGGCCAGCATTCTATTTCCAATTTCACTAATTTCTAAGCTGAGGCGCATCAGTCTAACTGCTTTTTTTGTCATATCCATCGAAAATTCTACAGCATCCTGACAGACTGATTTAACTTTTTCCTGATCTCTAGCTTTATAACTGTCTAAAATATCCGAAAGAATTTTACTGTCCTGATCAATCATCAGCAGCATTTCTCTTTTTAATTCTTCACTTTCTAGCAGTATTTCTCTGGCTTCAGCTTCAACATCCTGATATTTTTCCTTACCAACTGTCAGATTAGCAATAAAGCTAATAACTGAAGCATTTAAAGCTCCACTTAAAGCAGCAGCACTGCCACCACCCGGAATAGAATTATTTGAGCTCAGCTCATTTAGGAATTCTTCTATAGTTTTGTTTCCATACATACTAAAACCCCTCTCTTAGTAAAAATAGATTTAATAAAAATTCTAACTATTTAGTCTAACTTGTCTTAATTATATAAAATCAACTGTAGATAGACAAGTGCTAAATTGAGTTGACAGAATATAAGTTTATAGGTACCAGGTACAAATCGCTCGATTTGTACCTGGTACCTATCGTTGCTGTCTGTGAGTTAAATCACAGAGAAACTTGAGTATTCCTGTTAAAATACTCACATATAATAGTACTAAATTTCACATAGGAAGGATGGTTTAAATGTACAGAGAAAATATTGAAGCTGTTGGAAATGCTGCTGTTAAGAAAGTTAATTATATGGAAGCAAATAAGCTGAAATATATTGTCTTTTCAGCTTTTGCTGGTGGTTTTGTTGGATTGGGAATTATGCTGATTTTTTCCATAGGAGCACCACTTAATGCTGTCGGCTCACCATTTACAAAGCTTGTCATGGGTGCATCTTTTGCAGTGGCTTTAATCCTGGTTTTATTTGCTGGCTCTGAGCTTTTTACAGGAAACAATTTAATTATGACTGTTGGCTGGCTTGATAAAAAGATTACTGCTGCTTCGATGCTTAAACTCTGGTTTTATTGTTATCTTGGGAACTTAATTGGCTCCATTTTTACTGCCTGGATGATTTTTAAGTCAGGCCTAATTTCTGCTGCACCGACATCTGAGTTTATATTAAGTGCATCAGCTGTTAAAATGGCTGCTCCAGCTGGAGAATTATTTTTCCGCGGAGTTTTATGCAACATTTTAGTCTGTCTGGCTGTCTGGACTGCAATCAAGGCTAAAAATGAAATGGCAAAACTGACATTAATTTTCTGGTGTTTATTTGCTTTTATAGGTAGTGGTTTTGAACACAGTATTGCCAATATGTCTCTTTTAGCAATGGGTTTAATGATACCTCACTCTGCTGCGATAACTCTAGGGGGATATATCCATAATCTGGCCTTTGTTACAGCGGGCAATATTGTTGGTGGAGCAATTTTAATTGGCGCCCTTTACTGGTATGCTTCCAGCGGTAATCTAAGCCTGAAAACGAAGAATAAGAATGCAGCTTAAAGTCTCTATATTAAAACTATAATTGTAATTTGTATTTATAGAAATGGAGGAAAAAGAATGGGTTTTAATTTTAGTAAAAATGAATTTAATCAACTTTTAGAAAGCCTGGATCAGGAATATCAAATTTATGCTCCAGTACGAAAAAAGAAAAAGGATAGTTTTTCAGCAAATGATTTAATTACATATGATCTGGTTAAAAGTCTGGAAGAAATTGAATTGACAGCTAAGAGTAAGTATTCAGCTAAAGAAATTGTCTTTCCAATCAGAGAAACTCTTTTTCATTTTGTAGAGGGAGAACAATTTATGGCTTCAGATACAGATGATAAATATATCATCTTTTTGCGTCCCTGTGACCGTAACGCTTTTAAGCGTCTGGATAAAATATTTTTAGAAAATGGACCGGAAGAGGACATTTATTATAAAAGGCTGCGCGAAAAGGTTAAATTTTTTGTTATTGAATGTACTACAGGTTTTGATTCCTGTTTCTGTGTTTCGATGGACAGCAATACGGTAGAGTCCAGAGATTACTCAGCTTTTTTACGTTTTGAAGAGGATGGAGTCAGCTGTGAAGTTAATGATCAGGATTTAGCAGCAGAATTTGAAGCTCAGGCGAAAGAAATTGATTTTGAACCAGAGTTTATTAGGAAAAATAAGATTGAAGTTAATTTGCCTGACCGTGATAAACTGACAAATGAAGTTTTTGAACATCAACTCTGGACAGAATATAGTCAGCGCTGTATCGCCTGTGGCCGCTGTAATACTTCCTGTCCAACCTGCAGCTGTTTTACAGTAAAGGATGTTTTATATGATGAAAACAAAAAAAGTGGGGAGCGTTTCCGACGCTGGGCCGGCTGTCATATTGATGGTTTTACAGAAATGGCAGGAGGACATAACTTTAGAGAAGAGTATGGAGACCGGATGCGCTATAAAACCATGCATAAAATTTATGATTTTGGTGAGAGATTTGATTTTGATATGTGTGTTGGCTGCGGCCGCTGTGATGATGTTTGTCCGGAATATATTTCATTTTCAAAATGTATTAATAAATTATCAACAATCATTGAGGAGGGAGTATAATGGCTTTAACTGCTGAGAAAAGTTTAAAAAATCCATATTTGTCTCAAAAAGCAGAGATTTTAGAAATATTTCAGGAAACAGAAATTGAATATACATTTAGGCTTGAGTCAGATTTTGAGCTTAACTTTGGTCAATTTTTAGAAGTCTCAATTCCTGGTTATGGTGAAGCACCAATTTCAGTTAGCAATTTTACTGATCAATGGTTGGAGCTGACAATTAGAGAAGTTGGCAAGCTGACTGATAAAATTCATAATTTAGAAACAGGGGATTTTCTTTATCTGCGCGGTCCCTATGGTAATGGCTTTGATTTTGAAAATTATCGAGATAAAAATTTGATTATTGCAGCCGGTGGGACCGGACTTGCTCCTGTCCGCAGTCTGATTGAATATGCAAATAATAATCTAGATCAGCTGAGCGATTTTGAAGTTCTGGCCGGTTTTAAAGATGCCGGGAGCCTTTTGTTTGAAAGAGATATAAATCGCTGGCGTCAGAATTTTGATGTTTTATTAACTGTAGACAAGACCTGTGATATCTGGGGAGAATGTGTTGGTTTAATTACAGAGCATATTGCAGAATTACACCTTGCAGATATTGAAAACACCGAGGTTATAGTAGTCGGGCCACCACCAATGATGAAATATTCTATTATTGAATTTCAGAAACTGGGTGTTCCTGATGATCAAATCTGGGTTTCATATGAGAGGAAGATGCACTGCGGCCTCGGTAAATGTGGACACTGTAAAATTGAAGATAATTATGTTTGTATTGACGGTCCGGTTTATAATTATGCAGAAGTTAAGGAAATCAGGGACTAAATTAACTAACAGAAGGAGGTTATTATGTCTTTTAATACTAAAAAAATAAAGAAAAATGCTTTTAGAATTACCAAAGATAGAGAAGTTACTGCTCTAAGAATTCGAGTTCCCGGCGGCCATATTGATGCTCATTATTTATCCTTAATCAAAGAAATTGCAGATGAACATGGTGATGGAACCTTACATATTACCACCCGCCAGGGTTTTGAGGTACCAGGGATTTCTTTTGCAGACTTTGAGGAAGTTAATGAGAAAATTGCTCCTATTTTAGAGGGGATGGAAAAAGAAATCGGAGTCGAAATTGTTGATCCCGGAGATGGTTATCCAGCTGCAGGAACTCGTAATGTATCTGCCTGCATAGGTAATCGGGTCTGCCGCTATTCTAATTATGACACTACGGAACTGGCTCAGGAGATAGAAAAAAATATTTTTCCCAATGATTATCATGTTAAAATAGCTCTTTCGGGCTGTCCAAATGATTGTATCAAAGGTCACCTTCAGGATTTCGGGATTCTGGGGATGATTGAGCCTATTTATCATCAGGAGCGCTGTATTGGCTGTGAGGCCTGTGTTGATAATTGCAAAAAACGAGTGACTTCAGCTCTTAGTTTTGAACAGGAGCGGGTCGTAAGAGATGAGCAGCGCTGTATTGGCTGTGGTGAATGTATACTGCAGTGTCCTACAAATGCCTGGGAAAGAGGAGGTCAATTTTTTAAAGTTGTAATTATGGGAAGAACCGGGAAAAAGAATCCCCGTCTGGCAAAACCATTTTTAAAGTGGGCCAGCAGAGATGTGGTAATATCAATTGTTAATAATGTATATGATTATATAGAAAGACATATTGATACCAGTCTGGCTAAAGAACATATTGGCTATATTGTTGATCGTACAGGTTATCCTCAGTTTAAAGAAGAAATTTTAAAAGGAGTAGAACTCAATTCTGAATGCGAAATAGCAGATAAAATTAACTGGAATGGTTATCAGACTGGAGAAAAAATTTGAACAGGCGAAACAGGCGAAACAGGTACCGGGTACTTGGAAAAAAATTCCAAGTACCCGGTACCTAAACTTTTTTGCAGTCGAAGAAACTTTGTAATATAATTAAACTTGAGTCAGAGTAAAATCTAAAAACCAGACATAAAAATTCTGAAAAATAAGGAGGCTTTTGATGCAGCTTTTAGTGTCCGGAATTAATCATAAAACAGCTCCAATTTCAATTAGAGATCGACTTTCTCAGAAAACGACTGAGATCAAAAAAGAACTAAAACAGGATTTAAGCAAAAATATTTTCAAAGAATTTTTTATATTAAGTACCTGTAATCGGTTTGAAATCTATCTTTATTCTGAGAAGGAAGCTAAAGCTAGAAATTATTTAAAACAACATATTTATAAGCTGCTGGAAAACACTCTTAAAGGCCATTTTAAATATGAAATTAATGACTTAAATGACTATCTCTATCAGTACCATGACCTGCAGGCTGTTGAGCATCTATACCGGGTGGCAGCAGGGCTTGATTCTCTGGTCAAAGGAGAAGATCAGATCCTGGCACAGCTAAAAAAACAGTTTAGAGAATATAAAGAAGAAAATCTAACTGCCTCTTATTTAAATCAGCTCTGCCTGGAAGCGATTAAAGTTGGAAAGATGGTAAGGACTAAAACTAAAATTAACGAGCGGGCGGTTTCCATAAGTTATGCAGCAGTAGAGCTGGCCCGGGATATTTTTGGCAGTCTCAATGGGGAAAAAGTAATGATTCTTGGTGCCGGTGAGACAGCAGAGCTAACTCTCAAAAATTTATTAAATTATGGTGTGGAAGGAATTCTGGTAGCAAATCGCACCTACAGCAGTGGACAGAAGCTGGCAGCAGAGTACGGAGGTGAGGTTATTCACTGGGAGGAATTTAAGGATCGAGTGGAAGAAGTTGATATCATAATTGCTTCTACAGCAGCTCCTCATACAGTACTCCATAAAGATGATCTTTTAGAGACAGTAGAGAAAAAACATGGTCCAATGTTTTTAATTGATATTGCCCTACCGCGAGATATTGATCAAAATGTAGAAGAACTTCCTGGAGTTCATTTATATAATATAGATGATTTAAAACGAGTAATTGATAAAAATTTAAACTTGAGAGAAAATGAAGTTACTAAAGCAGAAGCAATAATTGAAGACGAAAAATATAATTTTCAGCGCTGGCTGCGTGAGCGCCGCTGTGTTCCTCTAATTAAAGAAATGCGGACTGATGCCCGCAGTATTAAAGAAAAAGAAGTTAAAAGAGCCCTGCATCTCCTGCAGAATTCAGAACTTGAAGCAGAAGAAATTATTGAACAGCTGGGTCACCGACTTTTAAATAAGTTATTACATCAGCCCACAGTTGGCCTCAAAGAACTGGCGATAGAAAATGGAAATACCAGAGATGATCAGCTGGAAGCTGTCAAGACCATTTTTGCAGTAGGTGAAGAAGAATAAACAGAATTCTGGGGTGGGAGAGCAGTGAAATTTTATCCAATTAATTTAAACTTAAAAGATAAAAATGTTTTAATTGTAGGAGCGGGTAAAGTGGCACTGCGTAAATTTAAGCGGCTGCTGCCGACCGGAGCCCGGATAAAAATAGTCGCTCCGGAGTTTAATCAGGGATTTTCTTCCTATTCAAATCAGGAATCAGAAGAATATATTTTATTAGAACGCAAATTTATAGAAGAAGATCTAATCGGACAATTTTTAGTTTTTGCTGCTACTGACAATTCCAGTTTAAATGAAAGAATTGCTCTCCTGGCCAGAGGAAAAAATATTCTGATTAATATCATCGATAATGCTGAGCTTTCTGATTTCACTGTTCCAGCAGTGGTTAATAGAGGCGAATTACTTTTAACTGTTTCCAGCGGCTCTAATCTGCCTGCTCTTTCAAAAAATATTAGAAAAAAACTGGAATCTGATTTTGGTCTGGAATACAGACTTCTTCTCGATATTATGTCAGAAAAAAGGCAGGAGATCATAGAAAATATTGAAGATGATAAACTCAGAAAAACAATTTTTAGTGAAATTGCTTCTGATGTCTTTATGTCAAAAATCAAAGATATCATAGCTGATCATAATCCCGAAATTTTGGCTAACAGCAATTACCAATTTGATAGTACAGAATATTTGGCAGTAAAAAAAGATATAAAAGCGGCTGTTTCGCAGCTGATTGAAAAAATGAAAAGTCAAAAGTGAAAAGTGTAAGGGGAGATTTGATGCTAACCAGGCTGTATTTATTAAGACATGGAGAAACTGACTGGAATCAGAAATCAATTTTTCAGGGACAGACTGATGTTGATTTAAATAAAAAAGGGAGAGATCAGGCCAGAAAAACAGCAGAACTTTTTCAGGAAATAGAAATAGATCAAATTTACAGTAGTGATCTAAAAAGAGCCAAAAATACTGCCCGGCTGATTGTTCATGATAAAAATTTAGAAATTAGAGAAAATAAACAGCTTCGAGAAGTTAGTTTTGGAGACTGGGAAGGATTAAGTTTTGCAGAAATAAAAAAACAATATCCAGATCAGGTCGTTTCCTGGCAGCAGGATCCCATTCATAATTCGCCCCCTGCCGGGGAAAAGCTGTTAAATTTTAAATTGCGAATAGAAGATTTTTTTAAAAAAATTATCAGCAGACATCAGGGTGATAAAATTTTAGTAGTTACTCATGGAGGAGTGATTAAAGTTTATCTGACAGCTATTCTGTCAATTAAGCCTAAAAATTTCTGGCAGTTTCAGATAGATAACTGTTCACTAACAGAATTAAAATTTTATGATCAGGAGATAATTTTGAGTAAATTAAATTTTACAAATACAATTAAATGATATATAGTTAAAATATAGTTTGTTAAACATTTATTTTTAAAATAAAATATTTTATATAAAAAGGTGCTTTAGCCACGGCTGAAGAGAATAGGGAATCAGGTTAAAATCCTGAGCGGGCCCGCCACTGTAACTGATCTTTAGATTTTGTTATACCACCTGTAATTAGATTACAGGGAAGGTTAAAATCTAAATATTAAATCAGAAGTCAGGAGACCTGCCTTTTATATAATCTACAAGTGACCTCGGGAACAGGTATCAGGTAGATAATCATTTAATTTAGCTGCTTGTTAAGGTTATCAGATTTTTAATTTAGTAACTTTAATTATGATTATATACTTTAATCTCAACCTGAGGGTTGGGATTTTTTTTATCTACTTTTTAAGGAGTTTAGAAATATGAAAAATAAAACAGGAACTTTAATGATTCAGGGAACTGCTTCTGATGCTGGTAAAAGCCTTTTTGTTACAGCCTTGTGCAGAATTTTTGCCAGAAAAGGCCTTAAAACTGTGCCTTTTAAAGCCTGGAATATGTCCCTTAATTCCTACATCACAAAAAAAGGCAGAGAAATTGGTATTGCTCAGGCTCTGCAGGCCAGAGCTGCCTTTAGAGAAGTGACTGTAGATATGCAGCCGATTTTAGTTAAAGCAATGGGAGATGGCCAGTGTCAGATTATCATTAACGGTCAGGTAGATCAAAGAGTTAATTATCAAAAAAAGAAAAATGATTATCTTAGAATTTATGAGCGGGCAATTAAAGATTCACTTAAAAGACTGAGACAGGAAAATGATCTTATAATTATTGAGGGAGCAGGAAGTCCTGCCGAAATTAATAGAACTACTCCGGATTTTGCCAATATGTTTACAGCCGAAATTTATAATTCTCCGGTTCTTTTAATCAGCAGTATTGAAAAAGGCGGCTGTCTTGCTTCTTTAGTCGGGACCCTAAAACTTTTATCTCCAGCTCATAAGAAGCTGATAAAAGGATTGATAATCAATAAATTTAGGGGAGATTTTGATTTATTAAAACCAGCAGTTGATTTTTTAGAAAACTATACTAAAAAAGAAGTTCTAGGGGTTTTACCCTATCTTAAAGATCTTAATTTGCCGGAAGAAGATTCGGCTTCTTTAAAATTGGATAATAATATATATAACAAGAATAATGATAATGATTGCATAAAAATTGCAGTAATTAAATTACCTCACATTTCAAATTTCAGTGATTTTAACAGCCTGAAGATGGAAGCAAATCTCAAACTGGAGTATGTTGCCAGCAACAAAAATTTGCTTAATTTTGATTTAATAATTATACCGGGAACTAAAACAACTACTAAAGATCTTAAATTTTTAAAACAGAGCGGTCTGGCAGCAGAGATCAAAAAAGCAGATCAGGCAGGAATTGTGATAATCGGTATCTGTGGGGGTTTTCAGATGCTCGGCCAAAAATTAATCGACAGACATGGTACCGAGGGAAATATCAAAGAAATTGAAGGTCTGGGTTTACTTGATATAAAGACAGAATTTTTAAAGGAAAAAACCACCCATCAGGTAAAAGTAAAATTGAATTCAAATCAGCAGCTCAAAAACGGGCTGCCGGATTTTAATTCTCAGGAGATTATGAGAGGCTATGAAATTCATATGGGACAGACAGAATATTTAAATCAGACTCAAGAATTATTTAGAATAATTGAGAGATCTGATAGAAAAGTAAATTTTAAAGATGGAGCAGTCAATCAGGCAGGTAATTGTTTTGGAACTTATCTGCATGGTTTATTTGATAATGATAATTTTCGCAGTGCGGTTTTAAAAAATTTAAGAAATAAACATTCTATAAAATCAGGCCAAAATAAGTATAATTATCAAAAAGAAATTGAAAAAAATATTGACCGTCTGGCAGATATGGTTGCAGAAAATATTGACACTGATAAATTATTAAATTTAAGTAGAAGGTGATTAAATGGCAGATGCAGTTATGATTCAGGGTACAGCCTCAGATGCCGGGAAAAGTATTCTGGCAGCAGCTCTCTGCAGGGTTCTGGCTCAGGATGGATACAGGGCAGCCCCCTTTAAATCTCAAAATATGTCTTTAAATTCTTATATCACAAAAGAAGGTAAAGAAATTGCAGTTGCACAGGTCGTGCAGGCAGAGGCGGCAAAAGTAGAGGTTGAGGTTAATATGAGCCCAATTTTAATGAAGCCGATTGCTGATGATATGTCCCAAATTATTTTAAAGGGAGAAGTATTTAAAAATATGAAGGCAGCTGCTTATTTTGCCGAAAAAGAGAGACTGCTTAAAATTATAAAAGAGGCTGTTTCTGAATTAAAAGCGAATTATGATCTTTTAGTTTTAGAGGGTGGCGGCAATCCGGCTGAAGTAAATCTAAGAGATAAGGATCTGGTTAATATGAAAGCAGCTGAAATAGCTGCGGCACCTGTGATCCTGGTTGCAGATATTGATAAAGGGGGAGTTTTTGCCTCAATTGTTGGTACCTTAGATTTACTGACTGAAAATGAAAGAAAGCGAGTTAAAGGAATTATAGTCAATAAATTTAGAGGTGAGCCTGAGGCTTTTAAGTCCGGAGTCGAGTTAATAGAAAAACAGACCGGAAAAAAAGTTCTGGGAGTTATGCCCTATTTAGATAAGCTTAATTTACCTTCAGAAGATAGTCTGCAGCAGCAAATTTACAGTAATCAGGATTATAAGATTGACATCGCTGTGATTGCCTATCTGGGGATGTCGAACTTTACAGATTTTGATTATTTTAAGACCGAAAAAGATGTACAAATAAGATATGTAAAAAAAGAAGCTGAACTTAAAGAGCCTGATTTAATTATTTTGCCCGGTTCTAAAACAACTATTAACGACCTGCAGTTTCTATATGACTCAAAACTGGCTGCAGAAATTATCAAGCAGGCCGAGAAGGGCACAGAAATTATCGGGATTTGTGGTGGTTATCAGATGCTGGGCCAGAAAATTTCTGATCCGGATAATCTGGAAGGAAGCGGGCAGGAAATTGAGGGGCTTTCGCTGTTACAGATCAGAACTGTTCTGGAAGCTAAAAAAGTAACCAGACAGGTCAGGGCAGAGAGTTTAAATAAGCTTAAATTTTTCAAAAGCGGCAGGGAGCAAGTTTTAACTGGTTTTGAAATTCATCAGGGAAAAACTATTAGAGTCAGTGGGCAGCAGCCAGTATTTAAGTTAAACAGACAGAAATCTGGTGAGGTAGAGAAGATTGTCTTTGATGGAACAGTAAATGAAAGTGGAAATGTCTGGGGTACATATCTACATGATATTTTCAAAAATGACGGTTTTAGAAAGTCATTAATTAATCATCTTCTTACTAAAAAGGGTTTAAGCCCAGATTCAGAACCAGCAAAAACTGCGGCTGAGATCAGAGAAGATAATTATAACTATCTGGCAGCAGAGTTTAGAAAACATATTGATCTTGAAGAATTATATAAAATAATTTTTGATAATTAGGTGGTGTAATAGATGAGTGGAATGGTCCATGTTTACACTGGCAGCGGTAAGGGAAAAACAACTGCCGCTTTCGGCCTGGCAGTCAGGGCAGTGGGAGCAGAAAAAAATGTTTATATCGCGCAATTTGTCAAAGGAATGAAATATAGTGAATTAAACAGCTTAAGTAAGATTGAAAAAATTGAAATAAAGCAGTATGGCTTAAATTATTTTATCAACGGCAAAGCTGAAGAGGCAGATATTGAGGCAGCCCGGAAGGGGCTTGCGGAAGTTGCAGAAATTTTAAAGTCAGGTGAATATGAGCTGGTCATTCTGGATGAAGCAAATATTGCTGTTTATTATCAACTTTTTTCGGCAGCTGAGTTAATCGAGGTTATTGAAAAGCGGAATCCGGAGGTAGAAGTAGTAATCACCGGCCGTTATGCAGATGATAAAGTAATAGAATATGCCGATCTGGTAACAGAAATGAAAGAAATTAAGCATTATTATAAAAAGGGAGTTAAGGCCAGAGTCGGAATTGAAAAGTAAATTTTTAAGCATCTTTTAAAATTAGAACTCAGCATTAACACTAATTAATTTTTGGTTTTTTTAAATTTTGAACAAGCCGAGAAGGAGGAAATAATGAAAGATAATAATCCAGCAGAAATTGAAGCCAAAAGTATGAGATTGATTGATCAGGAAATAGGTAAGTTAGACTGCAGTGATTCAGAATTGAAAACAATTAAACGGGTGATCCACGCTTCGGCTGAGCCCAAATTGGCCTCAAAGGTTAAGTTTTCTCAGAATGCGATAGAAATTATGAGTGATTTGATTCGAGAGGGAGCTGATATCATCACTGATGTTACAATGCTTAAAGCGGGAATCAATGAGCGGAAACTGGCTGAATACGGAGGAGAATTAAAATGCTTTATTGGAAATCAGGATGTTAGAGAAAAGGCAGCAGAAACTTCTCTCACAAGATCAATTATGGCCATGCGGAAAGCTATCGACTTACCGGGTAAGAAAATTTTTGCGATAGGTAATGCCCCCACAGCTTTATTTGAATTAATAAATTTAAGTAAAAAGGGTAAAAAAATTGATTTTATTGTGGGAACTCCAGTCGGTTTTGTGGGAGCAGCTGAATCTAAAGACGAATTGATGCAGACTGAGATACCACATATTTCTTTAAAAGGCCGCAAAGGTGGTAGTGCTATTGCTGCTTCTATTGTTAACTCTGTTCTATATAATTTAGAGGCTTAGCTGTGGCTTTTGAACGCTATATTACAAAAGGTGGTAAAAAATACAGGCTGGGTTATACTACTGGAACTACGGCTGCCGGGGCTGCAAAGGCAGCAGCAGAAATGTTATGCAGGCAGAAAACTGTAAAAAAAGTTCTGATTGAGACTCCGGCAGAAATAGAGGTTGAAATGGAAGTTGAGGATTGTTTTTACAGTCAGGAGCTGGCCCGGGCGGCAGTTGTCAAAGATGCCGGGGATGATCCAGATCAGACAGATGGTATAAAAATTACAGTTGAATTAAAAAGAATAAAAATAGATAAAGCTCTGGTTGAAAGTAAAGTTATAATCAAAGCTGGTGAGGGAATTGGCCGGGTGACTAAACCGGGACTGCAGCTGGATATTGGTCAGGCTGCAGTTAATCCCGTCCCCCGGGAAATGATAAAAAAAGCAGTAAGAGATATTTTTCCGAAAAATAATGTTCTTGAAGTTCTTATTTCTGCCCCGGCAGGAGTGGAAATTGCCAGAAAAACTTTTAACCCTAAACTGGGAATTAAAGGTGGAATCTCTATTCTGGGAACAAGCGGTATTGTAGAGCCGATGTCCGAGTCAGCCTATAAAGAGTCACTGGCTGTAGAATTGAGACAGGCTGCCGCTCTGGGATATAAAAAAATTATTCTGGTCTTCGGTAATTATGGAAAAAAAGAGGCTCTGGCAGCCGGTTTTAAAGAGGAACAGATTATCAGGATGAGTAACTTTGTTGGCTTTATGCTGGCAGAAGTTGACCAGCTCGAAATAGATGAGATTATAATGGTCGGTCATATTGGTAAAATTGTCAAGGTTGCCGGAGGTATTTTTAATACCCACAGTAAGGTAGCAGATGGTCGTCGAGAAATTATTGCTGCCCATGCCGCTTTAGCGGGAGCAGAGCAGAAAGTGATCGAAGCTATCTTTTCAATTAATACTGCCGAAGAGGCGGTAGACTATCTGCTTGCTCATAAGCTGGAGAAGGTTCTGCAAAATATTTGTGAGGCAGTAGTCAGCAAAGTAGAAGCGAAGTTAGAAAAGAAGATTAAGTGTAAGTCAGTAATTTTCACCTTAAATCAGGGGATTGTTGCTCTCTCTAGAGAAGCAGAGGAGGATTTTGATTTTGAATAAAGTTTATGTACTGGGAATCGGGCCGGGAAGCAGAGATTATTTGTTGAATAAAACAGAAAAAATTATAGAAAAAATGGATGTACTAATCGGAGGCAGCAGAGCTTTAGAGACTTTTGCTGAACAGAAGGCTAAAAAAATTAAAATAACCTTACCTCTGTCTGAAATTAAAAACTATATTCTGGATAATTATCAGCAGCAGAAAATTGCTGTTTTAGTTTCCGGGGATCCCGGTTTATATAGTTTACTTAATTATTTAAAACGAGAAATTGAGGCTGATATTTTAGAAGTTATTCCCGGGATCAGCTCCTTACAGCTGGCAGCTTCTAGAATTCAAATTAGCTGGAATGACATGCGCATCACCAGTCTTCATGGTAAAGATAATAAGGAAGAACTGGTGGATCTTTTAAAAAAAGAAAGTAAAGTAGGATTTTTTACCGATAACAAATTTCCTCCTGCAAAAATTGCGGATTATTTATTAAAAAATAATATTGAAGATAAAACAGTCTGTGTTTTCGAAGATCTTTCTTATCCAGAGGAAAAAATTACTGTGGGCAGTGCAGAACAAATTAAAAAACTTTCATTTTCAAAACTGACAGTGATGATTATTCTGGGCAGAGGAGAAATTGATTTTAAGCAGAGAGGTGACCTTGATGAGAGAATGGGAAGCTGATACCCCTGGAATTCCGGATGCTTATTTTATCAGAGATGAAGTGCCGATGACCAAGGAAGAAGTAAGATCTGTGATCATTTCAAAGTTAAGGCTTAAAAAAAATCAGACTGCATATGATATTGGAGCCGGGAGCGGCAGTGTTTCAGTTGAGATGGGATTGTTTTTAGAAGAAGGAACAGTTTATGCTCTGGAAAGAAAAAAGAAGGCTCTTAACTTAATCAAAAGGAATGTTAAAAAGTTTAAATTAAAAAATATTGAAGTAATAGAGACGGAAGCTCCAGAGGGGATTTCTGATTTACCGGAAGCTGACAGAGTTTTTATTGGCGGTAGTGGTGGCCACCTGCCTGCAATTCTTGTGGCTGTTGATCAAAAATTAAAAGACGCTGGTAGAATTGTTTTAACTGCTGTTACAATTAATACCCTGACAACGGCTGTGCAGGAGCTCGAAAAATTGAACTATCAGCTGGATATTGTAAATATTGCTGTGACCAGGACTAAAAATATTAGTAACTATCAGATGTTTAGAGCTTTAAATCCAGTTTATATTATTAGTGCAGTAAAAACAGCTAAAACTTAATATAAATATACCAACTGAATGGAGGATGCAATTTGGCCAAAAAATTATATGGAATTGGAGTTGGAGTTGGTGAACCGGGTTTAGTTACCTTAAAAGCAGTAGAAATTTTAAAAGAAGTTGATTATGTCTGTACCCCACTCTCAACTAAAAGTGACTCCAGTAAGGCATTGGAGATTATTTCAAATTTGATCGATCTAAAAGATAGAGTTATTAAACTAAGATTTAAGATGTCTAAAAACAAGCAGGAATTAGAGCAATCACGCTCTGCTGCTGCTCAAAAAATATATCAATTATTAGAAGAAGGTAAAACAGTAGCTTTTGTAACCATTGGTGATCCCTTTTTGTACAGTACTTATGCTTATATGCTGAAAAAAATACAAGAATGGGATAATTCAATTAACATTGAAACAGTGCCGGGAATTAATTCTATTGCCACTGCTGCTTCCAGCTATAATTTACCTTTAGCAGAGGGGAAAGAAAATACAGCTATCTTATCTGAGTTAAAAAATGAAGAGCATATAGAAAAGGTCTTTAATTTATTTGAAACAGTGGTTATTTTAAAGTTGAGCCGTAATTTTAAGATAGCCTACCCTGTTCTGGAGAAATTGGGATTAAAGGAAAATGTACTTATTGCAAGCAAATGTGGTTTTGAAGATGAATTTTATACCGAAAACATAGAAGTATTTAAAAATAAGAAAATTGAATACCTGACACTAATGATTGTAAAAAGAAAGGGGATTTAAATGAAAGTATATATAATTGGGGCCGGTGCGGGTGATCCGGAACTATTAACTATTAAAGGTAAAAAAGCAATTGAAGCATCGGAGATTATAATTTTTGCGGGATCCCTGGTCAATAGAGAAGTTTTAAAATATAATAAATCTGCTAAAGTTTACAATAGTGCTAATTTAAATCTGGATCAGGTAATAAAAATAATTAAGCAGGCTGCAGCAGAAGATAAAAATGTAGCCAGAATTCATACCGGAGATCCATCAATTTATGGTGCAATAAAAGAACAGATTGATTTACTGGAGGAAAATGAGATATCATATGAGATAATTCCAGGAGTCAGTTCATTTCTGGCAGCTGCAGCAGCTTTAGCTGCAGAATATACTCTACCGGATGTTTCCCAGACTGTAATTTTAAGCAGACAGGCCGGGAGAACTTCAGTCCCGGAAAAAGAAAAGCTGCAGAGTTTGGCCCAGCATCAGGCTTCAATGGCTATCTTTTTAAGTGTGCAGATGATCGATGAAGTTGTAGATAATCTGGCGGCAGAATATCCGCTGGCAACACCTGCTGCAGTAGTATCTAAGGCCTCCTGGCCGGAGGAAAAAGTGATCAGGTCTACTCTGGGCGAAATAGCGGCTGAAGTTAAGAAAGCCGGTATCAAAAAAACAGCTCTAATCTTAGTCGGAGATTTTCTGGATAGTGATTATCAAAAATCAAAATTATATGACCAAAAATTTTCGCATCAGTTTAGAAAATCTCAGAAAGAGAAAAAAGCAATTTTAGTGGTCAGTTTTGGAACCAGTTATCCTGAAACCAGAAAGAAAACAATTGCTGCCTGTGAAGCGGAGATTGCAAATAATTATCCGGATTATGATCTAAAAAGAGCCTTTACTTCCGGGATGATTATTGAAAAATTAAAGCGAAGAGATAATATTTTTGTAGATAATCCAGCAGAGGCATTAGAAAAATTATACCGGGAGGATTATCAGCAGGTTATTGTCCAGCCCTTACATATTATTAATGGCAGTGAATATCATGATTTGATTAAAGCTGTTAAAAAATATAAAAATAAATTTAGAGTTTTAAAAGCGGGTCAGGCTTTACTAACAAAAACTGAAGATTATTTTGAGCTGGCAGATACAATAGCTGCCGAAATTAAGATTAAAGATAAAAAGAAAGAGGCAGTAGTTTTAATGGGACATGGGAGTCAGCATGCAGCTAATTCTGTCTATTCTGCCTTTGATTATATTTTAAAAGATAAAGGCCTTGCTAATTATTATGTAGGTACAGTAGAAGGATATCCAGAATTAGATCAGGTTATAAAAAAACTAAAGGAAAAAGATTATCAGAAAATAAAGCTGGCACCTCTGATGCTGGTGGCCGGAGATCATGCTCAAAATGATATGGCCGGTGAGGAAGAGCTAAGCTGGAAAAAAAGGCTGGAAGCAGAGGGTTATCAGGTTGAGATTCAGCTGCAGGGACTGGGAGAATATAAGGGTGTTCAGCAGTGTTATATTAATAAAATTACTGGATTGATTAATGAATCTTAAACGGATTAATAAATACCCTTAATTTAAGGAAGGTGATAACATGCATATCTCAGAGGGTGTTTTATCTGCACCTGTTTTAATTGGTGGAGCTGCCCTGACAGCCGCTGGAGTAACAGTGGGATTAAAAAAGATGAAGGATCAAGATATACCCAGAACAGCTCTAATATCAGCAGCTTTATTTGTAGCTTCCTTAATTCATTTGCCGTTGGGGCCGACAAGTGTTCATTTAATCTTAAATGGTACAGCCGGCATAATACTCGGCTGGCAGATTTTCCCGGCAATTTTAATTTCTTTATTTTTACAGAGTATTTTATTTCAATTTGGAGGAATTACCACTCTGGGAATTAATACATTTAATATAGCTTTTCCTGGAATTGCAGCCTATTATCTATTCTCTTTTGCTAAGATAAATAGTAATTTTCGGCTCGGTATTTTTTCCTTTATCAGTGGTGGTTTTTCAGTTTTCTTAACTTCTATTCTGGTGGCCTTTTCTCTGGTTTTTACAGAACAATCTTTTCTAGAAATTGCAAAACTATCAGTTGCCTCACATTTACCAGTTATAATTATTGAAGGAATAATAACTGTATTTGTAGTTTTTTCAATCAAAAAAATAAATATAAATATTTTAGGGGGAGTCAAACAGAATGTTTAATAAATTAAGTTTATCAATTTTTTTGTTTTTAGCTGTTTTGTTATTTTCAACTTCTGCAGTCCTGGCTCACGGAGTTCATTTAGATGCTTATGTAGAAGGGGACAAAATCATCGCTGAAGCTTCTTTTTCAGGTGGAGCGGCCATAAAGAATTCAGAAATTAATATTTATGATGAGCACGGTCATCTTTTAAACACCTCTCAGACTGATGAAAATGGAATAGCAGAGTTTAAAATACCTGTACTGGAAGATCTGAGATTAGTTTTAAATGATAATCTGGGCCATCAGGCTCAATATATTATAGAAAGATCTAAACTTCCAGCTGAATTTCAAAGTTCGGATCCTGAATCAAAAAGGGGAGCTGCAAATGTTGTCAGCGAAGAACAATTAAGAAAAATAGTCAGGGAAGAGCTGAATAAAAAACTGGCTCCTATTAATCATAATTTAGTTAAGTTAGCTAATAGTGGTCCGGGAATGACAGAAATCATTGGTGGGATAGGATATATATTTGGTTTAATGGGCCTCTATTTTTATTTTAAAAAGAGAGAAAATTAATGAGGCTGGAGGAAAAATTAGCGGCTGGTTCCAGCTGGATTCACAGACTTGATCCTCGAGCCAAACTAGTGGTTGGATTATTTTTTTCTTTTTTAATTGCTTTATCAAACGAATTAAAGACTTTGAGCCTGTTTTTTGCTTTAGCAGTGATCTTAATAATTTCGATTAAAATTGATTATAAATATATTTTAAAAAGACTTGTGCTGCTTAATTTATTTATTTGTTTAATCTGGTTTTTTATCCCGTTTACTTTTCCGGGCAGAGAAATTTTGACTGTCTGGCAGTTTTCGGTTTCCAGAGAAGGAGTTCTTTATGCTTTAAAAATTACTTTACGATCAAATAGTATTATCTTATTGATGATTTCGTTATTATCTACTTCCTCAGTTCTGGATTTGATCCACGCAATGAGCAGGCTCCGGATTCCACCAAAATTAATTTATTTATTATTCTTTGTCTATAGATATTTATATGTCATAAAAAATGAATTTAATACTATCCATCAGGCTATGCTGCTGAGAGCATTTAAGGCAAAAACTAATCTGCACACCTATAAATCATATGCTTATTTGATTGCAGTGTTATTGATAAAAAGCTACGAAAGATCGCAAAAAGTTTATCAGGCGATGATCTGCAGGGGTTTTAAAGGCAGTTTTATAATGATAGATCATTTTGAATTAAAACAAAATGATTATCTATTTTTAATAGTTTCATCTCTGATTTTCGTATTTTTATTAGTTATGGAAAAGGGATTGATTTAATCATGATAAAATTAGAAAATATTCATTTTAAATATGAAAATGGAAATAAAGTTTTAGCTGGTTTTGATTTTGAAATTAAAGCCCGGGAAAGAATTGCCCTAAAAGGTTCAAATGGAGCCGGGAAAACTACTATTTTTAAGCTGATAATGGGTTTAATTAAAGCCCAAAAAGGTAAACTGTATATTTTGGGAAAGGAAAGGAAAAAAGAAAATGATTTTTTAGAAGTAAGAGAAAAAGTTGGCTATTTATTTCAGGATTCAGATAATCAATTGTTTTGTCCAACAGTGGAAGAAGATATTGCTTTTGGTCCGATTAATCTTGGTAAGAGCCGCAGTCAGGCAAAGCAAATTGTTAAAGAAAAATTGAAGCTGGTTGAAATGGAAGGTTTCGAAAAAAAGGCAAGTTATAATCTTTCTCAGGGGCAGAAAAAAATAATTGCTTTTGCCTCAGTGCTGGCAATGGAACCAGAACTGCTTTTATTGGATGAGCCTTTTGCCAGTCTGGATAGAGAATCGGCAGCAAGAATGGTTTATATCTTAAAGAAAATCTCTCAGCCTTTTGTTTTAGTTTCTCATAATGATAAACTTTCGCAAAAAGTAATAGATAAATCATATTCAATCTGAAAGGAGCTGTTATAATTGTCAGCAGCAAAAAAATTATATGTAATCGGGATTGGTCCTGGTTCTATAGAAATGATGAGCAGGAAAGCATTTTCTATCTTAAAAAAAGTCGAAGTTATAGTGGGTTATAAAAGTTATATAAAACTTGCGGCAGAAATTATTTCAGAAGAACAGGAAATTTATCAGAGCGGAATGGGGGCCGAAAAAAAACGAGTAGTAAAAGCAATTGAATCTGCCTTGAATGGTAAAACTACGGCGATTATCAGCAGTGGGGATGCCGGGGTTTACGGGATGGCAGGTCCGGTTTTAGAATTAGTTGATAAAAGAAATTTGGATTTAGAGGTAGAAATTATTCCTGGAATTACAGCAGCCAATGCAGCTGCAGCTGTGCTCGGAGCACCGCTGATGCATGATTATGCAGTAATCAGCCTCAGTGATATTTTAACTCCCTGGGAAGTAATAGTAAAAAGGTTAAAAGCAGCTGCAGAATCAGATCTAATTACAGTACTCTATAATCCCCGCAGCAGCAGAAGAAAAAAACAGTTAAAAATTGCCCGCGAGATTTATTTAAGTCATAGAGATAAGTCTACTCCGGTCGGGATTGTACGCAATATTGACAGAGAGGGTGAGAATATTATAATTAGTGATCTACAAAACTTACCTCTTAAAAAGGTTGATATGCTGAGTACAGTAGTAATTGGTAATTCTCAGACTTATGCTGCTGGTGGCAAATTAATAACTCCAAGAGGATATAATTTATGATTTTAGTTACTGCAGGAACTTCTGATAGTTATCAGCTGATTGAGAGTTTAATAAATGAGGGAGAAAATTTAATTGCTTCTGTTACCACAGATTATGGGAAAGAGTTAATTAAAGAAAAATTTGGGATTAGAGTTATAAAAAAAAGAATGGATAAGAACGATCTTTATAATTTAATTAGGAAAGAAAAAATTTCATTGGTGGTAGATGCAACTCATCCTTTTGCAGAAGAAATAACTGAAAATGCAGTTAAGGCTGCCGCAGAAGCTGGAATAAAATATATCCGCTATCAAAGAAAAAAGATGGATTTGAGTCAGTATCAGCAGCCTGCTGCCAGAATAATAAAAGCAGCGGACTATAAACAGGCTGCTCAGAGAGCAAATGATTTTGAAAGAATATTTTTAACAACCGGCTCCAAAAATATAGAAATTTTTATCAATGAAATTACCAATTTTGAAGCCAGATTATTTATGAGGGTCATGACTTTCCCGGCCTTTATTCAAAACATCATAGATCTCGGTCTGCCGCCGGCAAATATTATTGCACTGAAAGGGCCATTTACTAAAGAATTTAATCGAGCCTTATTTAAAGAATATGCGGCAGATGTAATAGTCACTAAAGCCAGTGGAGCCAGCGGCGGCTTAAAGAGTAAAATTGAGGCTGCGGTTGAACTGGGAATAGCAGTTATTGTAATTCAGAGACCTCAGATAGAATATCCTTTAGTTTTTAATGAAGTTGTTAATTTGATAGAATATATTAAAGCCAGTTATAAAGCAGAGGTGTAATTATGCTCAAAGAAAAAAATACGGCAGTGATAGTGCTGACTCCGGCCGCGAAAGAGATTGCTCTAAAGTTAAAAGCAGAATACAGGCATCTGGATTTATATCTCCCGGCTAAACTGGATAAGGAAAATGAAAACAGTTTTAGCTTTACTTCATTGAGCAGTTTAGCGGCTAAAATCTTTAAAGAATATGATGCTTTAATCTTTATTATGGCTCTGGGAATAGTTGTCCGTATTATTGCACCTTTACTGGAAAGTAAAAAGAGTGATCCGGCAGTGCTGACAGTCGATGATACAGCTCAGAATGTAATCAGTACTCTCTCCGGTCATTTAGGAGGAGCCAATCAATTGACAGCAGAGATAGCAGAGTTTTTAAAGGCCAGACCGGTAATTACTACTGCAACTGACTGTAATAATCAGCTGGCAGTAGATCTCCTGGCGCAGAGATTGGACTGTAAAATAAAACCCTTTTGCAGATTAAAAAAAGCGAATGGAGCTCTTCTGTTTGGAAGAGACCTACATATTTTTAGTGATTATAAAATTAAGATTGAAGCAGATGATAGGATTAAAATATATTCTCTGGAGCAGCTGCCAGAGATCAGAAACAGTCAGGCTTTTGAGGTTATAATTTCTAATCAAAAGTTTAACCTGCAGGAAAATCAATTGCAGTTAATTCCCAGAAACATTGTGCTTGGTATTGGCTGCCGCAAAAATACCGCTGCTGCAGATATCAGGAGCGCGCTGGACAGCCTGTTAGCAGAGTTAAATTTACTGCGGGCAAGTATTAAAAAAATAGCAACCATTGATTTGAAGAAAGAGGAAGCGGGGATCCGGGAGCTGGCAGCAGAAAACAGCTGGCCCCTGGAAATTGTGCCGGTAGAAGAAATTAAAGAAATAGAAGCTGATTTAGAGATTAAAAAATCTGATTTTGTAAAAAAAATAACCGGAGCAGCAGCTGCAGCATCTCCGGCTGCAATTCTGGCCTCAGCTGCCGGGAAGTTAATAGTAGATAAGAAAAAATATGAGGGAATAACTCTTTCAGTTTTTGAGGAGGAAGTTACTGATGAATAATAAAATAGTCATTGCTGGCAGCCGCAGTGGGGTTGGCAAAACAACTCTTGCGTTAGGCTTAATGGCAGCACTTAAAAAGCGGGGACTAAGGGTTCAGCCTTTTAAAGTGGGACCTGATTATATAGACCCCGGTTTTCACACTTTAATCTGTGGTAGGAATTCTTATAATCTGGACAGCTATTTTCTGGGTGCTGCTGGAGTTAGAAGGACTTTTTTGAAAAATAGTCAGCAGGCTGATATTTCTATAATCGAAGGAGTAATGGGGCTTTTCGATGGTAAGGGGAAAGATTCGGTCAGCAGTACAGCCGAGATTGCTAAAACTATAAAAGCACCTGTTATTTTAGTTATTGATGCCCGTAAAGTTGCTCAGAGTGCAGCTGCCCTGGTCTATGGCTACAAAAATTATGATCAGGATTTAAATCTTAAAGGTGTCATAATAAATAATGTCAGCAGTGCTCATCACTTTAAACTTTTAAAAGAAGCAGTTACAGCTAAAATGAGTGATCTAAAAATTCTGGGTTACCTTCCCAAAAATCAGGATCTAGAGCTGCCGGAAAGACATTTAGGTCTGGTACCAGTTTCTGAAAGCCGGGAACTTGAAATTTACACTCAAAAATTGATCGGACTGCTGGAAGAATATATTGATCTTGATGGGGTAATAGAAATTTCTGAATCAGATAAGGTAGTAGAGGTTGATTCTACTGCTGATTTCAAGCCTGAATTTAAAAATGAAATTAAAAAAGAGAAAATAAAGATTGCAGTTGCTCTTGATCAGGCTTTTAACTTTTATTATCAGGAGAATCTTGAGCTTTTAAAGGCGGCAGGAACAGAAATTGTTGAAGTTAGTCCCTTAATGGACAGCCAACTGCCAGAAGTGGATGCAGTTTATATTGGAGGGGGCTTTCCCGAGAGTTTTCTGCAAGAACTGGCTTCAAATAAGGAGTTTAAAAGTGATTTAAAAGAAAAAATAAATGAGGGTCTTCCTATTTATGCAGAATGTGGAGGCTTAATGTATCTCAGCAGTCGGGTAAAAGATTTTGAGGGGAAGGAATATCAGATGCTGGATTTAATTCCAGCTGAAATTGAAATGACTTCAAAACTGCAGGAAATGGGATATCGAGAAATTGAAGCAGTCAGTGACAATCTATTATTAAATAGGGGAGATAAAGCCAGAGGCCACGTTTTTCATTATTCAAAAATCAGTAAAATTGAGGGGAATGTAAAGAAAAATTATAGTTATCGAAAAACTGAAGAGGGATACAGTAGTCTGGAGAATATTCTGGCATCTTATGTTCACCTTCACTTTGCCTCCAATCCGGAATTAGTGAAGAATTTTTTGCTAAAAGCTTTAGCCTATAAAAAGAGTGGTGCTTAATTTGGAAATTTTAGTGATTTTATTTATTGCTTTAATGATTGATTTAATTATTTCCGACCCGGACTGGATTCCGCATCCGGTTGTGATGATAGGATCTCTGATCAGCTGGCTGGAAAAATATTTACTAAAAAATGAGGATAGTCCCCTGAGAGCAAAATTTAAGGGTGCAATTTTAGTAATTATTGTCCTGGGATTAAGTTATTATCTTACATCTCTGCTTGTTGACCTGTCAGCACAGTTAAATCAATATTTTGCTTACGTGCTGGATCTAATTCTGCTGAGTTTAACGCTAGCCCTGAAAGGTCTGATTGATGCCGGTAAAAAAGTTTACTCTGCATTAAAAAATAATGATTTAGAGCTGGCACGAAAAAAAGTGAATCTAATTGTCGGCAGAGACTGCAGTCAGAGCAGTAAGCCGGAAGTGATTAGGGCAGTGTTGGAAACTCTGGCTGAAAATACCTCAGATGGAATCCTGGCACCTGCTTTTTATTATCTCATAGGGGGACTGCCCCTGGCAGTAACTTATAAGGCAGTAAACACTATGGATTCGATGCTGGGCTACAAAAATAACAGGTACATTAATTTTGGTTTTGCGGCAGCCAGAACTGATGATCTTTTCAATTATCTTCCGGCCAGGATTACAGCACTTTTAATGACTGCAGCTTCCTTTCTACTTCGATATAATTTTAAAGGAGCCCTAAAGACAGTACTAAATGATGCCTCCAAACATCCCAGTCCCAATGCTGGTTATCCCGAAGCAGCAGCAGCGGGAGCTCTTTCTCTCCGCTTTGGGGGAGTCAATTATTATCACGGTCAAAAGAGTTTTAGAGCCTATATTGGTCAGCAAAATAAAAGGTTTGAGCTGGATGATATTTTAAAGTTAAAAATGTTGATTTATTTTACAGTAGCTTTATTTTTTATATCTGCTGCGGCTATCTTTGCTTTAATTTAGAAATCCTACTAAATTGGAAACCATAAAAACTACTATCCGGGAGATGTCTTAACTGTAATTTTTTCAAACTATTAATTTGTGTTAAGAAAGGAGAAATGATTTTGCAGCAGGTTACTGTTAGAGTTCCGGGCAGCTGTGGAGAGCTGCTGCAGGGCAGTATAGATGATCAAGATTTTTTGATTTCCTGTCCGATAAATTTATATAGTCAGGTCAGTGTTCATTTTACAGAAGCTGAAAAAAGAGTGATTATCAATAAAAACAATTTCAGTGCAGAAAGTACTTTTAAGACAAAATTTGCCGTTAAAAAATTATTGGATTACTATAATTTCAAACAAAAGAGTATTAAAATCAATTTGACTTCTCAATTAATAACTGGAATTGGAATGGCTTCCTCTACAGCAGATATAAGTGCTGCCCTTGCTGCAGTAATGCTGCTTTTGAAAAATAAGGTTGAGTTTAAACTTTTACAAAAGATCTGTCTTGGGCTGGAGCCAACCGATGGTGTTTTTCTGGACGGAATAAGATTTTTTGATCATTTAGAAGGTCAACAGAATTATTTTATTGCCGGGGCACCTGAGCTGGATATTCTGCTGCTGAAAGAAAAAGGAACTGTGGATTCTTTAGAATTCAATCAGTCAGAAAAACTGGCAAATCTAAATAAAAGCAAAGAAGAAAATACAAAAAAGTCTTTTCAACTAATAAAAAAGGGACTGATAGATAATAATTATCAGCTGCTGGGAAGAGGTACTACGCTAAGTTCTCTGGCACATCAGAAAATTCTTTTTAAAGAAAACCTGAATAAATTATTGAAGATAGTTAAGGGACGGAGACATGTTTATGGTGTCAATATTGCCCACAGTGGAACCATAATTGGGATTTTAGTCGCAAAAGATTTTGCAGCAGAAAAACTGCTCAAAGAAATCAAAATGGAAACAAAACTTGAATATTTACAGAGAGTCAAAATTATTTCAGGTGGAATAGAGAGGAGGGATCAGTTTGGAACACCAACATGGAGGAAAATTAATTGCAGCAGCACGGGAAAACAATCTAAATCCGGATCAGATTATTGATTTTAGTGCCAATATAAATTTTATGGGGCCACCGGCTTCAATTCTGGAAGCAGTCAGAGCTAATGTGAATAAGATAGAAAATTATCCCGAAATCAATTCAAAAACTTTAAAAAAGCTGATAGCAGAAAAACATGGACTTGCTCCAGAACAGGTAACTGTTGCCAATGGAGCAGCGGAGATGATCTATCAGCTGAATAAAGTTTTGAGGCCGAAGCAGGTTATGGTAATTGATCCAACTTTTTCGGAATATCAGCTGGCAGCAGAGTCAGCAGGTGCGGAGATTAAACATTTTAAATTAAAAAGTTCAGCTAATTTTATGCCTGATTTAGAAAATCTAAAAGCAGAATTAAATAGGGACCTTGATTTACTGTTTATCTGTAATCCTAATAATCCAACTGCTCACTTACTAAAAGCAGATGAATTGGAAACGGTAATTCAGAAAGCGGCTGAAAATGAGATAATTGTGGCAGTCGATGAAGCTTTTATAGACTTTTTAACTGAACCAGGTCAATATTCAACAATAAAGCTGCTGGATAGTTATGATAATTTAGTAATTCTCAAATCGATGACCAAACTTTTTGCTATCCCTGGTTTAAGGTTGGGCTATGCTGTAACAAATAAAGATTTAAGTTTAGAGTTGGAAGCAAAAAGGGATCCCTGGTCTGTCAATTATTTTTCGCAGCTGGCAGGAGAAATAATTTTTTCCGATAATGAGGAGATAGTCGACTATGTTAAATTGAGCCGCAAAAAAATTGCTGTTGAGAGAAAGTTTTTATATCAAAAGTTAAAAGAATTTGAAAATCTAAAAGTTTACAGGCCAACAAGCAACTATATTTTTATTGATATTTCAGCAACAGATTACAGTTCTGCTGAATTAAAGCAGGAACTTGTCAGCTCAGCTATTTTAATTCGAAATTGTGACAGTTATCAGGGACTGCAGGATGACTATATTAGAGTAGCTGTTAAAGCAAGAGAAAAAAACGAGATTTTAATTGAAAAGCTGAAGAGTATCTTGGGCTGAAATATAGAGACTAAAGTGAGGTGGAAAATATGGGAATTATTTTAATTCAGGGTGGTGCCAGAAGCGGTAAAAGCAGCTATGCTGAGCTGATTGCTAAAAAGATTGGGGGGCTGGATGTAATTTATCTGGCCAGTGGAGTTGTTACCGATCCGGAAATGGAATTGAGGATTAAAAAACACCGACAGCAGCGTCCGGATCAGTGGCAGACAGTAGAAGAAGCTTACAATATCAGTTCTTATTTAAAAGATGCAGCTAAAAACAAAACAATTTTATTTGACTGTTTAACTACCTATCTGGGTAATCTGATTTTTAAGAAGCAGGACTATGACTTTGTCAAAATGGAAGCAGAGATCCTGGAAGAAATAGAAATGATTTTAAAAATTGCCCGCAGAAAAGATCTAAATCTAATTATTGTTCAGAATGAAACTGGAAAAGGAGTAGTGCCGGCTTCAAAAATGGGTAGAGATTTCAGGGATATTTCGGGGAGAGCAGCCCGGCTGGCAGCAGAATATGCCGAAAAAGTTTATCTGGTCCAGTCCGGTCTGCCGCTGGAGATTAAAGAAAGAGGGCTAAAAAATATTCAGGAATATATTTCAGAATCTGGGGAGGTCAGAGTACTTTGAGAAAAGTTATCAATAATTTCTTAACAGCTTTAACCTTTATGAGCCGGATTCCTGTTAAAATAAAGGAGACGTCAGAATTAAAGCTCAACTATTTTCCTCTGGTGGGACTGCTGCTGGCCGTGATTATTATTCTGGCTGAATATTTTTTGTCATTTATTTTTGGCTTAGAAATTAGAGCTTTCTTACTTTTAATAATTTATATTTATCTGACAGGAGCACTACATCTTGACGGCCTGGGAGACTTTGCAGATGGTTTTTTTGCCGGTAGAGATCAGGAGAAGACTATAAAAATTATGCATGATTCTAACTCGGGGATTTTTGCACTGGTAACTTTAATTTTGATTTTAGCTCTGAAATTTTTACTCTTTAAGGAACTTTTACTTAGAGATAGTTTTCAGGCAGTAATAATTATGGCCGTACTGGTCCGCTATCTGCTGGGATTTGTAATAATTTTTGTTGAACCAGCTGAGAGCAGTCTGCTGGCCGGTGGCTTAAGTAAAAGGTCGGAAACTATTGATTTGTTTTCCAGTACCTTAACCACAGTTTTTATTTTTTTTATTTACTTTTATTTTACAGAGTCGATTTTTCTATATCGATTATTATTAGCCTTAGTTTTAATTTTATTTTTAATTATTTATCTTGTCCGCTGGAGCCGCAAAAAATTGGGCGGAATTACAGGGGATATTTACGGAACAATTATTGAATTAGGAGAAATAATTTTTCTTTTAACTCTGGCTGCATTTTAATTGCTTAAGGGAAGCTTTAATTTGTATTTTAAAGGTGATAAATTTTAGTTAATACATATTATAACATGGGGGATGATTAAAATGAAAAAAATAACTTCAGCAACAAGTAAATACTTAAAGACATCACTTCTGGTAAAAATAGCAATGCTGGTATCTTTATCTGTAGTCGGATCATATATCAAATTTCCGGGACCGGTAGGGAGTATTGCTCTTGATTCTCTGCCCGGTTATTTAGGAGTTATAATCATTGGCGGGCCTGCGGGTGCTCTGGTTCTGGCTTTAGGTCACCTGCTTTCTGCTCTCAATTCGGGCTTTGTGCTGGGGGCAATTCATTTTTTAATTGCTCTGATAATGGGAATCTGTGGCCTGATATTTTCTAATTTAATTAAGAAGAATATTTATTTAGCTGTAGCAGTTACCACTTTTGTTAATGGAGTAGTTTCGGCAGCTGTTTTAATTCCCTTTTTTGGGATGCCATTTTTTTATGGAACGGTTCCAGTTTTGACAACCGCCTCCTTTGTTAACATCTTACTGGCAGTTATTATTGCTAAATATTTAAAAGATAAGGTGGCAAGTTAAGAAATGAAAAGAATAAATAGCCCCCGAGATATATCTCTGCTGCAGATTAATAAAGAAGAAGTACTGGTTATTGCTTGTGATTCTGCAGGTGGACTGGGTCAAAAAACTCAGGATCAGATTAAGGTTTCCAATAGAATCCTGGGCAAATATACGGTTAAGGTTCCCTTAATGGAGGTTATATCGGTGGGAGCTGAGGTAATCACAGTGGTTGATAATCTGGCGGTAGAATATGAGCCAACTGGTAGAGAAATTATAGCAGGAATCAAAGAAAATCTGGCTTTGATTGATAAATGTGAGTGCTTAAATGGGAGTACAGAAGAAAATATTAAGACGGTCCAGACTGCTTTAGGAATAACAGTGATTGGGAAAACAAATCTAAAAACATTAAATAGATATACTTCTTCTCCGAAAAACAATATAATTGCAGCAGTTGGTTTACCTCTTGTTGGAGAAAAATTACTTCAAAATAAATCTCAAGCAGTAAATTTTGATAAGTTTCTGCAGCTTAAACAATT
Source organism: Halanaerobium saccharolyticum (assembly GCF_004362045.1). GTDB lineage: Bacteria > Bacillota > Halanaerobiia > Halanaerobiales > Halanaerobiaceae > Halanaerobium > Halanaerobium saccharolyticum_C. Next base: position 75,919 of record NZ_SNWX01000007.1, on the reverse strand, counting down.
AAATTATGTTGATCAGTTTTTACCTGTCGGTTCTAAAGGGATTTTGTATGAGGCCAGAATTCTGGCAGCAGAAAATAATTTCGATTTGAGATTAATAGAGAGTGAGCCTGATTTAGAGAAGTCAGCCGGGCCGGCAGCAGTTGTTTTGTTGAGCTTAAAGGAAGAAGATTTTTCTAGACTAAAAAAAGATATAGAATTGCCTTTAAATAAAATCGGCAGACTTATTTAGATAAAAAAATATTTTTGTATGGAAACTATAAATTTCTCAGTCCTAATTTTGCATTTAAGCACCTTTCTGTTATAAAATTAAGAAAATAGAAGTAAATTAAGGAACAGGGATGATTAAATTGAAGAAAAACTATATTATAGGAACTCGCAACAGCAATCTGGCCTTAAAACAGTGTCAGATAGTAAAGGAAAAACTGCAGAATAAATTTCCGGAAGTAGAATTTGAGATCAAAGAAATTTCGACAACCGGTGATCGCGAAAGAGATAAAAAGTTTTCTGAGATAAATGGGGAAGGTATTTTTGTGAGAGAAATAGAGATAGCTCTGCTGGCTGGAGAAATTGATCTGGCGGTCCACAGTTTTAAGGATTTACCGACTAAGCTGCCTGAAGACTTAGAAGTGGCAGCTGTTATTGATCGGGCCAACCGACTGGATGTTCTTGCCGGAGCAGAAAAGAAGCTGGCGGAACTACCCGGAGGAGCAAGACTGGGAACAGGCAGTTTGCGCCGCAAATCACAGCTTCTGGCATACCGTTCTGATCTGGAGATTGTTCCGATTAGGGGAAATATAGAAACAAGATTAAAAAAGATTGAAACTCAAAATCTGGCTGGTGTGATTTTAGCTGCAGCTGGACTGGAACGGTTGGGACTTCAAGCTCAGATTACAGAATATTTATCAACTGAGATCTGTCTTCCCGCTGCCAGACAGGGAGCAGTAGCAGTAGAAATCAGAAAAGAGAGTACCGGGCTTAAAAGGATTCTAAAAGAGACTGAAGCACAAACTACAGCTCTGGAAGTCTGGGCAGAACATGCATTTTTAAAAGAAATGAAAGCTGGCTGTCATGCACCTCTGGCAGCAGAGGCAGTAATTGAAGATCAGAAATTAACTTTAACAGCTGCCGCCGGAGAACTTGACGGCAGCAGAATAATCAGAAGAAAAGTTAGTACAAAAGATTTAAACTTAAATTCTGTTCAAAAGCTGGGGCGAAAGCTGGCCCGGGAAATTAAGGCAGCTGGGGGAGCAGAAATCCTGGCCAATCTGCAGGATAATTAATTTTAAGCTGAAAGAAGAATATTGAGGATTCTCAATAAAAGAATTATAGTGACAGATAAGAGGAGCATAAAAAAAGGAGCATAAAAAATGGAAGCAAAGGTGTATTTAACCGGAGCCGGTCCTGGTGATCCGGCTCTTTTAACATTAAAAGCTAAAAAAGCAATTGAAAAAGCAGATGTTGTTTTATATGATCGCCTGGCAAATAAGCGCTTTTTGGAATATGCTGATAGTGAAGCAGAAAAAATTTATGTTGGCAAAAAAGCAAAAGATCACCACTATACTCAGGGTGAAATAGAAGCCCTGATGGTCGAAAAAGTTAAAGCTGGAAAAACTGTCTGCCGTCTGAAAGGAGGCGATCCTTTTGTTTACGGCCGCGGAGGTGAAGAAGCCTTAAAATTAAAAGAGGCGGGAATTGATTTTGAAATCATTCCCGGAATCAGTTCTTCCCTGGCAGTACCACTTTATGCTGGAATTCCGCTGACTCAGAGACATCTGGCTTCTTCTTTTGCTGTGATTACCGGACATGAGGCGGCTGATAAAGAAGAGAGTACAATTGAAATCGAAAAAATTGCAGCAGCTGTGGATACCCTGGTAGTATTAATGGGAGTCGGTAAACTGCCCCAGACTGTAGAAAGAGTTTTAGAGGCAGGTAAATCTCCCGAGACACCTGCTGCTCTGATTCGCTGGGGCAGCCGCTCCCAGCAGCAGACTATAACCGGGACTCTGGATAATATTGTAGAGAAAGTTGAGGCTGCTGATTTTAAGCCGCCAGCAGTAATTGTAATTGGTGAGGTTGTTAATTTAAGAAAAAAGCTGGGCTGGTTTGAAAATAAAAAACTGCTGGGAAGAAATATTCTGGTCACCCGCCCCCGGGAACAGGCAGCTTCTTTTGTAGATCTGATAGAGGCTGAAGCCGGTAATGCAGTTTTAGCCCCCACCATAAAAATAAAGGAAGCTCAAAACGGTGAAGCCCTGCAAAAGGCAGTTAATAATTTAGCAGAATATACCCATTTAATATTTACTTCAGTAAATGGAGTTAAATATTTTATGCAGTCTCTGGAAAGTCAGCAGCTTGATTTAAGAGCGCTGGCCGGAATTAAAGTTATGACTATTGGTTCTAAAACGGCAGCGGAGTTAAAGCAAAATGGTATCAGAGCAGATTTTATACCGGATGATTATTCAACAGCAGGAATTTTAGAATATCTAGAGAAGCTTGAAAGTGAGAACAAAATTAATCTCAACCAGGCTTCATTTTTACTGCCGCGGGCTGATATTGCACCACAGCTGCTGGAAGAAGAACTTAAAAAGCTGGGGGCGAAAGTTAATAATGTTGAGGCCTACAGAACAGAGCCAGTAAAATTGGAAGCTGAAATTTTTGAGCTGCTTTTAAATAATGAACTTGATTTATTAACTTTTACCAGTTCCTCGACTGTTGAAAATTTTGTCGGGGGAATAGAAAAATTAATTGAAAATAAAAATCAAATTTTAGAGCTTGAAACAGCAGAAAAGATTAGTGATCAGCAAATCTGGCGACAGTTAAAAGGAATTCCGGCCGCCTGTATTGGCCCGGTGACAGCTGATAAAGCCAGAGATTATGGGCTTAATGTTAAAATTGCGGCTGCAGAATATACGATCGAAGGCTTATTTGCTGCTATTTTTAAATATTATTCCTGATGAAAAGCAAATAAATAGTATTATCTTAGAGGAGGTAGATTTAAATGAATTTAATAAATAGACCACGGCGGCTGCGCAGTTCTCAAAGCATTAGAGATTTAGTTAGAGAGACAAATTTATCTGCTGCAGATTTTGTTAAGCCCTTATTTGTAGTTCAGGGAGAGAATGTTCGAGAAGAAATTCCTTCCATGCCTGATAATTATCATTTATCCCTGGATCAGCTGCTAAAAGAAGTTGAGAGGCTGATAGATCTGGGAATCAGAGCAGTTATACTTTTTGGACTGCCTGAATACAAAGATGCAGAAGGTTCCAGCGCCTGGCAGCAGGATGGAATAGTCCAGGAGGCTGTACGCAGTCTAAAGAATAAATTTCCGGAACTGCTGGTAATCACTGATCTCTGCTTATGCCAGTATACAGATCACGGCCACTGCGGTATCTTAGAATCAGGTAAGGTTAAAAATGATGCGACTTTAAGCAGACTGGCCAGGACTGCAGTTTCCCATGCAGAAGCAGGAGCAGATATGATTGCCCCTTCGGATATGATGGATGGTAGGGTAGCCAAAATCAGACAGGCTCTAGATCAAAATGGATTTACTGAAGTAGGAATCATGGCTTATTCTGCCAAATATCATTCTGCTTTTTATGGTCCTTTTCGTGATGCAGCGCATTCAGCTCCAGGTGAAGGTGACCGCAGCAGCTATCAGATGGATGCTGCTAATTCCGATGAAGCCTTGAGAGAAATGAAACTGGATATTGAAGAAGGTGCCGATATTATTATGGTTAAACCTGCCTTATCCTATCTGGATATTGTTCAGAAAGCCAGTGTTAACTTTAAGCTGCCAATTGCAGCCTATAATGTAAGTGGAGAATATGCCATGGTTAAAGCGGCAGCAGAAAAGGGCTGGGTTGATGAGAAAAGTGTTGCTTTAGAAATTTTAACCTCAATTAAGAGGGCGGGAGCAGATATTATCATTACATACTGGGCTGACAGTGCTGCTCGCTGGTTAAATGATTAACTTAAAATTGCAAAATAATAATTAGTAGAGGTGTTGCTATGGAAGTCTTAACTCAGCTCAAAGAAAAAATTGTAAGTGCCTGTTTATACTATTATATAGATTTTGTTTATCAGACCAGCAAAATAGAAAAAAAGGGGAATCTCGAATATCTGGAATCAGAATATCCGGAGAAATTTGTTGTCTTTATCTGGCATGGTGACAGCTACTGTTATTATCCTTTTTTAAAGGGGAAGCAGCTAAATATTGTTACAACCAAAAATAAACGGGGAGGGGTAGTCAGCAGAATTAGTAAGCACTTTGGCTATGACGTAATCAGACTGCCCGATCTGGCCGGTGGTGGCAATTATATTTTTCAGCTTAAAAGTCAGATCAATAAAAAGAACAATGCCAATCTGGTACTTTCAGTTGATGGACCTACAGGTCCCGAGCATGAAATTAAAGATTTTGCGCTGATTATGGCCCTTTTTTCAAAAAGAAAAATTGTACCTTTAACTATTAAGGCAAAACACAGTTTGACATTGAAAAACAGATGGGATAATTTTAAAATTCCACTGCCTTTTAATGAAATAAATATTAGAGTAAATGATTCTTTTGAGGTAAAAAAAGAGGACAGGAAAGAAGAATTTAAAACTTTAAAAACGGAAATAAAAAAAGTGATGCAGAGATAGTAAAAACTTAAGTAAAGACTAATCAGAAATTGGGTTAAAAATTAGGGAGCTTAACTTTTATATTTTCAAGAATGTTATCAGTTAGGGAGTGTTTTTTATGAGTGATCAGAGAAAAAAATCAGTAAAAGCTTTTAAGAGAGCTCAAAAGGTAATTCCGGGTGGAGTTAACAGTCCGGCCCGGGCTTTTTCGGCTGTGGAAATGGATCCAATTTTTATCGAAAAAGGAGAGGGTGCCTATCTTTATGATATCGACGGTAATCAGTACCTGGATTATGTTAATTCCTGGGGGCCAATGATCCTGGGTTATAATCCACCTCAGGTAATAAAAAAGTTAAAAAAGCAGCTTAAAAAGGGAACCAGTTTTGGGGCACCGACTGAAATTGAAACTGAGATTGCGGAACTGATAGTAGATTTTTATCAGGCAGTTGATAAAGTACGGATGGTCAACTCGGGAACTGAAGCTACCATGAGTGCGATCAGGCTGGCCCGGGGTTATACAGGTAGAGATAAGATTATCAAACTAGAAGGCTGTTATCACGGTCATGGGGATAGTCTGCTGGTTGATGCAGGTTCTGGTGTTGCAACTCTAGGTATCAAAGGCAGTCCGGGTGTGACTGAAAATACGGCAAAGGAAACAATTGTAGTTCCCTATAACGATCAGCAGGCTGTAGAAAAGGTTTTTAAAGAATATGGATTTGAAATTGCAGGGATTATTTTAGAGCCGATAACCGGAAATATGGGAGTTATTGCTCCTGAGCCAGGTTATTTAGAATTTTTAAGAGAAATTACCCGTAAAAATGGCGCTCTTTTAATTTTTGATGAGGTGATGACCGGTTTTCGGCTGGCCCGGGGTGGGGCGCAGGAACTTTATGAGATTGAGCCTGATTTAAGTACTTTTGGTAAAATAATTGGGGGAGGAATGCCGGTTGGTGCCTATGCTGGTCGAGAAGAAATTATGGATTATGTTGCTCCTGCTGGCCCTGTCTATCAGGCAGGAACTCTATCGGGTAACCCAATGGCCATGCAGGCCGGACTGGCCACTTTAAAAGAGTTAAAAAACAAAAAAGTTTATTCAAAGCTGGAAAAAAAAGCAGAAAAACTGGAAAAGGGATTTAAAAAGAATATTGAAGAGCTGGAATTTCCCGCCTATTTTAATCGAGTTGGATCAATGTTTACTTTATTCTTTACTGAGCAAGAGGTTAAAAACTATCAGGATGTCAAAAATTGTGATTTAGATCTTTTTGCTGCTTACTTTAAGGAAATGATTGAACAGGGGATCTACCTGCCGCCTTCTCAATTTGAGGCAAACTTTATTTCAGCTGCTTTAAGTGAGGCAGATCTTGAAAAAACAATTACAGCCAATTATCAGGCTTTAAAAAAATTAAAGGCGGAATTATAATGAAGAGCAAAAAAGTATTAGTTGTTGTTAGTCACGGCAGTAAAAGGAAAGAAAGCAATCAGGAGTTGAAAGAGTTTATTAAAAAGATAAATCAGATTAATTCTGAAAGCAGTACAGGTGAAGCATTTGGATCTTTAGCAGTAGTTAGTGATGAAGTGGAAAAATCTGATTTAAGCGGCAGCTATGCTGAGATTAAAGGAGCCTGTCTGGAATTTGCTTCTCCCCAGCTGGAAACAGTGGTTGAAGATTTAATGGAGGAAGGATATAACCAGATTAATATTTTACCTCTTTTTATTTTTGCAGGCTATCATGTAAGAGAGGATATACCAGAGCGGATGGAGAAGCTTAAAAATAACTTTGAAGAACTTGATTATAAGATTTTAGATCATCCAGCTGCTGCTGATGACTTCGCATATTATATTTTCAAGCAGGCTATAAGTTAAGTTAGTAAGTTAAATCCGGGTACCTGGAAATAATTCCCAGGTACCCGGTACTAATAGACCTTAATAATTAAATTCTCCCCAGGCAGGATCAATAATGCGGTTATCTTCATTCAACTGATCCATTTTCTTTCTCACCTCAGCGGGTAAATCCCAGTCAAAAAGATCGAAATTGCTTTCTAAATGTTCTCTGGAACTTGCTTTAGGAATTGCCACAATATCCTTATCAATTAGCCATTTAAGAGTAAGTTTAGAAGCTGATTTATTATATTTGTCAGCTAACTCTTTAATTACATCATTTTTAAAAACCTCTCCCCTGGCCAGTGGACTGTAAGCAGTAAGTACGATCCCATTTTCCTGACAGAAATCAAGTAAGTCCTTCTGATAAAGTGTAGGATGAAATTCCACCTGATTTACAGCCACTAGATCCGGATCAATTTCTATTGCATCCTTAAGATGGTTGATAGTAAAATTACTGACTCCGATATTTTTAGCCAGACCTTCTTCCTTAACTTCTCTTAAAGCTTTAAGACTTTCTTCTAAAGGGATATCTTTATTTGGCCAGTGGATCAAAAGTAGGTTAAGATAATCAATATCCAATTCATCTAAAAATCTTTTAGCATCTGCCTTGATATTGTCATAATGTAAGTTTTCTGGTTTTATTTTAGATGTTATAAATAAATCATCTCTATCAATTCCACTTTCTTTAATTCCCTTACCTACAGCCTGATGATTATCATAACCATCTGCTGTATCAATATGATCATAGCCGATTTCAACAGCCATTTTAACAGAATCAACACATTTCTGACCTCTAAGCTGCCAGGTTCCTAATCCTAAGAGCGGCATCTGATCACCGGAATTTAATTTAACATATTTCATTTTATCAGCCTCCTATTTCTTGCTTTTTTTACGCTTTGAATTAATTATAATCAAATTAATAATTATTATCAACTTTTAATAAGAAAAAAGGATATTTAGTAATTTTGTTGAAATTTAATAGTAGAAGGTAAGTGAACAATTAGTAGAAGATAAAATTGAAGTATTGATTCTTAAACAAATATATTAGTAAAGGGATGTGGCAGTTTTGAAGGTCAAATTTTTACACAATATAGAAAATAAAATATACTTTATACCATCAATCTACGCAATCGCTGCTACTCTAGTTTCCTTAATTGTTATTTTTATTGAATATCAATACAGCGGTATTCTGGTTAAGGTACTGCCATCATATTTCTTTACTTCCTATGATTTATCAAAAACAATTTTATCTACCATAGCAGGGTCATTATTTGCCATGATTACTGTATCTTTTTCGATGATTATGGTTGTGCTGACAATGTATTCCTCCCAATTTTCACCTCGAACAATGCAGGATTTTCTAAAAAACAAGGTAACCTTAAAAGTTTTAGGAGTTTTTATTGCTGGTTTTATTTACTCAATGTTAACTTTACTTTTTATTGATGACAGTTTACAGGGTAGTGGAGAAGCAACTATTTTCTCTGCCATGATTGGTGTTGTTGTAGCAATTATCTGTCTGGGATTTTTTGTTTATTTTATCCATCATGCAGCAAATTCAGTTCAGGTAAACCTTTTGATTGAGAGTCTTAAAGAAGATGTTATCGCGATAGTAGATAAAATTGAAGCCAGAAATGACAGCAATGATCAGATTCGCAATGACCCGCCTGATAATCTCAAGGAAATGCTTGATCGGGAATTTTGTGAGCTTCATCCTGTAGAAAGTGGTTATATTCAGGTTATTTATGATATAAAATTAACCAAAATGGCAGATGAATATGATATAATTATTAGGGCTGAAAAAATGATAGGGGATTATGTAACTGAAAATACAGTTGTTTTTAAATTCTGGCAGCTAAATGAAGAGGATGAAAGATTTGAAGAAGAAAAGTTAGAAGAAATAAAAGATAAGATACGTGATAATCTGGTAATTAGTAATGAAAGAAGCAAGAATGATGATATAGAGTTTGGACTATTGAAGCTAACTGAGGTTGCATTAAGGGCGATTTCTCCGGGAATTAATGATCCCAATACAGCTATTTTTTGTATTAACCAGCTGGGATGGGTTCTATCCAGGATTGCAGTCGCTAACTTAGAAAATACTTATTATTATAATGAAAAAGATGAACTCTGCTTTATCTTAGAAGACATTTCCTTTTGGGATCTTCTTTACAAAACTTTTTATCAGCTCAGCCATTATGGTAAACAGGATGTTTCGGTTGCCGGTTCAATAATTGATGCTCTGGTAATTGTTGCCGAAGGTAGTCCGCAAAATATTAAAGAACAGGTCTGGGAATTTAGCCATTATATTCTGAACAGTTTTGATAAAGATGTATTGGTACAGGAGGATAAAAAGTTTTTAAATCACAAAATTTACCGCCTGGCAAAGGAAACAGGACATAAAGAGGAAAAAGAAAAATATTTTCAGGTTGAAAACTTTCAGATAAATTAGTAACTAATGAACTTTAAATTTATTTAAAAAATGTTATCATTATACTTAACTACTAAAAGATAACTACTAAAATAAAGAGGTGAATTAAAGTGAAATTAAAAGGAAAAAATATTGCAATGTTAATTGGCCCGGGTTATGAAGATTTAGAATTTTGGGTAGTATATATGAGAATGAAAGAAGAAGGTGCTAGTGTTGATGTAATTGGTATGGAAAAAAACAAGGAATACAGCAGTAAACACGGCTGTCTGACTAAAAAGGCAGATTTTACAGCTGCAGAGGTTTTAGATGAAGATTATGATGGAGTTTTAGTTCCAGGTGGCTGGACTCCTGATAAGATAAGAAGAGATGAGAATATTGTTGAATTAGTTCGGAAAAATTATGAAGCAGGCAAAATTATTGGTTTAATCTGTCACGCCGGTCTGGTTGGAATTTCTGCTGGAATAGTCAGTGGAAAAGCTACCGGTTCTGAAGGAATTAAAGATGATATTATTAATGCTGGGGGCAGTTGGGTTGATCAGCCAGCCTTTAGAGACGAAAATATTGTCTGGGGCAGAGTTGTTAAAGACATTCCGGATTACTGTCGAGAACTGGTTTCAGCACTGGCTGAATAGTTGAGTTTGGATTAGTTTAAATGTAATTTTGTATTATTAAAAAATTACTTCAAAACATATAAGAGGTGATCAAATGCCAGAAAAAGAGTTTTATAGAAAAAAAGCGAAAGAGGTCCTGGATGAACTTGGGTCTTCCAAAAAAGGATTAAGTCAGTCTGAGGCTCAAAAGCGGCTTGAAGAAAATGGGAAAAATGTTCTTGAAGCAGTTGAAAAAAGGTCTTTATTTATTATATTTCTGCAGCAGTTTAAAGATGTACTGGTGATCTTACTTTTGGTAGCAGCAGTAATGTCATTGTTAATAGGAAGTTATCGTGATGCATCAGTAATGTTGATGATAGCAGTACTTAACTCTGTAATTGGTTTTATGCAGGAATATAAGGCTGAAAAAATTATGGATTCTTTGAATAAATTAGTAAAATCTCCTTCCAAAGTAATTAGAGATGACCAGATCGCTGAAATCCCACAGGAAGAATTAGTTGTTGGAGATATTGTCAGTCTGGAAGAAGGGGATAAGATACCGGCTGATTTAAGAATTATCGAATCATTCAATTTAAGAACAAATGATGTTTCTTTGACTGGGGAATCAATGCCTCAGGAGAAGGAGTCCAATCATATTGAAGAAGAGAGGACTCTGGCGGATCGTGATAATATGGTCTATCTGGGAACAACAGTTGCCTCTGGTTCAGCTAAGGGTGTTGTTGTCAGAACCGGCATGGAAACTGAAATGGGTAAAATTGCTTCTATGACTCAGGAAGAAGACAAATCTCGTTCCCCTCTACAAAATGAACTTAATTCAGTAGCTAATAGGATTGGGGTTTTTGCGGTAGCAGTTGGATTCATATTGTTTGGAGTAAGCATTTACAGAGGTTATGGTCTTAATTTTGCTTTGATTTATGCACTTGGAGTAGCAGCAGCGGTTGTGCCTCAGGCTTTACCAATGCAGGTTACAGTTGCTCTTTCTCAGGGTGTTAAAAGATTGGCAGGAGAAAATGCAGTCGTCAAAAAATTATCCTCTGCGGAAACTCTAGGATCAACCAATGTTGTCTGTACAGATAAAACTGGTACTTTAACCAAAAATGAAATGACAGTTAAAAAGGTATATTTTGATGGTAGGGAGTATGGAATTACCGGGCTTGGTTATAAACCAGAGGGAAAAATTTTAAGTGAAGATGGAAAACCTCTGACTGAGGAAGAGATTGCGGAAATGGAAATTATTTTTGATGCAGCCACTATGGCTTCTAATGCAGAGATTCATGAGCCAGATGAGGAACATCAAGGCTGGTATGCAATTGGTGATCCCACAGAAGCTGCACTCATTACCCTTTCCACAAAACTTGGTACTCGTTCTCCTGATGAAGATGAAGAAAATAGGGAACTACATGAATTCAGCTTTGATTCTGATCGCAAAAGGATGAGTTCAATCAGAGAATTTGAGGATGGAAACTATCTTAAGATGAAAGGGGCATTGGGGAGTATACTATCCATTTCTAAGCATATCGTAAAAGATGGAGAAGTAGTAGAAATAACTGAAGCAGATAAAGAAAGATTGAATAAATTGAATGAAAAGTATTCTAAAGATGCAATGCGTGTTTTAGCTATTGCCTACCGCAAATTAGAAGATGATGAGACGGACTATGTTTTAGAAGAAATAGAAAAGGATGTTATTTTCCTTGGACTGGTAGCCATGATTGACCCTCCTAAAGAAGGAGTTAAAGAAGCTATTCAGGAATCACATGAGGCTCATATTGATACTTATATGATGACTGGAGATCATGCAATTACAGCTCAGGCAATTGGAAAAGAGATTAGCCTTTCACTTGATGATGAAGATGTACCTGTTTTTACCAGTGAAGATTTAGAAGAAATGAGTGAAACTGAACTGCGGCAGACTATGGAAGAAAACAGGTCCCTTATTTTCTCGCGCGTCTCACCAGAAAACAAGCTAAGAATCGTTAAGAATTTAAAAGAACAGCAGAAAATTGTGGCTGTAACCGGTGATGGAGTAAATGATGCTCCTGCTCTTAAGAGTGCTCATATTGGAGTAGCAATGGGGCAGATGGGAACAGATGTCTCTAAAGAAGCCTCAGAGCTAATATTGCTTGATGACAGCTTTCCAACCCTGGTTTATGCCATTAAAGAAGGAAGAACAATTTATAATAATTTAAAGAAAACAATACTTGCAACATTAACTGCCAATGGGGCTGAATTAACGCTGGTACTGCTTGGATTAATTGCTGCAGCACTTTTTGATCTGCCAATTCCTATTCTGGCTATTCAGATTCTGTCAATTGACTTACTGGCTGAAATTTTACCATTGACAGCTTACACTTTTGATCCAGCTTCAGATCAGATAATGAAATCACCACCGCGAAGTCAAAATGACCACATTGTTAATAGAAAAACATTTAGTAATTTTGCTTTTATGTCACTAGTAATTGGTGGTTTAGCTTATTTTAACTTTTATTCCTTTATTAATGGTCGAGTTTCTGCAGTTAGTGAAGGTGGTCGATTATATGCACAGGCCACAACTATTAGTTATTTGACAGTTGCCTGTCTGCAGTGGATAAATATTATGTCTTTAAGATATGAATATCAGAGTATCTTTTCGAAAAATTTTTTCAATAACTCAAAGATGTTATATTCTATTTTAATTTCAATTGCTCTGGTTTTAGGAGTAGTATATATTCCATTTATTAATGATTTTCTGGGGTTCGCAGGGGTAGGAATTAATCCCTGGATTAGAATTTTGATTTCCAGTGTATTATTTTTAATCTTAAATGAGGTTATTAAGTTTTTCAGACGTCGGAAAGCAAATGTATAATTTTTAAAAATATATTCAATTTAGCAGTAAATTTATTATAGAAAATATAAATTAATTACTGGAGGGAAGCAGAATGTTCGAAATTGAATTAAACAGAGATGGAGAAGAAAATCTATATACTCAGATCTATGAAGCAATTAGAGCGGAGATCCTGGCAGATAAATACACTCCGGATACTAAAATGCCCTCAATTAGAAATCTTGCTTCCCGCCTGAATGTGAATGCCGAAACAGTTGTTAAGGCTTATGATCTTTTAGCTGCAGAGAATCTTATTTATAAAAAGGAAGGCAGTGGGAGCTACATTGCTCCTGCTGCAGCATTAAAAAGTAATGGAGATGACCAGCGGTTAAGAATCTTGACCTCTAAAGCTTTTTCAGCCCCCCAAAAAATTATTGATTTTAGTGGTCCGGAAAATGGGGGAGAATTTTTGGAGGAATTTGCCTGGGATTTAATTTTTGATCGCTTTTATTCAGAATTTAAAGGGCAGAGTTTCAGGAAAATGGGAGTGCAGGAAAGCAGTTATTTTAAACTTCTGCAGGATCAATATCAGGAAATAGAAAAAACTAAATTATATTACAGTTCAGAAGAACAGCTGCATGAGATTTTAAATTCAATGATCGGTGAAAACAAAGAATTATTATTTACCAGAGCTACTGATATTTCTTTTTTTAGCTCGTTTTATGCAGAAAAATTTAAAATTTCTGGGGAACTCGAAAAAGCCCCGCCTCCAGCTGAAAAAAGTAATCTTAATTTGAGTTCTGCTGATTATGATAGTCTGATGGAATTTCTAGAAAATAATACCATTGATTATTTAATTATTAGTGATGAATCTGTAGGAGATAGTCTCTTGGACTGGAGTCTTTCAAAACTTAAATCGCTGCTTGAACTGGCACAGATGCTTAAATTTAAAGTTATAATCTATGAGTATTTTGGGCTCTATCAAAAAAATAAGAAGATTCAGGAACTATTAGAGTCAAGATATAAAAGAGAGATTATTTTAGTCCAGGACCTTAGTTCCAGAGTTTTTCCTGGTTTAGAAATAGGACTTGTCTATTTAGAAACCGAGTCTAAAAATAAGAAAAACGAGTTAAACTCAAATTTAAATAAATATATTCTCAAGCAGATAATTAAAACAAAGAAATTTTCAGCTGGAGATAATTTAATTAATAATTTATTGAGTTATTATCTTGACCATGGTTATTTAGAAAAAAGAATTAAATTTTTAAAGCAGCGTCTTAAAAACAGGAAATTACTCTTAAAAGAAGCAATTAAAGATCATTTTAGAGGAGTTGAGTCTGTAGAGACCGATTCTCTCTTTTATCTCAAACTGCAATTAAATCAAGAAATCAGCCAGCATGATTTTAAAGTTTTTGCCGAAAAAAACTCTATCCTGCTTCCTGATTATAAGAACTTTTTGAGTGCTGAAGTGAGTAATCAACTAATAATTTCAGCAGCTGCTTTAAGTCAGTTTTCGATTAAACAGGGAGTTATGGCCCTGGCAAAAATTTACTGGCAGTTTGTCAGTTAAAAAATTACTTTATATTTTTTCAATTTTTGATAGAATATAATTATAGACAATTAATTAATAATATCAAAATTTTATTTTCTTGAGCAAGAAGTTAAAAGTAGAGAGTAGGTTATTTAATTAAATAGGAGGTAATATATATGACTGAAATTAAGCTGGATACTTTAAAAGACCTTATTCAAGATCAGGAAAGCCCCTGTGTTTCAATTTATTTATCAACTAAGGCTGTGCATAATGGAGAATTCAAGAAATTAGAAATTGAGTTTAAAAATCGGCTGCAGGAAGTTGAAGAAAAACTCAAAGAAAAGTGGGATTACAAGCAGCGAGAGGTTGATGAATTTTTAAAACCAGCATTTTCTCTGGCAGCTGACAGCAGCTTCTGGCAGCAGCAAAAAGAGGGGCTGGCAGTCTTTATTGCACCTGATAGATTTGAATATTTCAAACTTGCAGTTGATACCTATGATAAGTCATATGTAAGTTATAATTTCAATCTAAAACAGTTAATTGCAGAATTACATGATAATCAAAAATACTATCTTCTAGCTATGAGTCCAAAGCATAATCAACTGTACCAGGCTACCAGAGATAATATTGAAGAAGTTGAAGTAGAGAACTTACCTCTCAATATTAAAGAGTTTTTAAATCTTGATGATGAAGCAGCTGAAAAACATCAATCTGTTAATACAGCAGGTGGATCAGCAGTATTTCACGGACAGGGTGGAGCACCGGATGATGATAATGAAGATTTAATGCATTATTTAAAAGAAATTGATAGGATTATTAATTTAGAACTAAAAGATGAAGACAGTTATCTTGTTATAGCTGCTGATGACAGTGTATTTGCTCTTTATAAAAATATTAATAATTATGATAAATTAGTGGAAGAAAATCTAAGTGGTAATGCAAAACAGATGAATAAAAAGGTTTTACGAGAAAAAGGATGGGAAATTGTAGGTCCACATCTTTATGATTATTTAAGAGAAGTTAAGGATAAATATTTAGAGCTTAAATCAGGAGATAAATGTTCAGCTGAGTTAGAAGATATTGTTGAAGCTGCCCATTACAGTAAAATTGATACCCTTCTGCTTAATAAAAAAGCTGAGAAGGACGGAGTTTTTGTTGAAGCTGAAAATGAAATTAAAGTGATGGGTAATAATGATGATTATGATCTTTATAATTTTGCTGCCATGCAGACAATTAAAAATGGGGGAACAGTTTATTCTCTGGAAAAAGAAGAGATGCCAGATGGAGAAGATATAGCAGCGATTTATAGATATTAATTATAATCTTTCTTTAAGTTCGCTGCCTGCCAAAAAGGCTGTAGAAAAAGCAGCCTGCAGATTATAGCCGCCGGTATCTCCATCAATATCTAGAACTTCGCCGGCAGCAAAAAAGTTACTAATAATTCTTGATTCCATATTCTGGGGATTGATCTCGCTGAGGTCAATCCCTCCTTTTGTTACCATGGACTGATTAAAGTTCGCTAAACTTTTAATTTTAAATTCTAAATTTGAAAAAATTTCAATAATTTCTTTTCTTTCCTGTCTAGTCAGATGAGCTGCATTCTGGCTGCCGTCAATCTCTGCAATTTCAAGTATCTTTTCAATTAATCTCTGGGCAATTGGGAATTTAATTAAAAGATTGAGTAAATTCAATTTCCCTTCTCTTTCAATTTTTTTGAGCAGGTTGTTTTCTAACTCTTCCTTAGAATAGTTTAATAACATTACTTTTATAATATCTCCTTTTTGCATATAACGGGAATAATTAATAATTCCCGGTCCGGAGAGTCCTTGATGTGTTAACAACAGATCACCACTCCAGCTTTTTATTAAATTTTCCTTTCTCCAGAGTGAAACCTCTTTATTCTTAAGCGAAATTCCACTCAGCATTTTGAACTGATAATTTTTAATAATTACTGGGGCTAAAGCAGGTTGTGGTTCGATAATATTATGACCTAAACTACTGGCAATTTGAAAGCCATCACCTGTTGAACCTGTTCGAGGAAAGGATTTTCCTCCGGCTGCAAGCAAAAAATATTTACTTTTATAAATTTTATCTGCAGTTTTAATTTTAAATCGTCCGGTTTTATATTTAACATTTTCTACTGGAGTATTATATATTATTTTAATTCCTCTAGCTTTTGCTTCTTTTAATAATACATTTAAAATATCAGAGGCTTTATTTGACTCAGGAAAAATCTTTCCACCTCTAGCTTTTCTAAATTTAATCCCTCTATCTTTAAAAAATTTCATTAACTGATGATTGTCAAAAGTATAAAGAGGTCCCATTAGAAAATTATAATTTTCTCCATAGTGATCAAAGAACTGAGAAATATCACCTGCATGGGTTAAATTACACTGACCTGAACCGCTGATTAAAAGTTTTTTGCCGGCACTGGAGTTCTTTTCTAAGATTATAATTTTTTTATTCTCATTATTTTCTGCAGCCTGAACAGCAGAAAAAAGTCCTGCTGGACCAGCACCTGCAATAATTAAATCAGCATTCATTATTATTCCCTCCATTTATATTAATTGGTTTTTCTTCCATAAATTAAAAAAATCTCCCGGTAAGGAGATCTTAAAAAGTCCTATAATTGTTGATATGTAAAGATGGTGCCGAAGGTGGGACTCGAACCCACACATCCGTGAGGATAATGGATTTTGAATCCATCGCGTCTGCCAATTCCACCACTTCGGCATCAACATTATCTATTTTAACATAGAAAAATAGCAAAAGCAAGTGCTGTCACTTTGAAATAACAAGAAATTAAAACAAAATTTGTTAATCAAATAACTTGAATTATAGTCTTAGCTTTAGTACAATATAATTACTAAAAGAAAATATATTGAATTAAGGGCAAAACTGCTGTAAAGCAGTGACGCAAAGCTATGGGTCTTACTGAGACTGCCAGGCTGCAGAGATTAACGCCCGACCTCTAATGGTCGGTTTTTTCTTTTTATTAACATACTTTTAGCAGCTAGAAATACAAAAATTTACTTTGGAGGGTCATAAATGGATGTTATATTTAAACTAAAAAATAAGCTGGAAGAAATTGACCCATCACGGATGAGTTTTAAAATCATGGTGAAATACTTTGCTCTGGGAGTCATCTGGATTTTAACATTTGAATATTTAATTAATTACTTTTTTTCTGAAAACAATTTTTTTGTCCTCTCTCATTTGATCAATGAATTTCTTTTTGTAGTTTTTTCTTCAATTTTAATTTATGTTTTTATAAAAAGAGGATTAAAAAGTCACTATGTAATTAGTAAAAGTATCATCGATAAAATTGAAAAAATTAAAACTGAAGAAGATAAAATTAAAAAATTTAATTTAATTGAGGATATGATAGATGTTGGAATCTGGGAATATGATCTGAAGAAAAAAGAATTATATTTATCTTATTGGGCCCAGAATAAACTAAATATCCATCAAAAATATACTCGGCAGGGACCAATTGAATCAATAAAAGAATATATACATCCTGAAGATAGAAAACAGGCTCAGGAAAAATGGGATCTTTTTCTTGCTGGGGAAAATAAAAATTATAAGAATGTTTTTAGAGTAAAAAATAATTCAAAGTATATTTATATCAAACATAGTGGTAGATTTTTAGAAAATGACGAGGAGAGAGCAGTTAAAGTAATTGGAACTACAACAGAAATAACAAGAGAAAAACGGTTAGAAAATAAATTATATCAGTTAGCTTATTACGATGATTTTACCAATTTACCCAATGAAAAATATTTTTCTGAAAAATTGGAGAGTCAGATTAAAATCTCTCAGAATTCTAAAACGGAGCGGGAATTTTCTGTTTTTTATCTCGAAGTAATAGACATGGACAATATATCTAATGTAATTGGTTCACTACATGGAAATCAGACTGCACAAAAAATTGCGGATATTCTAAAATATGATTCAGAACCTGATTTAATAAGTCATTATTATGGTGACAAATTTTTGCTTTTATTTAAAAATATATCTAACAAGGAAGAAATTAAAGCTAAGGCAGAAGAAATTTTGAATTCAATAAAAAAGCTCTGGAAAGAAAATGAAATTAATTATTTTTTGAATTTTAAAATTGGTATTACAATTTATCCTAAAGATGGAGATGAAGCTAAAACCCTAATTACCAGAGCTCATCACGCGATGCATACAATTGAAGACAGCAGTAAACTTTATCAGATCTATGATCGGACTATTTACTTTGAAAAACTAAATAATAGTCAGTTAAAAAATGATTTGAGAAAAGCTGTAGAAAACGGAGAACTAAATCTTGTTTATCAGCCTAAAATTAATCTACAAAACGAAAAAATAGTAGCTCTGGAAGCTTTACTTCGCTGGCATCATCCAGAATTTGGTCAGATTTCGCCCGGATATTTTATTCCGATTGCCGAACAGAGCAACTTAATAACTCAAATTACCCGCTGGGTGATCAAAAGAGTGATTAAAGAATTCTCGGAGAATGAAGTATTAAGAGAATCAGAAAAAATAATTTCAATTAATTTATCTGCCTATGATCTAAAGGATGATTCACTAATTACTTTTTTAGAAAATTTAATTGAAAAAAGGGAATTATGTCCTGATCAGATTGATTTTGAAATTACAGAATCAATTTTTCTGGATGCAGCTGAGCGAGACTTAGAAAATTTAAATAAATTAAAAAGAGCTGGCTTTTATATTTCTCTTGATGATTTTGGTAAGGGTTATTCCTCGCTTTCTTATTTAGCTAAACTACCGATTGATATGCTAAAGATTGACATGTCTTTTATTCGTAATTTAGATCAGAGAAAAACCAGAATCTTAACTGAAAAGATAATTGAACTTTCCCATGAGCTTGATTTTATGGTTATTGCAGAAGGAGTAGAAGAACAAGAGGAACTGGAAATATTAAAGAAATTGAACTGTGATTTTGTACAGGGATACTATTATTATCGTCCGATGCCAATAAATGAATTAGAATCTATTATTTCTATAGATTGCAATATTCAGTCTGTATGATATAATTTTACTATCACATAGAAAAAAGGTAGGGGTTTAAATGCTTAATTCAATCAAGGGAAAAATGTTACTGGCAGTCACAATCTTAATTTTACTTATTGTTGGTGGAACAGCTTTTACTTTATATAATCAATCAACAAATATTTTAGAAGAAACAATAATGTCAAGTGCTAAAGAGAGTGCGAGACAGAATTCTAACACCATTAATCAATGGCTAAGTGGGATAGAAGTATTCTTAAAAGATTTAGCTGATTCTAATGATGTTCAGACTATGATGTGGAGCAGTCAGGAAAGATATCTCAAAGAAGCAAAACATCCAGAACTGGAAAATATAATTGTGGCAAGACCGGATGGAAGAGCTAATGTAGTTGGCGGTGAAAATATTAATGTTTCCGACAGAAATTATTTTCAGAGGGCGCTAGAAACAAACGAAGTCACATATTCAAATGCACGTCCCAGTCAATTAACTGAGGGTAATGTGATTTCTATTGCGGTACCTATTGTTGACCTGGGAGAACAGGTTGGTGTTTTAATTGGAACTGTTTCTACTGAGTATTTACAGCAGTTAATTACTGAGATGAACATCAATGGGGCCGGGTATGGCTGGATTATAAATCAAAATAAAAATACCATTGCTTATCCGGAACAGGAGTACATAGCAAGTAGAGAACTGGCCGAAAGCAATCAGGATCTTATTTCAATTACAGACAAGATGATTGCAGAAAAAAGTGGAGCAGTTCATTATAGCTTTAATAATCAGCGAAAAATAATGGCCTATCATCCTGTAGATATAAATGGATGGTCTGTTGCTATGACAGCAGACAGGTCAGAAGTTATGAGTGACCTTGTTAATTTGAAAAATGTCAGCTTAATTATTGCACTGGCTGCTTTAATAATTGGAATAATAGTTACAGTAGTTATTGCCTCTTATATAGCAAAACCGCTTAATTATGTTACTGCAACTGCCCAGAAACTGGCAGCCGGTAATTTTAATATTAATATTGAGGATAAATATCTAAAGCGGAAAGACGAAATTGGAAAATTAACAAATTCATTTTCCGAAATGATCAATAACCTAAAATCAATGATTCTGGATGTCAAAAACGTTTCAGAGCGGGTTGCAGCCTCCAGTGAGGAACTGTCTGCAAGTGGAAATCAGGTTGGAGAAAGTGCAGATGAGGTAAGTAAAGCTATCCAGGAAGTGGCTTCTAACACTGAAGAACAATCAGCTCAGGTTGAGGAAACTTCTGCAACTATGGAAGAGTTAATCAAACAGATTACAATGATCAATACTTCTTCTGATGCTATGGACCGTCAGTCAGTGAATGTAATGGAAAATATAGAAAAAGGTAATCAGTCGATTGATAAATCTGCAGCTGAAGTCAATAAAGTTAAGAATAATTCGGAACAGGTAGAAAAAGCAGTTCATTCTCTGGCTGAGTCATCCCAGAGAATTGGAGAAATTGTTAGTCTGATCAAAGATATATCTTCTCAGACAAATCTGCTTGCTTTAAATGCAGCCATTGAGGCTGCCAGAGCAGGAGAGGCGGGACGCGGTTTTTCAGTAGTAGCAGACGAAATAAGACAGCTGGCTGAAGAATCAAATCAGGCCACAGATGAGATTACAGAATTAATAGCAGATATTCAGAAAGATGTACAGGCTTCGGTAGAAAACATGGAGGAAACAGAAGAAGTAGTTGATTCCAGTGTTAGTTCTATTGAGGAAAGTGGGACAGCATTTGAAGAAATAGAACATACAGCAGGAGTATTAAGCAGAATAATTACCAATATAAATAATAAAGCAGAAGAAATGGCAGCAAATAGTGAGGATGTAGAAAGAGCAATTAGAGAAATTGCAGCAGCAAGTGAAACTGCAGCTGCCAACGCTGAAGAAGTTGCAGCTTCCAGTCAGGAACAGAATGCAGCCACAGATGAGATTATTACTGCTTCCCAGGAGCTGGCAGAGATGGCAGAAGAGCTATCAGATTCTATTTCCAGGTTTAAATTGTAAGTGATTGTGAGTATAAGATCAATACATTTAAATATATTGATAAATTGCAAATCAGAAAAATTTGACAAATAAGAAATCAAATGATATATTTAAATCACTGAGTATTCTAAACTAGTTACACATACTCAGCTTAAATTTTAGGAGGAAGATATTAATATGGTTTACACAGGAAAAGTTAAGTGGTTTGATGAGAAAAAAGGTTATGGCTTTATTGAAAGAGAAGATGGCGACGACGTATTTGTACATTTCTCTGCTCTTCAGCAGGAAGGTTTCAAAACTTTAGAAGAAGGTCAGGAAGTTGAATTCGAAATCGTTGAAGGCGATCGTGGACCTCAGGCAGAGAATGTTGAAGTTATATAATTAAAACATAATTATGTAAGCTTGCCCCGACTGTTAATTTGGTCGGGGCTTTTCTATGTGCAAATTGAAAATAAAATTGAATTAATTTGTTGATTTTTGCTTACAATAAAGATAAAATTATATAGTAGATTAAACTTTAAAGTTTTAAATAGAATATATTGGAGGTAATACTATGGACTTCAAAATAATAGTTGACATCTGCTGTGATTTAACAGAAGAATTAAGAAAAAGATTTAATATCTCAACAGCACCACTGTCGATAGATGTGGGAAATAGGCACTTTGTAGATGATGAAGATCTTGATCGAGAAGGTCTATTAAACGCAATGCGCAACAGCAGTGAGGCTCCTAAAACTGCAAGTCCGGGTCCAGGGCCTTTTTTAGATTTATATCGAAAATACGAAAATATTTTTGTGGTAACACTTTCTAAAGAATTGAGTGCAACTTATCAGAATGCTGTCCTGGCAAAGGAAATGCTGATGGAAGAGGCTGAAAATAAATTTGTCAAAGTTTTTAATTCTTTTAGTGCTTCTGCAGGTGAGACAATGATTGCTTATAAATTGGGTGAATTAATCGAAGCTGGTTTAACTAGAGAAGAGATTGTAGAAAAGACTGAAAAATACGTTGAAGAAATGCAGACATTGTTTGTACTAGATTCTTTAGATAATTTGATTAAAGCAGGACGCATGGGAAAATTGAAAGGTAAAATTGCTTCTTTTTTTAATATAAAGCCCGTTTTAGGGGCTACTGCAGAAGGAACTATAACTCTTGTTGATAAAGCCAGAGGTAGTAAAAGAGCAGTTAGAAAGCTGATAGATAAAATTGGAGAAAAGGGAGAAAACTTAGAACAGAAAGTACTTGGTATTGCTCACTGTAATGCTTTAGAGAAAGCAGAATTTATAAAAGAACAGGCTTCAGAAAAGTACAATTTCAGAGAAATAATTATTGTAGAAACTGCTGGAATCAGCACAGTCTATGCCAATGAAGGTGGGATAGTACTGGCTTTTTAGTAGAAAAAAGCCGGTGTAGCTCAATTGGTAGAGCAGTGGTATCGTAAACCACAGGCTGCAGGTTCAACTCCTGTCACCGGCTCCATTGATATATTTTCTAAGCTTTCCAGGCTTCTACAAACTTAGTTAAACCCTGCAGGAAAAATCCTCCTGCAACCCAGTAATAAACTAATTCTGGGTTAGAAATAATTAACATTCCAACAATTATATAAATTAAACCTGAAAATACCAGTGTTACTTTACCTGTTTTATCTGCTTCATCTGCCAATTTATCCACCCCCGAAATTAAGGCACTTGATTTATAATGCCTTAAGATCTTATTTTTTGGATTAAATTCTCCCAGATGTGATCTTAAATCTTTCCAGAAATCCGGGAAAAATATTATATTCAAAAATATTCCTCCGAGCAGTAAACTTAAGAGATAAGTTGTGCTGTGCCAGTAATCTCCCCCGCTTAATAATAAACCAATCTCATCCATAAACAATCCCAGTCCGATTCCATAAATTAAAGCATTGTCTCTGCGGTCTATAAATTCTGTCCTGGTAATCGAAAACCACCCGGCCAGAGCAATTAGAAATATTCCGATATATAAATGATGAATATGATAGCCGAAAAGGATTATATTTGAACCGATATAAAATTGTAGATCACCAGTTTTAGCAGCAGTTGAGGCTGCACTACCAGCAGAACCGGCAATCATTACAGCCAGTCTAATAAATAAAAAAGTTAGAAGGTAGGAGCTGCTGATAATAAAAGGTATTCTTCCATCTTTTTCATAATTTTCTTCTTTGTTATTCTTTTGAGCAGTAATTAGCATCACCTCCCAAAATTTTATTTACATTAAGTATAATAAAAGCTTTGTTTTATTGCAAGATTATAGCTAACAAATATTATGAAGTTTTTGTGAGGATACATAATATAAACTATCCAACTTTGCCTGATTAAACACTATAAAAATGATTTAGGGCTTCTGTTAAAATAAAGGATAATGAGTGCTAATCAAGAATATAAATATTAGAGTATATAAAAGGCAAAATTGTTGAAAAACAGTGACGCAAAGTTAAGGGGTCTAAGGCTTGAGAGCTATGATTGCCCGACTGCCACCTTTATCCAGAGGGATGGTTCTTTGTAAAAATAGGGGAAGAAGGTGTAACTATGACTAACAGCAATGGAAAAATAGAAATTAAACAGGGTAAAATTTTAGTTTCTGATCCAGAAGGTAATGGCAGGTATGCCAGACTTAAACCTGGAGAAGGAATTGAAATTTATCTAAATGGCGAAAAAATAAAAGAAGAAAGGGTAGTTTTTGCTGACAGTAAAATTGAAATAAAAAAAGAAAATCAGGATGCTAAAAAAGAGCTCAGTTTAGAATTGAATAATAATGCTATGGAGGCTTATTTAAATATTGAGCTGCAGCCTTCCTATCAGCTTGAAATTAAAGATCATTCGCCCTCTGATCTCGTAGAAGTTGAAGCCGAAAAAACAGGGGAAGAATATCCTGAAATAGAAAAATCGGAAATTTCAATTATTCTGCTGCAGAATAGAGTCAGGTATGGAGTTAAAAAAGATCTGATAGAAGAAATAGCAAAAAATAATAAGAGCGGAAATTTTTTGATTGCCGAAGGAAAGGAAGTAATTCAGGGTGAGGATGCAAAAATTGAACCAGTAGAAAAAGACGAAAGAACTCTGAGCCGTGATTTTAATTGTATTACTTCTTTTTCTGTAGGAGAGATTGTAGCCGAAAAAATACCGGCAGTTCCAGGCAAGGACGGGATAAATGTCCAGCAGGAAAGGGTTAAAGCTCCACAGGTTAAGGATTATCAGTTGACAGCAGGCAATGGTATTAAATTGATTAAGAATAATATGAAAGCAGTAGCTGTGGATGCTGGCAGACCTAAAATTGAAAAGAAAAAAGATAAATTTGTGGTATCAATTGTACCTCAGTATGTTGTCAATGGAGATGTTGATAAAACGACCGGAAATATTAAATACGAAGGGGATTTAATTGTTCAGGGAGGAATTTTTGATTATTTTGATGTCAGAATTGGGAATAATCTGCAGGTCAAAAAAAGTATTGCCGGCTGTAAGGCTTCAGTAGATGGTGATGTACTGGTAAAAGAAAATATTGTCCATAGTGAAATCACAGCCGGATTATTTATGCCAATAAAATTAATAGAGAAGATTAAAAAATTATATGAAGAATTGGATGCTCTTCTCCAGGCAGTTGATCAGATTTTAGGTGCTGCCAAAAATAGAAAAGGATTTTTAGAAAAAAATATGCAGCTTGGAAGGATCCTACGGCTGCTCTTAACCGATAAGTTTAAAGAATTACCACCACATGTTGCAGAGCTGGCCGAAGAGATGGAAGAATTTAATTTTGAATGGAAAGCTGCAGCTACTTTAAAAGAACTGCATTCTGAGTTTAAGGGTTATAAAAAAATCTTGAGGCTTAAAAACACGGAACTTTTTGAAAAGTTAAGAGAAGAGTTGGAAAATATTATTGATTCACAGGAAAATTTAAAGGAATCAGATGTTTATGCAAAATATATTCAGAATTCGGAAATTACTGCTTCTGGAAATGTAATTATCATGAAAAAGGGCTGCTATAATTCTACGATTCATTCGGGGCAGAGTATTATTAATATTTCTGGCAGAGGTTTTATCAAAGGTGGAAAATATTTTGCCAGAGATTATATTTATTTAAAGGAGGTAGGAAGCTCCTTAAGTGTTACTGAATTTCAAGTGGGTAAGGGGATTTATATCAAAAATACAGCAGGTAATATCAAAATTAGTTCTGCTGGAGATTTTATTTTTATAGACAGGCCAAGATCAAATATTTACTTAGAGGTAGATCAACAGGGTCAGCTCAAACAAAAGGTGGGTTCTCCTGATTTCAAAAAATTAAAAGAAATTTCTACTTATCAACAGATACCAATTGTAAAAGCTTAAGGGGGGATTAATTATGGATAATGAAATGAATTTAATATTACTTTTGTTTGAGGGGCATGACCTACATAATCAAAGACACGCCCAAAAAACTGCTATTTTTGCAGAAATGATTGCCGAAGAATTAAAAATGTCAAAAGCTGAAATTGAGCTTCTAAAAAAGGGAGCTCTATTACATGATGTTGGTAAACTTTTACTGCCACATGATATTTTAAATAAACCAGGAAAATTAGATAAAGTAGAGAAAGAAGTAGTTAGTGAGCATCCCGAAATAGGAGCTAATCTTTTAGAAGAAGCTGGTTATGACCAGAGAATTATTGAAATTGCAAAATACCATCATGAATGGTGGAACGGGAGCGGTTATCCTGAAGGATTAGAAGGGGAGCAGATTCCCCAGATGGCTCAGATTATCTCTATTATCTCTGCTTTTGATGTAATGACTTCTTCTAATATTTATTCTTCAATTAAATCGATTGAAGCAGCTCTGACAGAATTAGCTGATTACAGCGGTCTTCAATTTTCGCCTCACCTAGTAGAGGTTTTTAGTAAAATTGTGAGAAGAGAAATTATCTAGATTTATTTAACTGTAACTATTAAGTGAATTACTATGTTCCCATTATATGAGGTTAAACCTAACGAAATTGATTTTAAAGAGGTTGATAAAGATGGAAAAAAGAAAGATAAGCTTGATTTTAAGTTTTATTATATTGATTCTAATTATGTTTACACTCCAGACATCTGCCGCTGCTGCAATTAGAGTAATGGCAGCAGCCAGCTTACAGGAGCCTTTAAATGAAATAAAAGAAAGATTTGAGGCGGAAAATACTAATTTTGAACTTGAAATCAATTATGCAGGCAGCCAGGCACTTTTTAGTCAGATTAAACTGGGAGTAAAATTTGATTTATTTTTATCAGCTAATTTTCATTATTTAGCTCAGTTAAAAAAGGAAAATATGATTACAAAAGATAAAATATTTGCTAAAAATGAATTGATTATAATCATAAACTCTAGCAGTAAAAAAGTTGCCAATCTAGAACAATTACTGGGCAGTGATTATTCTCTGCTTATTGGAGCAGAAGCAGTTCCGGTTGGAGATTATACTCTAAAAATGTTCAATCAATATTTAAAATCAATTTCAAATAAAGAAAAGAGACAAAAATTAAAAAACAGTTTTGATTCTGCAGTTGTTTCCCGGGAATTTGATGTAAAAAGTGTATTAAATAAAGTTAAATTAGGAGCGGCTGAGGCTGGAATTGTCTATTTAAGTGACTACAGTCAGGATGAAAATTTGTATAAAGTCGAGATTCCGGCAGAATATAATATTGAGGCCAGTTATTATATGGGGTTGAGCCAGCAATCGCAAGCTGGAGCAGTAAAATTTTATAATTATATTTTAAGTACGGCAGCTCAGAAAGTATTTGGAGAATATAATTTTAAGCAGGTGCAAAATAAATGAATGAGAATATTTTCTCAGAAGCAGAAAAGAAAAACAACAGTTATCAAAAAACAGCTCTATTTTCACCGACTTATTTTAATGAACCTCAGAGCTTTTCCTTTACTGCTCAAATTTTAATTATTCTGACAGCAGCTTTGAATATAATTTTTATTGGTCTTGTAATCTCATCTCTATTTATTGAAAGCTCGGTCACAGATATTATTAATGTTTTCAGTAGTGTCAATATCTTATCTGCATTTAAAATCACATTTTTTTCCTTAAGTATTTCCGCTTCATTGACAGTACTGCTGGGTACCCCCTTCAGTTATCTGATCAGCCGTAGAAATCAATATATTAATAAAATATTAAATATTTTGATCAGTTTACCGCTTTTGCTTCCTCCAAGTATTACTGGTCTAGCACTACTTTTAAGTTTTGGCAGTCGAGGGATATTAGCCAGTTTGACTTCTAATCTTGTTTTTAGTTTTACTGCCCTTATTATTGTTCAACTATTTGTAATGCTGCCTTTATTTACTTTGACCTTAAAAAACTCATTTTCTTCAATTGATGAAAACATAATAGAAGCAGCTGTAGTTGAAGGTGCAGCTGAAAATGATCTTTTATTTAAAGTTTATCTACCATTAAGTTTAAGAGGATTTACTACAGCTTTAATCATTTCGATTTTAAGAGCAGCTGGGGAATTTGGAGCCACTATAATTTTTGCTGGTAATATGAGCGGCAAAACTCAGACTTTAACTACGGCAATTTATAGTTTGACCCAGACAAATTTATCTCAGGCTGTTGCCCTGGCTGTAATTATGATCAGTGCCTTTTTACTTCCTTTATTTCTGGTTGAATTCAGGATTAAAGATTAGCTTTGACTCCAGAACTGAAAAAATAAGTAATTGTTCAAAAAAAGAGGCTGTACTGTTTATTCAACGATAATCACTTCAAATCAAAAATGACAGTACAGTTTCTGAGACAAATCAGCTTGACAATCTCCTATAAAAAGTTATAAAATCTATATTAGACCGTAAAAATATGGGAGTGATTTTTGTGAGTGATTTACTAATAATGACACCCGGTCCAACTGAGGTTAGCGAAGAAGTTAGACGGGCAATGAGTCGCAAAATTACCAACCCTGATCTTGATCCTGAATTTTTTGATTTTTACCTGGATGTAAGTTCAAAATTGCAGCAGGTAATGAGAACAAAAAATGATGTGATTATTATGAGTGGGGAGGGGATTTTAGGACTGGAATCTGCCTGTGCTTCCTTAATCGAGCCAGGAGATAGGGTTTTAGTCTTAGATAATGGAATCTTCGGGAGAGGATTCGCTGATTTTGCTGATCTTTATGGAGCAGATGTTATAAGATGGGAATTCCCATATGATAAAGAGATTGATATAGATAAATTGAAATCAAAGCTGGCAGCAGAAAACGATTTTAAATTTGCTACCTTTGTTCACTGTGAAACTCCAACTGGGGTAATAAATAATGCTGAAGAGATCACTAATTTATTAAATAAATATAATATTTTATCCGTTGTAGATTCTGTTTCTGCAATTGGTGGTGTGCCGATAGAGGTAGATAAATGGGGAATTGATATAATTCTTGGAGGTTCTCAAAAATGTCTTTCGGTTCCGCCGGGACTGACTTTTATGAGCGTCAGTGATGCGGCCTGGGAAGCGGTAAATAATAGAAAAACTGCTGTCAGGGGTTATTATACCAATTTACAGCTCTGGCAGAACTGGTATGAAGAAAAATATTTCCCTTATACTCAGGCAGTAAGTGATATTTATGCTCTAGATGCGGCTCTGGATAAATGGCTGGCAGATAAAGAGGTTTTTGAGCGCCACAGTAAAATTGCTGCGGCTGTCAGAGAAGCAATAAAACAATCCAATCTTAATTTATATTCCGAAAATGGTCATTCTGATACAGTTACTGCAATAGTAATACCGGAGGGTATAACTTATCAGGAGTTAAATCAGCTGATGACAGAAAGCCATAATGTGATGATTGCAGCCTCACTGGGAGAATTTGAAGATAAATTAATCAGAATTGGCCATATGGGAGAAAATTGTTATGAAGAAAAATTATATCGCACTTTAAAGGCTTTTGATCACAGCTTGCGAGAACTTGGTTTTGATCTAAATGTAGATTTACATAAGATATTCGTAAATGAAATGAATTAAGGGGATGGAGCTCCCCTTTTAACTACTGGAGGAAATGACAGTTGATGGCTCCTATCTATTTAGGATTACCCTATCTAGATAGGAGTTTTTTTTATGGTTTATGGTACCGGGTACTTGGAAATAATTTCCAAGTACCCGGTACCAAGGTACCAAGAAAGGAGAGATTACTTTGGCTTTAAGTTTAGCTCTAATTATTTTATTTGCATTATTATTTGGGAGGTTTTTTGATAGATTAAAGCTGCCTGCTTTACTGGGAATGCTTTTAATTGGAATTTTCTTGGGCCCTTATGGCTTTGATTTAATAAGTCAGGATATCTTAAATATTTCTTCAGATTTAAGAATGATTGCTTTAATTGTGATTTTAATTAGGGCTGGTCTGGGGATTGAAAAGGAAACCTTAAAAAAAGTGGGAGTTCCAGCAGTTAAGCTAAGTTTTATTCCCGGGTTAATGGAAGGGACAGCTGTGATTTTAGCTGCTATTTATTTGCTGAATTTTGGTTTTGTAGAAGCTGGTATTTTAGCTTTTATTATAGCTGCGGTTTCACCGGCAGTAGTAGTACCCCAGATGTTAGCTTTAATTGAACAGCAGAAAGGAACAAAAAAAGGGATTCCCACTCTGGTTTTAACTGGGGCTTCAGTTGATGATGTTGTGGCAATCACAATTTTTTCTGCTTTTTTAAGTATTTATGGAGGCCAGCAGATCAATGTTTTGAGACAGGTTTTAAATGTACCAATTGCAATTCTGCTGGGTATTATTTTAGGTACAGGGATTGCTTTATTTTTAATTTATATTTTTAAAAAATATCATATTCGTGATACCAAAAAGGCACTGCTGCTTTTGAGTTTCGGAATTCTAATGAATTCTTTAGAACATTTTTTAGAAGGAATAGTTCCAATAGCTACTCTACTTGGAATTATGGTAATTGGTTTTGTAATTCAGGAGCGTTATTCAGTTTTAGGGAAAAGATTATCCTCTAAATTTAATAAGATCTGGGTTTTTGCAGAATTGATGTTATTTGTTCTAATCGGGGCCGAAGTAAATATTTACCTTGCGCTGGAATCAGGTTTGATTGGATTAATTATCATCGCTATAGGATTAGGTGCAAGATCACTTGGTGTTTTGATTTCATTAACTGGAACCCATCTTAATTTAAAAGAAAGAGCTTTTTGTGTTCTGGCATATACACCAAAAGCTACAGTTCAGGCTGCAATTGGTGCAATACCTCTGGCGGCAGGTGTAGCTTCAGGAGAACTGATTCTGGCCCTGGCAGTCTTATCTATTGTAGTCACAGCTCCTCTGGGAGCAGTAGCTATTAAAAAAGCGGGTCAAAACTGGTTAAGTGATGATTCAGCTCTTTAAAAGCTGCTGATTGTCCAGAAATTTTATTTTATAAAGAAAAAATATATGTAAAAAAATCAGATCTTTTTGCTTTTTTGACACCAGAGTTGATTAAAGAATTTCTAGGAGGAGATTTTTCTTTAATTCAGGTTGGAGCAGCCGCTTTATTTGGAGCAGTAATGATGATTCCCAGTTTGATTGCCCTCCCTTTAGCTGGATCTCTAATTGATGCTGGAGCTTCATATACACCGATAGCAGCTTTTATTACGACTTTAACTATGGTCGGTTTTGTTACTCTTCCAGTTGAATTAAAAGAGTTAGGTAAAAAAATAACAATTTATAGAAATAGTCTTGCTCTGATTTTTGCTGTAGTAATTGCATTTATGATTGGGGTGTTTATTTAATGGGAGCAGCAAAAAATATTGAAAATACAAATGGAAAAGAAAATAACCAAAAAATACAGGCTGAAAAGCAGCAGAAAAAAATAAAAGATAATCTTAAAAAGATAATTAAAACTCTTATTTTTTGGGGAATAATACTGGCAGTATTTAAATATTTTTTTCCTGAACGATTTCCAGATGCAGTTTCTATATCAGTTCGCTACTTAAGAGAAATGGTTATGATTTTTCCGGCAGTGCTTGTTATTATGGGATTGTCTGACCGCTGGGTGCCCACAGCACTGGTAGAAAAATATTTAGGATATAATTCTTCCTTCAAGGGAAAATTTCTAGCAGTTTTTTTGGGAACACTGCCCACCGGACCAATGTATATTGCTTTTCCAATTGCAGCAGAACTCCTGCGCAAAAATGCAAGTCTTTCTAATGTTATAATATTTTTAGGAGTCTGGGCTTCATTGAAAATTCCTCAGTTAGGAGTGGAAATTCAATTTATAGGACTCAAGTTTTCAATACTCAGATTTATTTTTACTTTAATCTCAATTTTTCTGATTGGATTTATAATGGAAAAAATAATAAATTTAGAGAAAATTAATAAAAACTTTAAATAAATTTAATATTTTATAAATAAAAGAAGTTATTAACATTTGATTATAATGGTTCAGATGTGATATTATTAACTTAACGCAGAAAAGTCAGAAGAGAAAAAGTATATATTTTTGACTCAAAAGACTGAAAATTCATAAAAATTTGATTAATTTAGTTAAAAATATCACAAAGGAGTTGGTTATTAATGGATAAGTTTAAATCTCTATTTTATCAGGACAGCCTCTTAGAAAAACTGCATCAATTTCAGAATACTTATGGTTATATTCCGGAAGCTGAAATTGAAAATCTGTCTGAGAAATATCAATTATCCAGAGCAAATGTTTACGGAGTTATTTCATTTTATTCAATGTTTTATACCGAACCGACAGGAAAATATATAATTAGAATTTGTGACATTATTTCCTGCCATCTCAACGAATCCGATTCTGTTCTAAAGGCTGTAAAGTCATATCTGGACTTGAAAAGTCACCAGACTACAGAGGATAAAAAATTTACATTAGAGGTGGTAGAATGTCTGGGCCACTGTGGAGAAGGTCCTGTAATGATGGTTAATAATAAGATATTTACAAAAATAAATAAAAATAAGGCTCTGGAAATTTTAAATGACTGTATGTAATTTTAACTTCAACTTTACAGGAATATTTTTGAAAGGAGTGAGCTTATGGTTCAGGAAAAATTATATCTAAAAGGGGATAAACTGCTGGATATTTCGAATTATGAATTTAAATCAATAAAAAATGCACTACAAATTGGTAGAGAAAAAACAATTCAAAAAATAAAAGATTCAGATTTAAAAGGCCGTGGGGGAGCAGGATTTCCAACAGGAATCAAATGGGAAATGGCAGCAGATGTTGAAGGGAAAGAAAAATTTGTGGTCTGTAATGCTGATGAGGGAGAACCAGGGACTTTTAAAGACAGATATTTACTGGAAGAAAGGCCGCTGAAAGTTCTGGAAGGTATTATGCTTGCAGCTTATGCTGTTGGTGCAGATAAGGCATATATTTATATTAGAGGAGAATATTCAAGAGCAATTGAGGTGTTTTCTGAAATAATTAAAGCTGCTCGAGAGAAAAATATTCTAAATGATAATCTATTTAACAGTGGTTTTAAATTAGAATTAAAACTTGTTCGAGGAGCAGGTGCCTATGTATGCGGGGATGAAACATCATTAATTAATTCCATTGAGGGAAAAAGGGGACGGTCCCGGATTAAACCTCCTTATCCGATTGAAAAAGGATTGTTTAAGCAGCCGACAGTAGTTAATAATGTTGAGAGTTTATGCTGTACCGCAGAAGTTATGAATCCGGATTCTGAAGATTTTTCAGAGCTTGGAACTGAAGGAAGCCGGGGAACAAAATTACTCTGTTTAAGTGGTGATCTAAATAGACCTGGGCTTTATGAAGTTGAGTTTGGCCAAATTACTCTTATAGAAATAATTTATGATTTAGGTGGAGGCATTAAGGGGAGTGAGGATTTAAGATTTGTGATACCTGGAGGAATTTCAACGGCAGTAATTAAAGCAGATGATTTAGATTTTCCCTACAGCTACCAGGCTTTTGAAAAAAGAGGCAGCAGTCTGGGTTCTGGAGCGGTTATTGCAGTCAGTAAAAAGCATGATCTTTTAGATTTAATGTTGAATGTTTCCAGATTTTATATGGATGAAACCTGCGGCACCTGTTTTCCCTGTCGAGAAGGAAATAGGCAGATTAATAAAATATTAAAAGCATTTAAAGAAGAAGACGGGAAAATAGATACTGAATTAATTTCAGATATTGGTAATACTATTAGATTGGCAGCTCGCTGTGGACTGGGACAGTCTTCTCTTAATTTTATAACATCGGTTATTGAAAACTATGGCAAAGAATTAAAGTTTGGAGGTAAAATCTATGCTTAGAGCAGAAATTGATGGACTTAATATAGAACTGGAAGAAAAAATGAGTATTTTAGATGCTGCCAAAAAAGCAAATATAAATATTCCTACTCTCTGTTATGAAGATGGACTGTCAATTTATGGTGGTTGTAGACTCTGTGTTGTGGAAATTGAAGGAGAAGATCTGCTTAAACCTGCCTGTGCAACTAAAATTGAAGCAGGAATGAAAATAAAAACTCATTCTAAAAAGGTAAGAGACCTGAGGAAAAATCTATTTGAATTAATTATTGCAACTCATAATATTGATTGTCAGCTAAACTGTTTAACCTGCAGCCGGGCCAGCAACTGTGAGTTAAAGGATATTGCTGAAGATATTGGATTATCTAAGATGAGATTGGCCCCCATCAAACGCGGTGATAGTATTGATAACTCCAGTTATTCAATTGTTAGAGAACCAGAAAAGTGTATCAGCTGTAATCGCTGTATCAGAAAATGCGAAGAAGTACAGGGTATTGGCATTTTTACAACAGCAAATAGAGGTCCAGAAACTGTAGTTACCACTTTTAAAGATAGAGGTATGGGGAATGTAGAATGTACTAACTGTGGTCAGTGTATTCTTTCCTGTCCCACAGGTGCTCTGCACGAACTTTATCAAAAAGACTCAGTTTTAGATATTTTAAATGATGAAAGTAAACATGTAGTTGTCCAGACTGCACCTGCAGTTAGAGTTGCAATTTCCGAACCTTTTTCCAAGCAGGCAGGAGATATATCTACCGGTCAGCTGGTTACAGCACTAAAAAGACTTGGCTTTGATGCAGTATTTGATACCAATTTTGCCGCTGATTTAACAATTATGGAGGAAGGTACAGAATTAATCGAAAGAATTAATAATAAGGGAGAATTGCCACTATTTACTTCCTGCAGTCCGGGCTGGATTAAATTTATTGAGCATTTTTATCCAGAGTACCTGGATAATTTGTCATCTGCTAAATCACCCCAGCAGATGTTTGGAGCAGTTGCTAAAAGCTATTATGCAAAAGAAGCAGGTATTAATCCTGATGATATTGTGGTAGTCTCAGTAATGCCCTGTACAGCCAAAAAGTTTGAATCGAAGAGAGAAGAGATGGCAGGAGATGTGGATTATGTTTTAACAACTAGAGAACTTGCTTCTATTATTAAGTCGGCAGGTATAGATTTTCTTAATTTAGAAGAGAGTGAATATGACGAATTGTTAGGAGTTTCCTCAGGTGCAGCAGATATTTTTGGGACTACTGGTGGAGTAATGGAAGCAGCACTGAGAACAGCTACTGAACTAATCACTGGAGAAGAACTTAGGAAAATAGAATTTGAAGATGTAAGAGGTCTGCAAGGAATAAAAAAGGCAGAAGTAGAGATTGGTGGTTTAAAACTAAAAGCTGCTGTTGCTAATGGACTTGGTAATACCCGGAAAGTAATGGAAATGGTCAAAGAGGGAGAAGAGTTTGATTTTGTAGAATTTATGGCCTGCCCGGGAGGATGTATGGGTGGTGGAGGCCAGCCAATTTCCTCTGATCAAAATGTTTTAGAAAAAAGGCAGCAGGCTATTTATCAGATAGATAAGAATAAAAAGTTAAGGAAGTCTCACGAAAATCCGTATATTAAAAAGTCATATGATGACTATCTTGAAAATCCGGGTAGTGAAATTGCTCATAAATTACTGCATACCAAATATAAGGCCAGAAAAATTTAATTAAAATTAAGAAAATGCTGTTAAATTAAGTATTAATTAATCTAAAATAATTAATTTTCTTAATCTTAGCTTCTCTATTGACAGTTTAATTTTTAAATGGTAAACTATACAACAATAATAAAAGAATATAATTTCCTTTTAAATCAGTCCAGAGAGGCTGGTAAAGGTATACAGGTATAGCTATATTTAGATTTTATAGTCTAACTATATCAATTTTAACCTTCAAACCATTCTTTCTGGGGCGAGGGTTTTATTTTTATCAATAAACTTTAGTGATTTGATTTACAAACTGATTAAAAAAGTAAAGTAGTAAAGTAATAAAGTAGAATTACTAAAATCACTGCAGTGATTCTAGTAAAAGAAAAAAGTGGAGGTAGTTCAATGAAAAAAGCAAAACTTGTTCTAGAAGAAGGGAGTATTTTCGAAGGGAAAATTTTTGGGGCTGAAAAAGAAAGTGCTGGCGAAATTGTTTTTAACACCAGTATGACTGGATATCAGGAAATTTTAACTGATCCTTCCTACAAAGGAGAAATAGTATGTATGACTTACCCTTTGATAGGTAATTATGGAATTAATACTGATGATTTTGAGTCTTCTAAATCACATGTTAATGGTTTTATTGTCAAAGAATTTGCTGAAGAACCGGAAAATTGGCGCCTGAAAAAGAAACTTGAGAAATACTTAAAGGAAAATGGAATTACAGCAATCAGTGGGATAGACACCAGAGCTCTTACTAAAATACTTCGACGACAGGGAACAATGCGTGGAATCATAACTACTGAAAATTTGGATCAAGAAAAATTAATAGAGAAAGCAAAAAAAGCTCCCGGACTTGCAGGTCGAGATTTAGTTTCACTGGTCAGCAGAGAAGAAATTGAAAAATATGGAGCAGGAAATAAATATAAGGTAGTTTTAGTTGACTGTGGAGCTAAAGCAAATATTAAGGATTCACTGCTTAAGCGGAATTGTGAAGTAATAATGGTTCCGGCCAGTACTTCAGCCAGGAAAATTTTAAATTTTGAACCTGATGGAGTAATGTTTTCGAATGGTCCCGGAGATCCGGAAGCTGCAGACTATGTGGCAGATACAATTGCTGATCTTTTAGGTGAAGTTGCAATCTTTGGAATCTGTCTTGGTCATCAGCTTTTAGGTCGAGCCTGTGGTGCTGACACATATAAACTTAAATTCGGTCACCGGGGAGCAAATCATCCGGTTAAAGACTTAAGTACAAATCGAGTCTATATCACTTCTCAAAATCATGGTTTTGCGATCAGGGAAGAATCTTTGCTGGATCTGGAGCTGGAATTGACCCATATTAATGTTAATGATAAAACAGTAGAAGGTTTTAAACATCAAAAATATCCGGCATTTTCTGTTCAGTATCATCCAGAAGCTTCTCCAGGACCTGAAGACTCACACTATTTATTTGACCAATTTATAGAAATGATGAGCTGATGGTACCAGCTGATGGTACCGGGTACTTAGAAAATATTTCCATTTCAATAAATTTCAAAAATTTAAAGGAGGAAAAGATGCCTAAAAGAGAAGATATCAAAAAAGTTATGGTTATTGGTTCAGGGCCAATTATTATTGGTCAGGCAGCAGAGTTTGATTATTCAGGAAGTCAGGCCTGTCGGGCTCTTAAAGAAGAAGGGCTGGAAGTTGTACTTGTTAACAGCAACCCGGCCACAATAATGACAGATGAGAATATGGCAGATCGGGTATATATTGAACCTTTAACCGTTGATAGTATAATAGAAATTTTAAAAAAAGAAAATCCGGATGGATTGATTCCTACTTTAGGAGGACAGATTGCTCTAAATCTAGCAATAGATTTAGCAGAAACAAATATTTTAAAAGATTTGAATGTAGAGCTTTTAGGAACTCCAATTGATACAATTGAGAAGGCAGAAGATAGAAATAATTTTAAGGAATTAATGAATGAAATAGGAGAACCAATTTTAGACAGCAAAATTGCGGAAAATATTGATCAGGCAAAAAAAATTGCAGCAGGAATTGGTTATCCTGTTATTGTGCGTCCGGCCTATACAATGGGGGGAACCGGTGGTGGAGTTGCTGATAATTTAGAGGAATTAAAAGAGATTACCGCCCGTGGTTTTAAACACAGTCTAATCGGACAGGTTTTAATAGAGAAAAGTATTAAAGGCTGGAAGGAAATAGAATATGAAGTAATGCGGGACAAAAATGATAACTGTATAGTTGTCTGCAACATGGAAAACTTTGATCCGGTTGGAGTTCACACTGGAGATAGTATTGTAGTAGCTCCCAGCCAGACTCTGACAGATAAAGAATATCAGATGTTTAGAAGCTCTGCCTTAAAGATAATTAGAGCCCTGGGGATCGAGGGAGGCTGTAATGTTCAGTATGCCCTGGATCCAGAGAGTTTTCAGTATTATATAATTGAGGTAAATCCTCGAGTCAGTCGTTCCAGTGCTCTGGCTTCCAAAGCAACAGGATATCCGATTGCTAAAGTTTCAGCCCGGATTGCCCTGGGTTACACTCTAGATGAGATAGAAAATGCGATTACGGGTAAAACTACGGCCTGTTTTGAACCGGCCTTAGATTATGTAGTTTTTAAGATTCCTCGCTGGCCTTTTGATAAATTCCATTATGCAGATCGTGATCTTGGAACTCAGATGAAGGCGACCGGAGAAGTAATGGCTATCGAAAGAAATCTGGAAGCTTCAATGCTTAAGGCGGTGCGTTCACTGGAAATCGGACGTTATGGCTTTTATTTAGAAGAATTTAGAAAAATGAGTGATCAGGAGATTGAAGAAGATTTATTTGCAGCAGATGATAATAGATTATTTGTGATTGCTGAAGCGCTTCGTCGTGGTTGGACAGTTGAGAAAGTCCATCAGTTCACTGAGATTAGTACTTTCTTTTTACACAAAATAAAAAATATTATCGAGCTAGAAAACTCGCTGGCAGCAAATAAAGATAAGATAAATGAAAGTAGAGAACTTCTGCTGGAGTCTAAGGAAAAAGGATTTTCGGATTCGGAGATTGCTCTTTTAACTGAAAGAACTGAAGCAGAAATAAAATCTATTAGAGATCAGCTGCAGCTTAAACCAGTTTTTAAAATGGTGGATACCTGTGCGGCAGAATTTGAAGCAGAAACACCGTACTATTATTCTTCCTACGAGAAGGTTAATGAGGCTGAACCAACAGATAAGAAAAAAGTTATGGTTATTGGTTCAGGTCCAATTAGAATTGGCCAGGGGATAGAATTTGATTACTGCAGTGTTCATTCTGCCTGGACCTTAAACGAAGAAGGTTATGAGTCGATTATTGTTAATAATAATCCAGAAACTGTGAGTACAGATTTTGATACCTCAGATAGATTATACTTTGAACCCCTGACAAAAGAGGATATTATGCATATTATTGAGAATGAGAAACCTGAAGGTGTAATCTGTCAGTTTGGTGGTCAGACTGCCGTTAATTTAGCAGAGCCGCTGGCAGAAGCAGGAGTAGAAATTTTAGGAACTTCAGTTGACTCCATTGACCTTGCAGAAGATAGGGATAGATTTATTGGACTTTTAAATGAACTTGAGATACCTGTTCCGGCTGGAGAAGTTGCCGCTTCACTTGCGGAAGCAGAAAAAATTGCAGCTGGGATTGGTTATCCAGTACTTGTTAGACCTTCGTATGTACTTGGAGGTCGAGCAATGGAAGTTGTATATAATAAAGAAGAATTAGAAGAATATATGAAAAATGCTGTTAAAGTATCACCTGACAGACCGGTACTGGTCGATAAATATTTAACCGGGACTGAGATTGAGATAGATGCAATTTCTGATGGAGAAACAGTTATCGTGCCTGGAATTATGGAGCATGTAGAGCGAGCAGGTGTTCATTCGGGAGACAGTATAGCGGTTTATCCCCCACATCGTCTTTCGGAAGAGTTGAAAGAAAAAGCGGTGGAATATACCGAAAGAATTTCGAGGGCCCTAAATGTCAAAGGTGTTGTCAATATTCAGTATGTGGTCAGCGAGGGAGAAATTTTTG
Organism: Halanaerobium saccharolyticum; assembly: GCF_004362045.1. GTDB lineage: Bacteria > Bacillota > Halanaerobiia > Halanaerobiales > Halanaerobiaceae > Halanaerobium > Halanaerobium saccharolyticum_C. The sequence goes on along the minus strand of NZ_SNWX01000007.1, from coordinate 37,085 downwards.
TCATTGAAGTTAATCCCCGCTCCAGCCGGACAATTCCTTATCTCAGTAAAGTAACAGGAGTACCAATGGTTGATCTGGCAACAAAAGCTTTACTCGGTCGCAAATTAAAAGATTTAGGTTGGGAAAGTGGAATGGTTCCTGAAAAAGAGCATGTAGCAGTTAAGGTGCCTGTTTTTTCCTTCTCTAAATTAACTCAGGTAGATACCAATCTGGGACCGGAGATGAAATCAACAGGTGAGGTTCTTGGGCTTGCTGAGAGTTATGAAAAGGCCCTCTATAAAGGATTAATTGGAGCTGGACTTGAAATTCCCCGAGCTGGTACAATTCTGGCTACAATTGCCGATAAAGATAAGGAAGAAGCAGTAAGTTATATTAAAGACTTTGCAGAACTCGGTTTTAAAATTGCTGCCACTGAGGGAACAGCAGCAGCTTTAAAAGAAGAGGGGCTGGAAGTTGATATTGTTAAAAAGATAGGAGAGGGCTCACCTGATTCACTGGAGATGATTGCTGATGATCAAGTTGATCTGGTAATCAATACTTTAACTAAAGGAAAGGTTCCGGAAAGAGATGGCTTTAAAATCAGAAGGTCAGCTGTAGAAATGGGAATTCCCTGTTTAACTTCTCTGGATACCACTCATGCTATGCTCAAAGTTTTAAAGGAAATTGAACATGGTGAGAGAATAGAGTATAAAGCACTTCAGGATTATCAAAAGTAATATTAGGTACCGGGCACTTGGATTTATTTTCCATATAATAATTTATTGGTACCGGGTACAAAAATCATTTTTGTACCCGGTACCTAAAATATGCTGCCTAAAACAAAAATAAACCCTTGACTTAAAATTTATACTCTGATAAAATTAATTCAAATAAATAATGATTCTTTAAATTAGTCCAGAGAGGCTAGTAAGGGAAAATATAAATTTTAGCAACCTTCTTACTATGCTGTGAGAAGGTTATTTTTTTGTCGCTAGAAATATTCTCCCTAAAGAGGAGGTAATTTTTTTGGATAAATCAGAAATGAAGATCAAAAAAGAATTAATCGATTCTGCAGCCATGGGACGTGCAATTACAAGAATTGCCCATGAGATTTTAGAAAAAAACAAAGGAACTGCTGATCTGGTTTTGATTGGTATCAGGACTAGAGGAGTTCCACTTGCCGAAAGACTGGCAGCTAAGATTGAAGAAATTGAAGGTATCAAATTACAAACAGGTATTCTGGATATTACTCTTTACCGTGATGATCTGTCCACTGTAGCTCAGCAGCCAATTGTACATCGGACAGAAATCCCTTTTGATATCACTGGTAAAAAAGTTGTGCTGGTTGATGATGTACTTTATACAGGTAGAACGGTAAGAGCGGCTTTAGATGCCCTAATTGATCTGGGACGTCCTTTACAGATTCAGCTGGCGATTATGATTGATAGAGGCCACCGCGAGCTGCCGATTAGAGCAGACTTTGTTGGTAAAAATTTACCAACTTCTAAAGAAGAAGTGGTAGATGTTAATTTTGAAGAAATTGACGAAAAAGATGCAGTTTTACTGCTGGAAAAAACTTAAGTTTAAATAATTTAATAAAAGATCCTTTAAATTGGTCCAGAGAGGCCGGTAAGGAATTTACTTAGCAGAACTCTACCACTGTCAGTTGAGGTAGAGAATGCAAAATGAGTCTAAACTCCTTATCAGTTCGCTGGTAGGGAGTTTTTTAATGTCTAAATGAATTTTATTATTTTTTAATGAGGGAATTTGACAAAAGTTTTTCAATAATTTTATAACATCCAGGAGGTATAAAATGAAAATTTTAAAACAAAGTAAAGAAAATTTAGCTCAACTTAAAGAAGATGGGATTACAAGGAATCGACTATTTATACTGGCTCTACAGCACATGTTTGCTATGTTTGGCTCAACAGTACTGGTACCAGCACTGACAGGCTTAAATCCGGCAGTGGCACTTTTTACATCTGGACTGGGAACCCTGATTTTCCACTTAATTACCGGGGGAAAAGTACCTGCCTATCTCGGTTCTTCTTTTGCCTTTATCGCTCCAATCATAGCGGCTCAAAATCAGTTTGGTCGAGATGGAGCTATGCTTGGAATTATCACAGTTGGTCTTGTTTATGCTCTAATGTCAGTAGTAATTAGACTGCTGGGCACAGAATTTTTCCGTAAGCTGCTGCCGCCGGTAGTAATTGGCCCGGTAATCATTACAATTGGATTGGGACTGGCTCCAACAGCAAAAGATATGGCTTCGGAACATTTATTGGTAGCCTTTGTTACTCTGGCAATCGCAGTCGGAGTCAGTGTATTTGCTAAGGGAATTATTAAGGTAATTCCAATCTTGCTCGGAATCATCGGTGGTTATACCTTTGCCGCCTTTTTAGGACTTGTGGATTTTGCTCCGGTAATGGAAGCTTCCTGGGTTGCTTTACCTAAGTTTGCCTTACCAACAGTAAGTGGTAACTTAAAAGCGATTACACTTGTGGCACCGATTGCCTTAGTAACTATGGTTGAGCACCTAGGTGATGTTGTGGCAATCAGCTCCACTGTTAAAAAAGACTTTATTGAAGAACCTGGTTTACACAGAACCCTCCTGGGAGATGGAATTGCAACCTTAGTTGCCGGACTTTTCGGTGGACCTCCAAACACAACTTATGGAGAAAATGTGGGAGTTTTAGCTCTAACAAAAGTATATAACCCAATGATTATTCAGCTGACAGCAGTAATAGTAATCTTAAGTTCCTTTGTTCAGAAGGTGGGAGTTTTAATTCAGACTATCCCAACTGCAGTTATGGGTGGAATAGTTTTCTTACTCTTCGGCATGATAGCTTCAATCGGTCTCAGAACCTTAGTTGAAAATAATGTTGATCTTTCTAAAAATAGAAACCTGGTTATTGTTTCAGTTACTCTGGTAGTTGGAATTTCAAATCTGACTCTGAGCTTTGCTGGGCTGGAATTTGGTGGAATGGGACTGGCAGCGATAGTCGGGATAGTAATGAATTTAATCTTACCAGCAATGGATAAAGATGATGAAGCGGAAGAACTTGATGAGGATCTAGATCTGGAGCCAGAATTGAGATATGAAGCTAACTAAAATCTGAGCAGGAGGTAAGTAAATGAGTTTAAAAAGAAAAGATTTTTTGGGTCTCTACAATGTATCAAAAGAAGAGATCAATGAAATTCTGGATACAGCAGTAGCCATGAAAGATATTTTAACCAGAACAGTAAAAAAAGTTCCAACACTGCGGGGGAAGACAGTAATCAATTTATTTTATGAACCTTCAACCAGAACTAAGTTTTCCTTTAATCTGGCGGCAAAAAGATTGAGTGCAGATGTAATGAGTATTTCCAAATCTTCCAGCAGTATAGCAAAAGGAGAGAGTTTGCTGGATACAGCAAAAACTATGGAAGTTATGGGAGCTGATGTGGTAGTTATCAGACATAGTGCTCCTGGAGCAGCTAAATTTCTGGCAGAAAATATTTCAGCAAGTGTACTTAATGCAGGAGATGGTGCTCATGCTCATCCAACTCAGGCACTCCTTGATATTTACAGTATCAAAGAAAAATTGGGGCAGATAGCAGGTCTTAATGTTTTAATTGTAGGAGATATTGCTCACAGTCGGGTTGCCCGCTCAAATATCTGGGGTTTAAATAAACTTGGTGCTGAAGTTGCAGTTGCCGGACCACAGACTTTAATGCCTCGAGAAATCGAAAAAATGGGAGTTAAGGTTTATACAGACCTGGACCAGGCACTGGAAAATGTAGATGTTGTCAATATTTTAAGGATCCAGATGGAAAGACAGGAAAGTGGACTTTTTCCCTCGATTAGAGAATACAGAGAAATTTACGGAATGAATGCAGAGCGCTTAGAGCGGATCGGAAAAAAGGCGATGATAATGCATCCAGGACCAATGAACCGGGGTATAGAAATTGAAAGTTCAGTTGCAGATAGCTCACAGTCAGTAATTACCGAACAGGTCAAAAACGGTGTGGCAATCAGAATGGCACTGCTTTACTTACTGGCCGGGAGGGAGATAGATAATGAAAACCTTAATTAAAAACGGGAGTGTTTATGATTCTAAAAATGGACTTACTGGGAAATACGATATTTTAATTGAAGGTAATAAAATTTTTGAGATAAATAAAGAAATTACAAATCAGGGTTATGAAGTAATAGATGCAGAAGGGGAAATTATTATCCCTGCCTTAATTGATATTCATACTCACCTGAGAGAGCCAGGTTATGAAGAAAAAGAAACGGTAAAAACTGGCTGTGAAGCAGCTGCAGCGGGTGGCTTTTCTGCAGTAGCGGCAATGCCCAATACCAAACCAATTGCTGATAATCCGGCAGTTGTTGAGCATCTTAAACTTAAATCAGAAAAGGCTGCTGTTAGAGTTTACCCGATTGGAAGTATTACTCAGGACAGTAAGGGAGAGGTGCTTTCGGAAATTGGAACTTTGGCGAAAACAGGAGTTAAAGCACTTTCTGATGATGGAAATCCGGTTATGAATTCCGAAATTATGAGGAGAGCAATGGAATATGCATCTGCTTTTGATCTGCCAATAATTGACCACTGTGAAGACGAAAATCTTTCTCAGGATGGAGTAATGCACGAGGGTTATTATTCCACAATTTTTGGGCTGAAAGGAATTCCGGCAGCTGCTGAAGATATAATGGTGGCCCGGGATATAGTACTGGCTGAGATGACGGGAATCCACTTGCATATAGCCCATTTAAGTACAGAAGGCAGCCTTAATCTGGTCAAAGATGCGAAAGACAGAGGGGTAAATGTTACTTTCGAAGTCACACCTCATCATTTACTGCTGACTGACAAAGAAGTGGGAGATTATAATCCTGATACTAAGGTTCATCCACCACTTCGTTCGGAAAGAGATAAAAATGTTTTAGTTGAAGCATTAAAAGCTGGAGAAATAGATGTGCTGGCAACAGATCACGCTCCCCATACATTTGAAGATAAACTGGGAGAATTTGATTATGCAGCCTTTGGGATTTCCGGTTTAGAAACAGCACTCGCACTTTTGTATCATAATTTTATTAAAACAGAAATTATTGGCTGGGATGATTTACTCAGAATGTATTATTACAATCCTGGTAAAATATTAAATATTGAGTCTGAAGGTTTAAAACAGGGAGCAAGAGCGGATCTCCTGATTTTTAATCCCGAGCGAGAATGGACTGTTGATAAAAACAAATTCAAATCTAAGGGTAAAAATACTCCCTTTGCCGGTCAGAAGTTATCTGGAAAAAATGAACTGACTTTTGTTGGTGGTAAGTTAGTCTATGATGATCGAGGAGGCAAAAATGAAATACTTTATTGATCAGCTGCAGCAGAAAATTGAAGCTAAGAATTCTAGAATTTGTGTGGGGCTGGACCCTCATCTGGAACTAATTCCGGGGAATATTCTGGCACCTGAATTATTAGCAGATCTGGAATCAAATCAGAAAGAAATCTCAGCAGCAGTCTTAAAATTCAATCGAAATTTAATTGATGCAGTTGCTGATATGACAGCAGTTGTAAAGCCACAGATGGCATTTTACGAAAAACTTGGAGTACCTGGTATGGAATGTCTCTGGCAGACAATAGCCTATGCTAAAACTAAAGATTTAATTGTACTGCTGGATGGAAAAAGGAATGATATCGGATCCACAGCAGGAGCCTATGCGGAAGCTTATCTTGAAAACAAAAAAACAGAAGTAGATTCGATAACAATCAATCCATATTTAGGCAGTGATGGAATACTTCCGTTTTTGAGAAATAAAGAAAGAGGAGCATTTGCACTTTTAAGAACTTCAAACCCATCTGCAGGAGATCTACAGGATCTTAAGCTGGATGATGGTAGAACAGTTTACCAGGCGGTTGGTGATTTTCTCCAGGAAGTAGGCAGAGATTATGTGGGCGAATCTGGTTATTCCAATCTGGCAGCAGTAGTTGGAGCGACCTATCCAGAGGAATTAAAAGAAATAAGAGCTCAGCTTGATACAGTATTTTTCTTAATTCCTGGTTTTGGTGCTCAGGGTGGAGGCGCAGCAGACATAAAAGCAGGTTTTGACGAAGATGGCAGAGGAGCAGTTGTTAATTCATCGCGGGGAATCAATTTTGCCTACAGAAAAGAAGAATATTCTCATTTTGGGTCAGAAAACTATGCCAAAGCAGCTAGAGCTGCAGCCGAAAAGATGAAAAAAGAAATTAATGATATTTTGTAATGTTCTGGTACCGGGTACTTGGAAATTATTTCCAAGTACCCGGTACCACTAAAGGAGGATTTTTATGTTTAAAATAATTGCTAATAGAGAGGTTGGACCTGGAATTTTTCAGCTTGTTTTAAATTATGATCAGCTGCCTCAAAATCCGGAGCCAGGACATTTTTTTAATATCAAAGTCAGCCAGGATGGTAGTGAGGACCCGCTTTTGAGAAGACCATTTAGTATTTTTGATTTTGATGCTGCAGAAAAAAAGATAGAATTTGTCTACAGAGTCATTGGTAAAGGAACAAAAATTCTTTCAAATTTAGAAAATGGTACTGAGCTTGATGTATTAGGCCCTCTGGGAACTCCTTTTTCTCTAAATAAGTCAGGTGGCAGCATTCATTTGATCGGTGGAGGAATGGGAATTGCTCCTTTATATTACCTTGCCAAAAAATTAAAAAGCAGCAGGCAGACACTATACCTGGGAGCTGCAAATAAAGCAGAATTGGAATTTTTTGAAGAAAAATTTAAAGGACTGGGTGTGGAGTGTCACCTGGCAGCAATGGAAGAGAAACTTGAGATCAGGGGTTCAGCTCTTGTTTTATGGTTAAATTATCTTGAAAAAAATACTCCCGATTATATTTATACCTGTGGTCCAGAAAAAATGCTGGCAGCAGTAGAAAAGGAAGCACTGAAACATAATATTGGCGGTGAACTTTCGGTTGAAAAAAGAATGGGCTGTGGGATTGGAGTTTGTTTATCCTGCAGTTGTGAGTCCCGGGATCAAGATCAGAAAAATAAAAGAGCCTGTGTGGAAGGTCCAGTATTTGGGCTGGGGGAGGTAATTCTTAGTGTTTAAAGGAGAGGTAGATAGTCTAAAACAAAAATTAACGGAAGCTGACTTAAATTTATCAGTAGTAATGAAATCACAACAGCATCAGCAGCAGAATAATTTAAAGTTAAAAAATCCTCTGATTACTGCTTCTGGAACCTGTGGTAACGGGAAGGAACTGGCTGATTTTTTTGATATAAATCAGTTGGGAGCCTTTACAACCAAGGGGATTACTGTTAAACCCCAGGCTGGGAATAAAACCCCCAGGATTGCAGAAACAGCAGCCGGGATAATTAATTCAATTGGCTTAGAAAACCCTGGTGTAGACAGTTTTATTAAAGATATTCTGCCGGAAACTAAAAATTATAGTCTGCCTATTTTAGCTAATATTTCTGGCTACAGTAAAGAAGATTTTATTACTCTGGCAGAGAAATTAGAAAAGAGAGAAGAAATCACCGGAATTGAAGTTAATTTATCCTGCCCCAATATTAAAGGTGGAGGAATGATCTTCGGTACTGATCCAGAAAAAGTTTATCAAATTACTAAAAAAGTACGAGAAATTTATTCTGGCTATCTTATAGTTAAACTGACTCCAAATATTACTGATATAACTGAAACTGCTTTAGCTGCAGAAAATGCGGGAGCAGATGCAGTATCCATGATTAATACTCTTTCGGCAATGAAAATTGATATTGATCAACAAAAGCCTCTGCTTGCTAATACTTTTGGTGGGCTTTCCGGGCCAGCAGTACGACCGGTAGCAGTAAGGATGGTCTATCAGAGCTTTAAAAAACTTAATATCCCAATTTTAGGCCTGGGAGGAGTTAGAAGCGGCAGTGATGTGATTGAATTTATGCTCGCTGGAGCAGCAGCAGTTGGAATTGGAACAGTCAATATGATTGACCCTACGGCCGGACCAAGAATAATTGGTGAAATTAAAGAATACATGCTTAAACATCAAATTAAGAATTTGAGTTCAATTATTGGTGCAGCTCACTAAATTTATTAAACAGGAGTGGATGAGATGACAAAAGAGGAAATTAGAGAATTATTAGTAGAGACAGATGTAATTCAGGAAGGACATTTTGTTTTAAGTTCAGGCCGCCATGCTGATATTTACATGCAGTGTGCAAAAGTTTTGCAGTATCCAGAACATGCATCAACTCTGGCCGCTGAGATTGCAGATAAGTGGGAAGATAAAGAAATAGATGTAGTTATTGGACCGGCTTTAGGTGGAGTAGTATTATCCTATGCAGTGGCAGAAGAGCTGGGAGTTCGTTCAATTTTCAGTGAGCGTAAAAATGGCGAGATGAAAATCAGACGTGGTTTTGAGCTGAAACCAGGAGAAAAAGCATTAGTTGTAGAAGATGTTGTGACAACTGGTGGTTCAGTTAAAGAGGTACTGGCAGTTTTAGAAGAGCTGGATGTGGAAATTGTTGGTTTAAGTTCAATTGTTGATCGCAGTAATGGCAAAGTTGATTTTAACTATGATTTTAAGCCGCTGCTCCCGGTCGATATTCAATCATATAAAGCAGGTCAGTGTGAATTATGTCAGCAGGATTTACCAATTACCCGCCCGGGCAGCAAAGAAAAATAATTTTTGCATTTTGCTCTTAAGCTGATTATAATAGAAATTGGAGAAAAACTTAAAAGGAGCTGTGATAATAATGCAAAATTATGATTTTGTTCATTCCTGTATTCGAGTAATGGATTTAGAAAAGTCTATTGAATTTTATGAAGATGCTTTGAACCTGAAGGAGAGTTCTCGCAAAGATTTTCCCGAAGCTGAGTTTACTTTAGTTTATCTAACAGATCAGAATGAGAATTTCGAACTGGAGTTAACTTATAACTATGATCGAGAAGAACCATACACAATTGGTAATGGCTACAGTCATATTGCAGTTAAAGTAGATGATCTGCAGAAATCCTACCAGCGCCACAAAGAAGCCGGCTACAAAGTTGGAGATCTAAAAAGCCTGAGTGAAGGTTCTTCTGGCTATTATTTCATAACAGATCCAGACGGCTACAGAACAGAAGTTATTGCAAGATGACCAGTTGTTGAATTAGTTACCAAAATTTACTAAGTACCGGGTACCCGGATTAATTTGACAAATGATTTAAATAAAAAAGCTCAACTTCTGGCAAAAATCCAGTGGTTGAGCCTAATTTTTTATCTTTTTATCCACAATTTTCTTAAATTCTTTTAATTCTTCTAGAGTTTTTTCAGACTCTGATTTCTGATAAAGATAATCCCAGTCAATATCTTCATAATTTAAATAAATCATTCCAATTATCCATTCCTGATCAGCATACTCTTTCCAGAATTTATATCTATTTAGCCTATCTATTATGATATCTTCGATGCCAATAATATAAGCTTTTAAACCTTCAATTTCGATTTCATTTATCTTTTCATAATCACCTGCCAGGTCTGAGCCAGGAACTTCCAGGGCAAAATCAAGCTGATCATAGGTCCAGTATTTCCCTTCTTTTCTAAATCCTAATTTCTTGATAACTGAATTAATTTCTTGAATTCCAGCAGGGGTTACCAGATCAACATCCATAGTGCTGTATCCACCAGCTGTATAAAATTCAACAGCCTGGCCTCCAACAATGATTGGGCGAATGTCGATATCTTTTAAGGCCTCTGTTATAACAGCTGTTAAAGCAATATTAATATATAGTTTATCTTTATTAGAATTAATAATTTTATTGATTTTTGACTTTAAAAAAATTTTGTCCATAATAGACCTCCTATTGTGTTATTATCACCATTTAAATATAAATTTGATTGTTTAATTTTACTGAGAACCCAAAAATTATTTAAAACGATATAGGTGGTTTCCGACTTTTTCAATCATTTTTTCTTTTCTTTTTTTAGCTAGTTTATAAAGTAAGTATTGTTTATCCTGTTGTCGGCTGCGTTTGGTTTTAGTTTTCTTTTTGTTAAGCTGATCTCGGAGTTCTAAAATATCAATTTTTGCTTTTTTTCTTTTTTTATTATATTCTTCAAAATTAATTTTTCGCATTTTAAAACCTCCTAGTTTAATCATACTAATTATAAGGACCTCTGTCAAAACAAATTAGAGATTGATCTTAGATAGAGTAGAAATGCAATAATTTCCAGGTACCCGGTACCAGGAAAAAGAAGGGAAAAAAGAGGCAATCTTGAATATATAATATAGAGAAAACAGTCAGAGAAAGGAAGATTTATTTGCGACAAAAAAATACATATTTAGCTCTGTTTTTAAAATCGATTCCAATTGGGCTGGCCAATACTCTGCCGGGAGTAAGTGGAGGAACAATTGCCCTAGTTTTAAATATTTATGAGACTTTAATTAATGCCATTAAAGATATTAAAATTAAGAAGCTTACATTTATTGGACTGGGAGCTGTCCTGGGAGTTTTTATTGGCTCAGCTGTGATTACAGACCTTTATGCAGGTAATCCCCAACTGGTCAATTATTTTTTATTTGGCCTGGTTGTGACTTCAGCTCATTCTACTTATAGAAAAATAGGAAGTTTTAGTTTTCTAAAACTACTTTTTATGGTTTTAGCTTTTGCACTGGCCCTCTTTTTTTCCCGCGAAATACAGCTGGGTTTTGTTAATGCACAGGGATTAATGCTCTTTTTTATAGCAGGTTTTTTTGGCAGTATTGCCATGATTTTACCGGGAATCAGTGGAGGAACTCTGTTAATTTTAATGGGGGTTTATCATCCCATATTAGCAGCAGTTAATAATTTAGAAATCTTAACTTTAATTGTTTTTGCCCTTGGTATGGGAGCCGGTCTTCTGGTTTTCGCCTGGCTTTTTTCCTATCTCTTAAAAAAACATCAGGCAAAGATTATGGTAATCCTTACAGGTCTAATTCTGGGCTCGGCAGCAGCAGTTTTCCCGGCTCAGTTTGAGATTGCAGGTTTAATAGCCTTTTCTGTAGGAGTAATTTTGATAATTATCTTGGAGATTATCGGTAAAAATACTTAAATAAGGATGAATAATTGTGGACCTTAAATATTATGATTATCAGCAGGATCTATTTAAAGAAATTATCGGTCAGGAAGCCGAAGTCTATCTTTTTAAAAATTATCAGGATTTAAAAGAGGCAGTCAGAGTCTATCAGCCTGAGCCTTTGCAGAAACAGAGTTTGTTTTTAACTGTCAAAGAATTTAAAGAACGGCTTTTCAGCAGTAACCAGATTGTAATTAAAGAAGAAAAATTACCTCTAATTTTATTTTCAGTCCTGACTGCAGAAGAGAAGTCAGAGCTCAGGCTGGACAGCTATCAGGATATCTATCAGTTTTCTCAGCGCTTTTTTGACTATTTTAAATTAAAGCAGAATTACAGGCTGTCGGGATTTAATCAACTTGCAGATTGGCAGCAGGAACGAGTGCAGAGATTAAATAAAATCAAAGCCAGATATCAAAAAAAATTAAATAAGCTAGGATATCTAGATCAGCTGCTGCTGAAAGAAGAAAAAAATTTAAACACTGGATTTTTAAGTGATTATCAAAACATTAATTTTTTTAATATCTTAGATTTCACACCCTATTTTAAGAATTTACTGCAGGAATTGAGTCAGGATTTTAAAATTAAGCTGCATTTGCAGTTAAAAAAGGGCGATTTTGATGAAGAAAAGTTAGAACTCAAAAAAATAACTCTGCCCGAAATTGATAAGAATAGATTTGAAATCCGAAAAAATAATTCAAATTTAAAAAGCCTGGCTGCATTATTAGATGAGTTAAGTTTAAGTGAGGCAGAAACCGAAATAATCGATCCTGCTGAAGAAATTGAGACAGCTGATATTTTGAGCCAGAAACTTGATCTGGCCAGGTATAAAAGCTTGCAGGAAACTGAAGCTTATATCTTTTTAGAAAGTCTGTATCAGCTTTATCAGCAGGGAAAAAAGGGTTCAAATATTTTAATTGAACTTAAAGAATTATATTCTTTTACAGGACAGAAACTCTTTAGAGACTGGCTTGAACTGGAGGCAGAATCCTTACTGCAGATTAAGAATTTGATTGGAGAGGATTATTATTATCTTGATCAGGATTTGATTGAACACCAGCTCCCTTCCTTAAAAAAATTATTACTTTTTCTGAAGCAAATTAGAAAAACCAAAGATACTGCTGGCTTAATTGAATTATTAAGCAAACTATTTGATTTCCTGCTAAAAGATCAGCCTCAGGAAATAGTAGAAAAATTTAATGATAGTTTACTGGAACTTCAGAGTGTTGAAGAGATGGGGATTGTGACCAGCTGGCAGGATTATTATGCAGATCGGGGAGCCGGACTATTTGCATTGTTTTTAAATCACCTTAAATTTAAAAGCCTGTCTCTTGCTGCAGAGGAAGATGCGGTTCAATTTTTAAGTTTAGATAATACAGCCCAGAAAAAGCACAGAAAATTACTTTTTAACAGCTGTATTCAAAAAGAATTTTCCCTTAAAAAAGACGGACTTTTATTTTTAAGTGAAAAACAGCTTCAGGATAATGGTCTGCAGCTGAAGCATAAAAAACTACTTTTAAAAAAATACAATTTTCTGCGCCATCTTTTCAGTGCAGATAAAGCAGTGATTTTTACTGTAGAAAATGAAGATCAAAATATTTCACCAGCAGTTATTTTGGAAGAACTTATTATAAAATATGGTTTAGAGTTTAAAGAATCTAAATTAAAAGCCCTGAGTGAAAAAGAAATTTTAAATAATATATTTAATTTTAATAAAAAGCCAGAGCTAAGAGTTAATGCCTCAGCTGCTTTTAATAGAGAACTTCAGCTTGCAAATGATGATTTTGGCAGTTCCTTTAATTTCAGTTATTACAAGTATAAAAACTTAAAAGACTGCTATCACCGTTTTTATCTGGAAGAACTTGTCCAGCTGGATACTGAATTAAAAACAACCCCTTATCTTTCTTTAATGAGCCTGGGTATTTTAACACACAAAATATTTGGAGAGTTAATTATTTATGCCAGAAAAGAAAAAATATTACCATCTGATCTTCCGGCTGCGGTGCGGAAGAAGATTATCAAAAAGTCAATAAAAGCAGATGAACTTAAAATTGATCAGGATTATTTAAACTACTATCATCAAATAATACATAAAAGTCTGGATCGTTCTTTTATGCGCTTTGCCGGGCTGCTGGAGAAATATCTGCCGCAGGATTACAGTAATATTTTAGTGGAATGGCCGCAGTGGAATAAAGAGCTGCAGCAGTATTTTAAAGCTGGCCGGATAGATTTTTATCTTTCCGGTAGAATTGATCTGCTGTTGTTAAGTGAAAATCAGTATTTTATTATTGATTTTAAGACAGGTAGTGGTGATCTTAAGCAGCTTGATTTTTATTCACTGATGCTGCGTCAAAATTATGAGGAACAGCTGCCTGCAGAAAGTCGGAAGGCAATTTACAATGTTTTTGGCGAAAACTTTGAACATTCCTATTATAAAAAAGACAGAGAGGATCAGCTGGGTGCAGAAATTAAGGAACTTTGTCTGCAGTTATTTGCTGCCGGTGAATATGAGCGTATTTATAAAAGCCGCTGTCAGCGCTGTCCTTACAGAGAAATTTGTAGAGTGGAGGTTAAAAACAGTGAAGAAAGTCATTAAAGCCAGTGCAGGTACAGGAAAAACTTATAGATTATCATTAGAATACCTGGCTGCACTTTTAAAAGATATAGATTTCTCCGAAATTATTGTTATGACCTTTACTAAAAAGGCAACAGCTGAGATTAAGAACAGAATACTTCAGCATTTGAGAACAATTATTACTGATAGTTCTGAGAAAGAAAATATTATCAATTCTTTAAAAAAAATTTATCCCGATCTAAAAATTGAAAAGGAAAAATTAGAAAAAATCTATCAAAAAATGATTTTAAATGATGAGGAAATAAAGATTTACACAATTGATGCTTTTATAAATCAAATTTTCAGTCGGGGAATTGCTCCTTTTTTAGAAATATATAATTATCAGATTATAGATGAAAGCCAGAATGAGGAGATTATAGAAGAACTTTTAAAAATAATTTTAAATAATGAAAAATACTATAAACAATTACAGGGTTTTTTAGAAGGAAATACTGCCCGGGATCTGGAACCCTATTTAAATTTCATTAAAGAAATAGTAAATAATGCCTGGAAGTTTATGCTTTTAGAGTCTAGAGATAAAGAAAAACTGCCTCAGGCCGATATTGTAAAATTATTTGAAAGCAGTTATCAGACATTAAAAGATGCTGCTGAACTGAGAGGAGAAGAATTTTCAGCTTCTTATTTTGTCAAGGATGGACGGCCATTTTTTGAACAGTATCCGGAGCTGAAAACTGAAGCTAACAAAAAGGAATTTCTTTATCGGAGGAGAAATTATTTACTGAATGAAAGCTACTGGAGCGGAAACAAACTGCGGGCTAAGAAAACAAATGAACTAAAGACAAAATTAGAATTTGAGTATGATTTATTTAGAAAAAAACTTGCTGTAGAAGTTTTTAACCAGGAAGTTATTCCAGCAGAAAAAGAAATCATTGATTTTGCTGAACTGGTTTTATCAATTTACGAAAAGCTCAAATTTAAAAGCGCTAAGTTTACTCATGCTGATCTCAGCAACTATACATTTAAATATTTAAATGATCAAGAAATTGGCCTAATTGAAGACGGAAAAGCAGCTGATTACCTGCTTGATCTCTTAGGAGGCGAGTATAAAGCCCTATATATTGACGAATTTCAGGATACCAGTATTCTGCAGTGGAAAATTTTGCGGCCTCTAATTAAAGGAGCAGAGGATTTTATTGCTGTTGGAGATGAAAAACAGTCAATTTACGGCTGGAGGGGTGGAGAAAAAAAGCTTTTTGCGTCTTTGGCAGAAATTATTGAGGCCGAAAGTGATCGTCTGGAGCGCTGTTATCGCAGTGATCAGAATATAATAAATTTGCTCAATGATTTCTTTTCCGGGGCAGAAGTTGACTGGGAATATCATTCAGTGGAGGCTAATTCAAAAGTTGAAGGCCTGAGCAGTATAGTTTATGGAGGCAGTTCCGCTTATTATAATACTGAGACCAAAAAATTTGCCGGTCTGGCAGAGAAAAAACAAAAAGAAATTGAAGATTTAAATAGTCAGATTAAAGGAGATTTACCAGCTGAAATAGCAGCTGATATTAAAAAAAGATATGCAGCAGATTACGGTCAGGTAAGTGTGCTGGCCAGAACAGCAAAGGAATTAAATTTAATTGCCGAAAATCTGGAAAAAGAAAAAATACCCTATATTTTAGAAAATAGAAATTCGCTTTTAGATGCTCCACTGCCTGGTGCTATCTATGACTTTCTTTATTTTGCAGCAGCCAGAGACTTTTATTTTTTGCTCAAATTTCTGCGCAGTGATCTGATTAGATTGAGTCAGCAAAAATTAAAACTGCTGCTTGAAAACCAGAGTAAAATAAAAAAATATTTCAATTCTACCGAGGCTGAACTGCCAACTGATATAAAAAAAGTAACAGAATTAAAAAAGCTGTTAACTGAAATCAAAAAAGTAATTGAGCTGGATTATCAGGAGCTGATTAATTATCTTTATCAGAAAACAGAAATTATCACTCTGGCTTCAGAAAACAGTCTTGCTTTAAAAAATATTTACAGTTTTTTTGAAATACTAAACTCATACTCTTCCCTCAAAAAATTATTAAATTATCTGCAGGAGAATAAAGATAGTGAAGAACTTAAACAAAAAAAGGTAGAAAATAAAGAAGCTGTAACTTTAATGACCATTCATCAGTCAAAGGGTCTTTCACTACCTGTAGAATATTTTTACTGGAATCCCGGCCGCAGGGGAGGAAATGAAGGTCAGGGAATCAACTTTTATCTGGATTTTGATGATAAATATGATCAACTAAATGAATATCTTTTCATCCAGAACGAATATTTATCAATTTTAGACTGGTTAGACTATGATTTTAAAGAAAAAAATGATACAAAAGAAGAGATGGAAGAGATTAATAATCTTTATGTCGCTTTAAGCAGAGCCGAAAATGATCTTCATTTTTATGTGGAAGCACCGAGAAAAATAAAGCCAGAGAGTGATCTAATGTGGTCAGGCAGCAGTTATGATTATTACGAAAAAATGCTCTTAAATGCTGTTGAGGCAGATAATTTACTGGGGCTGCTGCAGCCTGAAACTAGAGGTCAGTCAAGAAAGTCCAAAGTTCAGCTAAATGATAGTGATTATAAATTAGCTGAATTAAATAAATACTTAAAGCAAAAAGCAGATTCATTTACTGCCGAAGAAAATGAAGATCGAAAATATAAATTTTTTCAGAAGCAGGCCAGCGGTTTAAAAATAGCAGAAACTAAGATCAGGGGACTGGCTCTTCATTATTATCTGGAAAATATAAAATATAATCAGGAGGCGGAAAAACATTCTGCTCGAAAACTGCTTAAAAGCAAGTATGGAAATTTAATGGGAAGAGAAAAAATTGAGACAGTAATTAAAGAAGCAGAGCAGTTTATTAGTTCTCATTCTGAAATATTTTCAGAAAAATATCAGATTTTTAATGAATATCTACTTAAAGAACAAACCAAGACAGGAAAAAAACAGTATTGGATCGACAGGCTGCTGGTTGATCAGCAAAATAAAAAAGTTAGGATTATAGATTATAAAAGTGGTAGTTATCGTGATCCTGCTCAGCTTAAAAAATACCGGGAACTATTAGAAAGGCAGCTTGAAGCAGGATGGGAGATAGAAACTCAATTTGTGGACATTTAAATTTGTAAATTAATTAATATTCTTTTTGAAAAGATTTGACTATAATTATATAAGTGAAGAAAGGTTCTTATATTAATTTTTAGTAATTAACTAAAGTAGGAAAGGGTGATTTGATGAAAATTGTACTGGTCAGACACGGAGAGAGTGAATGGAATTTAGCTAACAGGTTTACAGGCTGGACAGATGTTGATTTAAGTGAACAGGGAGTTAAAGAAGCAGAAGAAGCAGGTAGACTATTAAATGAAGAGGGGTTTAGATTTGATCTGGCCTATACTTCATATTTAAAAAGAGCAACTAAAACGTTAAATATAATTCTGGATATTATGGATCTGCACTGGATTCCAGTAATTAAATCCTGGAAATTAAATGAAAGACATTATGGGGCCTTACAGGGATTAAATAAAGCTGAGACTGCTGAGAAAGAGGGGGAAGAACAGGTGCATATCTGGCGCCGCAGTTTTGATACCCCACCACCTGAATTAGATAAAGATGATGAACGTTATCCGGGTCATGAAGAAAAATATGCAGAGCTTAGTGAAGAGGAACTGCCAACTGCAGAAAGTTTAAAAATGACAATTGATAGAGTAATGCCTTACTGGAAAAATGAAATTGTACCAGAGATGAAAAAGGGAAAAAAAATAATTATTTCAGCTCACGGCAATAGTTTGCGAGCACTGGTTAAACATCTTGATGGAATTTCAGATGAGGATATTTCTTCTTTAAATATCCCGACAGGAAGGCCTTTAGTTTATAAGTTTGATCTGGAGATGAATGTTAAAGATAAGTATTATCTTGGTGATCAGGAGGAAATAGAAAAAGAAATGAAGAAAGTAAAAAATCAGGCAAAAAAGTAATTTAATCTAAATTTAATTTTTGCTTAATTATTCTTTAATTTCTCTTTGTTATATTTCTATTGTAAGATAAAACAGTTAAAAGTTTAAATAAAAGCAGAATGAAATTTCCTCCTTAAGATTATATTCTCTCTGGTATTTCCCTACAGCGCTGGAGAGAAGAATAAGTACCAGTTAACTGTTTTATTTGATCATACTAAAAAAGGAAGGTGTTAATCATGAAAATTAAAAATAATCTTTTTAAAAAGGTTTTATTAGCTTTGATTGTAATTTCTTTGATGGCTTCTGTATCACCAGCTGTAATTGCTCAAAATCAGAACTCACAAAAACTTTATATGTCAAATCATTTTGCTGATATAGCTGAAAAGGCAAATGATGGTGTTGTTAAGGTTACTTCTACAATTAAAGTATCTGGAAGCCAGCAGCTGCCGGAAATGTTTAATGATCCTTATTTTAGATTCTTCTTTGGTGATCGTTTTCAGGGACCAGAACAGCCGCCGCGAGAAAGAAAAGGTTTTGGTTCAGGGTTTATAGTTTCTAAAGAGGGATATATTGTAACTAATCAGCATGTAATTGATGGTGCTGATCAAATTGAAGTTTCTATCAATGGAATAAAAGAACCACTGAAAGCAGAAGTAGCCTGGTCTGATTTTAGTCTTGATCTGGCAATCTTAAAGGTAAATACTGAAAATATAAATCAGGAACTATCCCCTTTAAAGATGGGTGATTCCAGCAAGTTAAGACCTGGAGAATGGGCAATTGCTATTGGTAATCCTCTGGGTTTTGAGCACACAGTGACAGTTGGTGTAATAAGTGCTTTAGGACGCCCAATACAGATTCCAACTGAGAGTCGTCAGGTTAGAACTTATCAAAACTTAATTCAGCTTGATGCAGCTATTAATCCTGGTAATAGTGGTGGTCCACTGCTCAATATTAAAGGTAATGTGATTGGGATCAATACTGCTGTTTCTCAAGTAGGACAGGGAATCGGTTTTGCAATTCCAATCAATGAAATTAAAGGTATTGTCAGTGAACTTCAAAAGACAGGTGAAGTTACCAGACCATGGCTGGGAATTGTCTTTAGTGAAATAACTAAAGAAGTTCAAGAATATTTCTCTCTCGATAATCAAAATGGTGTTGTAGTTATAGAAGTTTATAAGGGTAGTCCTGCTGATAAGGCTGGTTTAAAACCTTATGATATAATCAAAGAAATTGACCAAAAACAGATAAAATCAACTTCTGATGTTAGTGAAATAATCAAAAATAAAGAAGTAGGCGATAAGATTATGTTTAAGGTTATTAGAAATGGACAATCTAAGATTATATTTGGACGTATTGGTGATAAACCCGATAAAATTAGACAGTAAAGAATTATAATAGAGAATCCGGGCCTCACCAGCCCGGCTTTTCTTTTTTTAATAATATTCTGAAATATTTCAAAAAGATTAAATTACTGAGAACTTATTTTTAACGGTTTAATTTTATCCTAATAATTGATATAATAAGAGGGGTGAGTAAATTGGACAAACAAATACTATTGATTGAAGATGATGCTCAAATTGCAAGGTTTGTAGAATTAGAACTTGAACATGAGGGTTATCAGATTGATAAATATGATAATGGTTATGATGGAATTAATGCCTTAAAAGAAAACAATTTTGACTTATTATTATTAGATATTATGCTTCCGGGATTAAATGGGATTGAAGTTTGCAGTAGAATTAGAGAATTTTCGGACATACCAATAATTATGCTGACTGCAAAATCTGATCTGGAAGATAAGGTAACAGGACTGGATACAGGTGCAGATGATTATCTGACCAAACCTTTTGAAATAGAAGAGCTGCTGGCCAGAATAAGAGCTCATTTAAGAAGAGATAAAGGAAATGTGGAATCAGATAACATCTTAAAAACTGCAGATGTAGAGGTTAATCTGGATGCTCATATTGTTAAACGGGCGGATGAAGAGATAGAATTAACAAAAAAAGAGTATGACCTTTTAGTTTATTTAATTCGAAATGAAGGTATTGTTGTCAGTAGAGATAAATTATTAAATAATGTCTGGGGTTATGATTATACTGGAGAAACAAATATTGTCGATGTTTATATTCGTTATTTACGCAGTAAGATTGATGACCCTTATGAGCAAAAATTAATACATACAGTGCGTGGTGTAGGCTATGTACTGAGGTCAGATAAGCATGTTTGATTTTGTAAATAAAAAAAGCAAGATTTCCTGGAAAATTACAATCCTTTATGCTTTTATGTTTATGATGCTCATTTTTTTAGTTAATCTATCAATTTATTTTTTTCTTTCCAACTTTATTGATGATAATATCAAAAAGAGTATCAATAATACAATTGAGTTAGTGCTATCCCAAACTTCAGGGATTGGAGATCCGGTTAATTTTTTTGATACAGAACTTTTACAGCAGATAAGCCGCAGTGAAGAAAATATATTTTTTAGAGTGCTTAATAAAGATGGGAAAATACAGGCTCAGTCAAAATATTTAAAGGATATGGATATTCCATTTAGTGCAGAAATTGAAGAATTTCGTTCCGGGACAAAGAGGCTTGCTGTTAAAACAATACCAATGAATAATTTTGTTTTTTCAAAAGGTTATTTACAGGTAGTCAGAGATATCACCTTTGAAAAAAACTTTCTTGATTTTTTAATCATAGTTTTAACCATGGCAGGTGGTATCGGAGCTTTGATTTCTGTTTTTTTAGGCTATTTTACTACCAAAAAAATGCTGTCCCCAATCAATAAAATTACCGAAACAGCAAGAGAAATAAGCTCCAGTGATTTAGGCCGCAGACTGGAAGTTAGCGGACCTGATGATGAACTAAAAAAATTAGCTCTAACTTTTAATTCAATGCTTGACCGACTGGAAAAGTCTTTTAAAAGACAGAAACAGTTTGTATCTGATGCCTCTCATGAATTAAGGACACCTATTTCCGTGATTAAAGGTTATGTTGATCTGCTTGATCGCTGGGGTAAAGAAAAAAAAGATGTTAGAGATGAGGCAATAGATGCTATAAAAAAAGAAACAGTTAATATGAAGCAGCTAATGGAAAATTTACTACTTTTAGCTCGCGGGGATGATAGTGAACTAAAAAGAGAAGAAGAGATGTTTAATTTTAATAATTTGATCAATGAAATAATTAGTGAATTTGAAATAATGGAAAAGGAAGTAAATTTGGAATTTGTAGAAAAAGACGAAATCAATTTTTATGGGGATCAGAATTTATTCAAACAGCTGCTGCGTATTTTTCTGGATAATGCAATTAAATTCACCTCCCACAAAGGCAGAATTGAGATTAAAATTGAAAAAATTGATTCAGATAACTTTTATTTTTCTGTAACAGATGATGGCCCGGGAATTTCCAGTGAGGATTTGCCATTTGTTTTTGATCGTTTTTATCAGGCTGATAAATCAAGGACAAGAAAAGCCAATAAAGGGTCTGGTCTGGGACTTGCAATTGCAAAACAGATTGTTGATAATTATCAGGGAGATATTGATGTAGAAAGTGAAGCAGGTGCAGGAACAAAATTTATTGTAGTTTTACCTTTAAATAAAAATAACAAGAAAGAAGCTTAATTTTGACTAATTTAACTTGACTAATATAAATAGAAGTCTTACCTGGGAGATGATTTTTTTGACAAATAGCGAAAATGAGGAGAAAAAAACACTTTTTTTATTAGATGGACACAGTTTAACCCATCGTGCATTTTATGCTTTACCCCTACTTACAAATGATGAGGGGGAATATACTAATGCGGTTTTTGGTTTTGTGCGGATGCTTTTTAGTTTAACAGAAGAATGGAATCCGGACCGGATGATTATTACCTTTGATAAAAAAGCACCTACTTTTAGACACAAAGAATATGAGGATTACAAAGGTACCCGCAAAAAAATGCCGGAAGAACTGGTGCCGCAGATACCGCTGCTGCAGCAGACAATAGAAAAGTTAAAGATTCCGATGCTGGCTAAAGAGGGATATGAGGCTGATGACTTACTGGGAACTCTTTCTAAAGAAGCAGCTGAAGAAGGATATAAAGTCTATATTGTTACTGGAGATAGAGATGCCCTGCAGCTGGTTTCAGAAAATGTAAATGTCCTGTACACCCGCAAGGGAATTTCTGACTTAGTAAAATTCGACCTGGATAAAGTTATGGAAAAATATGAACTTCCACCTGAAAAGTTAATAGACCGCAAAGGGTTAATGGGTGATAGTTCTGATAATATTCCTGGAGTACCCGGCATTGGTAAAAAAACTGCTCTCAAACTATTAAAAGAATTTGGATCAATGGAAGAAATCCTGGCAAATATAGATCAGGTTTCCGGGAAAAAGAGGAAAGAAAATCTGCGTAAGTATTCTGAGCAGGCCAGAATGAGTTATAGACTTGGGAAGATCAAAAGGGATGTACCAGTAGATATTGATTTTGATCAGTGCCGCCTGGATCTTTATGATGATCAGGAAGCTGCAGAACAATTTAAAAAATTGGGCTTTACTTCTCTGCTTGATCGTTTTGATTTTAAAGAGGAAGCGAATTTCGAAGATCTAGAAATTGAAAATTTAAAAGAGGAAGACTTGAATGATTTAAAAGAAAAAGCAGTAAAAGCTGGCGAAATTGCTGTGGCTTTACGCTTAGAAAAAGACAGTAAAGCTATTGAGGGCAGGATAGAAGAATTATTATTTTCTTTTATAGATGAGGAAAAAATATATTCATATCAGCCAGCAGCAGAAATAGACTCAACTATTAAAGATATTCTTGAGTCAGAAAAGATCGCAAAATTAATGTCTGGGGCAAAGGATGCTTCTCTGGCTTTGTTAAGACATCAAATAGAGGTTTTAAATATTAGTTTTGAACCCCTGCTTGCTTTTTATTTACTCCAACCCTCATCTTCACTACCGGAAGTAGAAGAAGTTTTCAGCCGCGAATTAACTTTAACTTTCGAAGAGCTGGAGGAGGAAAATAAACTTGCAGTAAAAATTTCCAAACTTTTTCAATTAAGAGAAAAACTAATTTCTAAACTAGAAAAAGATAATCTACTTAAATTGTATCAGGAAATAGAGCTGCCTTTAATTAAAGTTTTAGCCCGGATGGAGTTTAATGGAGTTAAAGTTGATAAAGACTGGCTTGCTTCTTTATCAGAAAAGCTGGGCAAAAGACTTGATATAATTACTAAAAAAGCTCATCAACTGGCTGGAGAAGAATTCAATCTGAACTCTCCCAAACAGCTGGGCGAAATCTTATTTGACAAATTAGGTCTGCCGGTTATTAAAAGAACTAAGACAGGTTATTCTACAAATGCCAGTGTTTTAGAAAAACTGGAGGGTAAACATGAGATTATTCCCTTAATCTCCGAATATAGAGAGTTATCTAAATTAAAATCAACCTATATTAATTCTTTACCTCCTTTGATCAATGAAGAAACAGGAAAAATCCACACTTCTTTTAATCAGATGGTAACTGCTACCGGGCGTTTGAGCAGTACCGATCCTAATCTGCAGAATATACCAATTCGGACTGAGGAAGGTCGTGAAATCCGCAAGGCCTTTATTCCTTCGGCTGAGAATATGGTATTACTTGCTGTAGATTATTCTCAAATTGAACTGAGAGTTTTTGCTCACCTGAGTGGAGATAAAAAGTTAAAAGAAGCATTTAATACCGGTGCTGATATTCACACAGAAACAGCAGCTGAGGTTTTTGAAGTAGAACCAGCAGAAGTATCTCCTAATTTACGCCGACATGCAAAGGTCATTAACTTTGGTATTGCTTACGGGATGAGTTCTTATGGTTTAAGTCAGGATCTGGATATTCCAGTTGAAGAAGCCCAGGAATACATTGATAAATATTTTGAACGTTTTTCCGGGGTTAAAGAATATATGGACCAGACTATAGAAAAGGTCAAAGAATGTGGATATGCAGAAACCATGTTTGGCCGCCGCCGCTATATTCCGGAAATCAACAGCAGCAACTATCACCGCCGATCGTTTGCAGAGAGAACTGCAATTAACACTCCTGTTCAGGGGACAGCGGCTGATATAATGAAAAAATCAATGCTGGATGTCTATGATGCCCTAAAAGAAGCAGATTTTGATTTAAATATCTTGCTTCAGGTTCATGATGAACTGGTATTTGAGGTTAAAAAATCTGATTTAGATCAGGCAGCAGAATTGATCAAGGAAAAAATGGAAAATACAGCTGAATTAGATGTCCCTCTGATAGTTGACCTCCAGATTGGAGAAAACTGGAGAGATAAAGAAGACTATGAGGTGAAGCGTAATGCCTGAGCTACCCGAAGTAGAAACTGTAGTTAAGGGTCTGAGACCTTTAGTTACAGATAAAATTGTGACGGCAGTAGAGATTAGAGAAGAAAATATGATTGCCTATCCTGAAGCTGATATTCAGGCTTTTAAGGATTCTTTAATTGGCTCAAAAATTAAAGCAATTAACCGCCGTGGTAAATATATAATTATTGAGCTGAATACAGATAAAAATATGGTTATTCATTTAAGAATGACCGGGAAATTACTGGTTAAAGAGGTTAAGGAATTTAGAGATAAACATACTCATGTTGTTTTCAGCCTCAATGATGGTCAGGAAATTCGTTTTAATAATATCCGTAAATTTGGACGAGTTTACTTAATTGACAAAAATCATCCCGAACAGGCTGGTGGGCTTGCTGATCTGGGGCCAGAGCCTTTAAGTGACAATTTGACTGTTGAAGATTTCAAAAAACTTTTCGAAAAGAGAAGAGCTTTAATGAAATCTCTGCTTTTAAATCAGCATTTTATTGCCGGGATTGGTAATATTTATGCAGATGAAATTCTTTTTCGCTCTCAAGTTAGGCCGGATAGAACTGCTGACACTCTAACCGAATTAGAAAAAGAAGCAGTTTATCATAATATGCGTGAGATTCTCCGGAAAGGAATAATTTATGGAGGAACCAGTTTTAGTGATTATGTTAATGCCTTTGGTGAAAAAGGTTCTTTCCAGGAAGAACTCAGGGTTCATCAACGAGAAGGAGAAAAATGCTGTAATTGTGATAGCTTAATTAAAAAAATTAAGATCAGTGGACGCTCAACTTATTTTTGTCCTCAATGTCAAAAATAAAAAAGGAGAAAGGGGATAATAATGATTATAGGCTTAACAGGTGGTATAGCTACTGGAAAATCAACGGCTGCTGAGTATTTAGAGCAAAAGGGAGCCAAAATTATTGATGCAGATCAGATTTCTCATCAGATTAGTCAAAAAGGTAAAAAGGGATGGCAGCTGGTAGTTGATGAATTTGGTGAAGAAATCTTAAAGAAAAATGGAGAGTTTGATCGAGAAAAGTTAGCTGATATTGTTTTTTCTGATCCGGATAAAAGAAAAAAACTGGAATCACTGCTGCATCCATTGATTATTTATGAAATGAAAGAGCGAGCCCATCAGTACCTTGAGAATAATGAGATTGTTGTTTTTATGGCACCACTATTATATGAGGCTGGACTGGCTCGTTTTTGTGACCAGGTCTGGGTGATTTCCAGTTCTGATGAAAATCAGATGAAAAGATTAGAAAAAAGAAATAATCTTAAGCAGGAGGAAGCTTTAAAGAGAATAAATTCTCAAATGTCTCAGGAAAAGAAAAAAGAAAAAGCTGATGTAATTATCGAAAATAACTCAACAATTGAAACTTTAAAATCAAAATTGGACATGTACTGGGAGAAAGTATTGAAGGGGGAAGATACTAAATTGATTAGAATAGCTCTAGTAGCTCACGATGAGAAAAAAGATGATATGATTAGGTTTGCAAAAAAACACAGAGATGTTCTGACAAAAATGAGACTGATCGCTACAGGAACAACCGGTCAGCGATTAATTGATGAAACAGGTCTGGATGTAGAAAGAATGGCTTCTGGCCCAATTGGGGGAGATCAGATGATTGGAGCAGAAATTGCTAAAGACCGTCTGGATGGAGTTATTTTTCTAAGAGATCCTTTAACTGCTCAGCCCCATGAACCAGATGTTAGTGCACTTTTAAGACTCTGTGATGTGCATGAGATTCCTTTAGCCACTAACCTGGCAACTGCAGAAATGATTATTCACTCTCTGGCTGAAAAAAATAGAGCTTAAGTAAAGGGAGGAAAAGGCAGTTGAGTACAGAATATATTAATAAAGGGATTATTCTCTTACTTTTGACGGTATTATTGTTTTTAGTTGTCAGTAATAATTTTGATTTGTGGATAATCAGAAGAAATATAGAACCTGTTAAATATCAGAAGGAAATAAATAAATATGCGAAAGAATTTTCTTTAGAGACTGAATTGCTAGCTGCTTTAATTTATGTAGAAAGCCGTTTTGATAAATATTCTGAGTCTGCTAAAGGTGCTGTTGGTTTGATGCAGTTAATGCCTTCTACAGCTTTCTGGATTGCAGAACAGCTTGAATATGATAAATTTAATTTAGAAGATCTTAATGATCCAGAATTGAATATTAAATTTGGCAGCTGGTATTTTGCTTATTTATATCAAAAATTTGATAATAATTTGATTAAGACTATTGCAGCCTATAATGCAGGAGAAAGTAATGTTAGAAACTGGATTGATGACGGCTGGAAGGGAAATATTGAACACAAATTACCTTTTGATGAAACAGATAATTTTGTCAGGAGAGTTATCTCCACTCGAAATTATTATCGAGAAAATAATCTTAAAATTTTCAGTTTATCAAATTTAAATCTTTTTTTATCTCAAGTATCTGAGTAAAAAATTTTATATAATATTCATAGATAGAAAATATTACCGTATATTGAATAATAATGATATATAATTGGATACAACTTGATTTTTTTAGTAAATAATTATATAATTTAAGTTAGTAAAAAATTTAAGTGTTAAACTATTAAATTTGTTTTTTTTCTTTTTAAAAAACAGACACATCTGACAAGGGAGGTGTAAATTTAAAAAGAAGAGATTAGTGATTAGCGAGTATATATATATTAAATAATTAGGAGGGAATTTCGAGTATGCAAAAAAAATTAGTAGTTTTATTAACTTTAGTTTTAGTCTTTTCAGTATTCTCAGTAGTAGGAGCTCAGGAAGTTAAAAATCCTGATACATTTATTGAAGTAAATATGGGAACTATTGATAGTCTTGATCCTCATTATCAATATGATTCAGCAAGTGCTGAGATTATTGACAATGTTTATGAAAATTTAATTAAATTTAATAAAGGTAATATCAATGAATTTGTACCTCATCTTGCAACAGAAGTACCAACTGTAGAGAATGGTTTAATTAGAGAAAATGGTACAGTTTACGAATTTCCAATTAGAGAGGGTGTTACTTTTCAGAATGGTAATCCTCTAACTCCAGAAGATGTTAAGTATAGTTTTCTGAGAGCTTTAATTCAGGATCGCGATGGTGGTCCAGTCTGGATGCTTTATGAGCCATTATTCCAGAAGGGTTCATTAGCAGATGTTGTTACTGAAGTATTAGGAGAAGAAAAGAGCCCTTCAGAACTGACAGCAGAAGAATCCAAAAAAGTATATGCTTATTTAGAAAAGGCAATCGAAGTTGATGGAAATAGTGTTGTTTTCAATTTACCTCAAGCATTTCCTCCATTTTTAAGTATTATCTCTCAGAATAATGGAGTTGGAGCAATTATTGATAAAGAATGGACTATCAAACAGGGAGGTTGGGACGGTCAGCCAGGAAGTATTGCTGAATATACTAACCCAACTAAAGAAGAAGATCCATTATTTGATACTATGAATGGTACAGGCCCCTACGAATTAGTAGAGTGGGTTAATGGTGAAGAAGTTATTTTAAATAGAAATGATGACTACTGGCGTGAACCAGCTTCAATCAAAAAAGTTATTATTAGAATGATTGATGAATGGTCTACCAGAAAGTTAATGTTACAGCGTGGAGATGCTGATATTGTTTATGTTGATAAGCAGTATTTACCACAGGTGAGAAACATGGACGGTGTTGAAGTTATTACCGGCCTTCCAAACCTCTACATGGGTGCTGGACTGATGAACTTTAATATTGTAACAGAGGGTAATCCTGATGTGCACAGTGGAAAACTTGATGGTAATGGTATTCCATCTAATTTCTTTAGTGATATTCATGTCAGAAAAGGATTTCTCTATTCGATGAACTACGAAGCATTTGTAAAAGATGTGCTTCAGGGTGATGGTCAGAAAGGTCGGGGTCCAATTCCAGAACCTTTCTTAGGCTATGATGAAAATTCTCCAACTTATAATTTAGATCTGGAAAAAGCTGAAGAACACTTTAGACAGGCTTTTGATGGTGAGTTATGGGAGAAAGGTTTTGAAATCACAATTCTTTATAACACAGGTAATGATGTTCGTAAGAGTGCTGTCGATATGTTGAAGTACTATGTTGAACAGATAAATCCTAAGTTTAAAGTCAATGTTCGGGGAATTCAGTGGGCAACTTATTTAGATAAATTAATTGCAAATAAGTTTACTCTAGGGTTTATTGCCTGGGGTGCTGATTATGCTGACCCACATAACTTTGTGGTACCTTTCTTAGCAAGTGATGGAACTTATGGTGGCTTTAAAGGTAAAAACTATATTGAATTTGCTAAAGAAAATATTGATCCTTTAATTGAAAAAGGGGTTTCTTTAACAGATCCAGAAGCGCGTGAAAAAGTATATAAAGAATTACAGAATATTGCATATGAGCATGCAATTGATATGTATCTCTATCAGCCAACTGCTCAGGTAGTTATGAGAGACTGGGTTGAAGGATGGTACTATAATCCAATTAGAGATCCAGGGCAGTATTTCTATTCTTTAGACAAGTAATTTTTTAGTCAGTAAAAATATTACAATAAATATCTGGGGGGATATTTAACCCTCCAGATATGTTATTGTTTATATAATAAAAAAGTTGGAAAGGATGAATTTAGAGGATGATTTCTTATATTATAAGGCGTTTATTTATACTACCAGTAATCCTCTTTGGAGTAAGTTTGTTAATATTTTCTATGATTATGATGTTGGGCCCTTACCAGAGGTTAAGTACCTATATAACTGATCCTGCTCAGTTAAAAGGAGTAGATGATGTTGAGCAGCTTATTGCAAAATATGGACTAGATGATCCCTGGTATGAACAATATGGTCGCTGGATTAGTGGGGTCGCTCAGGGGGATTTTGGTTGGTCAGAATCAGCTGGTGCACCGGTAACTACAGCGATTGCAAATAGATTTCCGGCAACAATTGAGCTAGCATTGTTATCATTAATACCTGTTATATTTGGTGGGATTATATTAGGGGTTATTTCTGCAGTGCACCATAATAAATTAATAGATCATATTATTAGAATTTTTGCAGTTATAGGATGGTCATTCCCCTCATTTGTTTTTGGATTATTGGTTTTAATGATTTTCTATGGGGTTTTAGGATGGCTGCCGCCAGGACGGCTTTCAAACTGGGCAACTGAAATTGTCAGGTCAGCAGAATTTGCAAATTATACAGGAATGTATATTTTAGATGGACTATTGAATTTTAATTTTGCAGTTGTTTTAGATGCAATCAGACATATGATTGCACCAGTAATTACAATTTCAATATTATGGTGGGCTTTTATATTAAGAATAACCCGTTCAAATATGCTGGAGACATTAAAAAAAGATTATATCAGAACTGCAAGAGCAAAAGGTTTAGCCGATAATATAGTTGTCTATAAGCATGCGGTTAGAAATGCTCTGATTCCGGTAGTAACAGTTGCTGGACAGATGATATTAGGTCTTGCGGGTGGTCTGGTTATTGTAGAGAGTATTTTTAATATAAGAGGTCTGGGACAATTTATGGCCACTTCAGCTCAGCAGCTTGATTATCCAGGTGTACTGGGTGGAGCACTATATTTCGGACTATTATTAATACTAATTAATCTCTTTGTTGATGTTTCTTATGCTGTAATTGACCCAAGAATTAGATTGGAGTGATGGTTTAAGTGGAATGGCAAGAAGTTTTAAAACGGTTATTACAAAATAAAATTTCATTATTAGGTATATTAATTATTTTATTTTTTATTGTTGTAGCAGTACTGGCACCCTGGATTGCACCTCCTCAAGATCCAGATGAACCATATTTGATTCCCAGGGGTGGCTGGTCGATTGAACCTCAGCCGCCAAGTGAAGAACATATTTTTGGAACTACTGAAGGGCAGTATGATATATTTTATGGTATTGTCTGGGGGACAAGAACTGCTTTTAGAATTGGTTTGGTTGTTGTTGGAATAAGTAGTACTTTGGGTATAATTATTGGTACCGTTGCTGCTTATTATGGTGGTCTAATTGACGAAATAATTATGAGGATTACGGATGTCTTTATGTCAATCCCCTTTATTATTGCTACTATTGTACTGGTCACTATTTTAGGTCAGGGGATCACAAATGTTATGATTGCCTTAATTACATTTAGTTGGATGAGTACAGCAAGACTGATGAGATCCCAGGTATTATCAGTTAAAGAAGACGAATTTGTTCAGGCAGCGCTTGCGCTGGGGGCTAATGATTTTAGAATAATTTTTAGACATATTATTCTTAATACAATTTTCCCAGTTGTTATCCAGGCTTCTATGAGGATGGGATCGATGGTTATTACCGCATCCACTTTAAGTTTTCTGGGAGTAGGAGCTCCAGAAGGGTATGCTGACTGGGGGCAGATGATTTCATTTGCCCGAAATTGGATATTAGGGGTAGAAGGTGATCCACTTCATTACTGGTATACACTAGTTATTCCTGGTATTGCAATCACCTTATTCTGTTTGTCCTGGAATTTAATTGGTGATGCTTTCCGTGATATATTAGACCCAAAGCTTAATTAGATTTGTAAATAGACGCTAATAAGGTAGGTGAATTTTTTGAGTAAAGAAGCACTTGTAGAAGTTAAAAACTTAAAAACTTATTTTTATACAGAAGAAGGAGTAGTCAAGGCGGTAGATGGAGTTGATTACGAAATCTATCCCGGTGAAACTTTAGGTATTGTAGGAGAATCTGGTTGTGGAAAAAGTGTTACCTCATTATCAATTATGAGACTGGTAGAATCTCCTCCAGGAAGAATAGAGGCAGGAGAAATTAATTTTAAGGGAACAGATTTAACTAAGTTATCTGAAAAAGAAATGCGAAAAATTAGAGGTAATGATATTTCAATGATTTTTCAGGAACCAATGACTTCTCTTAATCCTGTTTATACTGTTGGTGATCAGATTATAGAAGCAATTATGCTGCACAAACAGGTAAAAAGAAAAGAAGCCAGACGCCAGGCAATAGAAATGCTGCAGAAAGTGGGTATACCTCTGCCGGAACAGAGAGTAGACGAATATCCCCACCAGTTATCTGGAGGTATGAGGCAGCGGGTAATGATTGCAATGGCTTTAAGCTGTGATCCTCAGTTATTGATTGCTGATGAGCCAACAACAGCACTTGATGTAACAATTCAGGCTCAGATTTTAGAATTGATGAACTCCTTAAAAGAAAGCTATGGAATGGCAATTATGATGATTACTCATGATCTGGGAGTAATTGCTGAGGTTTCTGATAGAGTAGCGGTTATGTATGCCGGAAAGGTAGTAGAGTATACAGATGTAGATACCCTTTTTGATGATCCTAAACATCCTTATACCTGGGGATTAATGAACTCTATTCCTAAACTGGATAAAGATGTAGATCGTCTGGAAGCTATTCCAGGCAGTGTACCTTCTCCACTGAATTTCCCGGAGGGATGTAAGTTTAATACTCGCTGTCCTCTGGCTGAAGGTAAATGTTTTGATGTAGAACCACCTTTAGAAGATACAGATGGGGGACATATGGTTCGCTGCTGGAGATATGAACATTTAGAAGAAATTAAGAAACGTGGAGAAAGAATTTATGAGGATCGAGGTGTTCAAAAATAATGGCTGAGAATTTATTAGAAGTAAAAAATCTAAAAAAATATTTTCCAGTTAAAGCAGGAATATTTAAAAGAACAGTAGCTCATGTAAAAGCTGTTGATGATATTTCCTTTGTAGTTGAAGAAGGAGAAACACTCGGTCTGGTAGGTGAGTCAGGTTGTGGTAAATCAACAACCGGGAGAACTATTTTGCGACTTCTGGAAGCAACAGCAGGGGAAGTTATATTTGAAGGTAAAAATGTTATGGACCTTGATAAAAAAGAAATGCGTGCTATCAGACGCGATATGCAGATTATTTTTCAGGATCCATATGCTTCTCTTAATCCCCGGATGACTGTTGCGGATATTGTTGGTGAGCCGCTTGATATCCATAATCTTGCAAAAAATAAGAAGGAAAGAAATGAAAAGGTTAGAGAGATACTGGAAAATGTAGGTCTGGGAGCAGAATACATGAACCGCTATCCTCACGAATTTAGTGGTGGACAGCGTCAGCGGATAGGTGTAGCCCGAGCTCTGGCAGTAGATCCCAAGCTGATTATTGCCGATGAGCCGGTATCTGCTCTTGATGTATCTGTTCAGGCTCAGGTTGTTAACTTACTGCAGGATTTACAGAAGGAGTATGGATTAACTTATCTCTTTATTGCCCATGATTTGAGTGTTGTAAAGCATATCAGTGATCGAGTCGCAGTAATGTATCTGGGTAAGTTAGTGGAGTTAACAGACAAAAAAGAATTATTTGATAATCCAATGCATCCCTATACCCAATCATTATTATCTGCAATTCCAGAGGCAGATCCGAAGAAGAAAAAAGATAGAATTATTTTAGAGGGAGATGTACCTTCACCGGTAGATCCACCTTCTGGCTGTAGATTTCATCCCCGCTGTCCAAAAGCTTTTGAACCATGTCCTGTTAAGGAACCAGAGTTTAAAGAATATGGAGATGGACATTATGCAGCCTGTCATTTGTTAGATCAATAATTATTAATTAAATAGATAATTATTAGTCCCTGTTTATGGATATTTAAAATCCAGACAGGGATTTTCTTCTTTTTGAAGAATAATAATAATTGAGTAGGTATATTTTCTGGAGGAATATAATTATGAAAGTTAAAATTTCGTTACTGACTATTTTAATCTTATTTTTAATTCTTTTTCCCACTAATGCTGCTAATTATGGTGGGAACTTAAAAATTAAAGTTGAACAAAGGCCATTTAACTTAAACCCGATCTATGCTGCTAATGAGACTGCGCTTATGATTAACAACCAGATATTTGATACTTTAATATCTTATAACAGCCAGGGAAAGTTAACTGCAAATTTAGCAGAATCCTGGCAGGTAAATAAGGATTCTACGGTTTATAATTTTAAATTAAAGAAGAATATTTATTTTCATTCTTACAAAATTAAAGAAGGAGAAGTGCCGCTAAATGAAAGAAGTGTTACTGCAGAAGACTGGAAATGGTCATTAGAATATCTGGCTGCTGCTAGAAACAAATCCCCCTATGCTGAGTTATTAGCTAAAATTAAAGGTTATGACAAGTTTCGACAGGGTAAAAGTAAAGAAATAGCTGGTATTAGGGTTTTAGATACCTATAATTTAGAAATTGAATTAAAGCAATCTTATGCTCCTTTTATATATAATTTAGCTAAAAGGGCAGCTGTTGTAATGCCGGCAGAGGCAGTTTTAAATAAGGATTTTAATTTTTCTCTAACTCCAGTCGGTACAGGACCCTTTAAATTTGGAGGATTTTTTAAAAATAAAGTTACCCTACTCAAAAACGACAATTATTGGAAAAATAATTATCAGGACCAAAACACCCCCTATTTAAATCAGATTGAAATAAATTTTGTGGAAGGTAAAATTTTAAAAAATAATCTACAGAAATTTGATTTATACCAGCTTAATTCAGAGGAGTTTTCTGCCTTTCAACAGCAAAAAAATAATTTTAGTGATTATCAAATTATGAAATTTGAAAACAGCTATATCTATTTTGCTGCATTTAATTATAAAAGTGATTTACATTTCAATTCCAGTCAGATGAATTTTAAAGAGAGTATTAGAGATATTATCAATAAAAATGATTTTCCTGCAGCTTTAAATTTTAATAATCTTATTTTACCCGGGGCCAGCAGTAATAATCAACAATTATTAGCTAAAATAAGAGAAAACTTAGTAAAAAATGATAGTGCTACTCTGGATAATGAGTTAAATAATTTAAGCTTAACAATTAACAATTCAAAAACAGCTATTAAAATAGCTGAATATATGAAAAACCAGTTAAAATCAAAAGATATAAAACTTGAAGTAAAAAAATATAACTGGGCTGAATATTTTAAAAAGGTAAAAAGTCAAAATATAGATAGTCAACTTTTTATCATGTCATCTAAATACAGCAGCCGTTTTCAATTTATTTATGACAATTTTTATTCAACTTCAGCCAAAAACTATTTTGGATATCATAATAGCAGAGTGGATAATATGATAGATTATTTAAAATTAATAAGCAGCAGGCAGAACCGGGAAAAAGCTTACGAAATCATTACCGAAATATTAATTAATGATAATCCATTTGTATTTCTGCTTCAGGGAGCAGATAGTTATCTAATTTCCAGTAAAATAAAAAACGAGGAATTGTTTAAAAATGTATATTCAAAATATAACTTTGAAATGCTTTATTTTGAACAATAAATCAATTAAAAGCCTGAAAACCATTTCATGAATTTCAGGCTTTTTTCAAGACTTAAATTAACAGAAAGTTATAAATATTTTCAATTTGAATTATTTCCTCATAAAAGGAGATATTTTGACTTAAATTATCAGAAATCACATAAATATAGGCTATTTTATAAGAAATAAGCATAATATTTAAATAAATTTGATAATTTTGCAGGAATTTTTAATTGAGTGTTGAATATACTAATTAGTGAAA
Organism: Halanaerobium saccharolyticum; assembly: GCF_004362045.1. GTDB lineage: Bacteria > Bacillota > Halanaerobiia > Halanaerobiales > Halanaerobiaceae > Halanaerobium > Halanaerobium saccharolyticum_C. The sequence continues at coordinate 2,606 of NZ_SNWX01000007.1, read as the reverse complement.
TGGATTTCATTATTTACTGGGAGCGAAAAATATGGATGTCACTATGAAAGATGTAGCCAAATTAGCAGGAGTTTCATTAAGCACAGTTTCTCGTGTTTTAAATGATAGTTCACTGGTTAGAGAAGAAACAGCCAGAAAGGTGCAAAAGGCTGTTGATAAGTTGGACTATCAAATTAATGATTCTGCTCGAATATTGCGAACTAATACCAGCAATTTAATCGGAGTTATTGGAGCTGGGATGGAAAGGCCTTTTCTGGCTAATCTGCTTAAAGGAATTGAAGCAGAAGCCAGAGAAAGAGGTTATGCTCTAATCTACGGTGATTCAGATGGAGAATTCGAGAAAGAGCAGAATTATTTAAATATTATGAAACAAAAAAAGATAGACGGAATTATTTTGATTACAACAAATTATTATAATGATCTACTCTCCATAGTAAAAAACTATCAGATTCCAGTAGTTTTTGCTTCGGGTTATATTAATGATCCACAGATCAGCTGTGTAACAGTTGATAATGTTGCAGCGGCCTATGATATGGTAGAGTTTCTATGTAAAGCCGGGCATAAAGATCTGGCATTTATTAAGGGCCCTGATCTGGATCTACTTGCCAGCCAGGAAAGGCTTAGAGGTGTCAAACTTGCTTTAAGGCTTAGTGAAATAAGATACGAACCCAGGCGGTTTATTGAGGGAGATTTTACATTTGAAAGTGGTTATTCTGCAGCAAAAAAAATTATGAGTAAATTTCCAGATGTAACAGCAATTTTTGCTTTTAATGATGAAATGGCAGTTGGTGCAATAAGTTATTTAAGAGAACAGAATATTAAAGTGCCTGAAGATATTTCAGTAGTTGGATTTGATGGTATTGAGCTGGGGGAATATATTGATCCTGCTTTAACGACTATCAAACAATCAGGCTATCAGCTGGGTTTAAAGAGTATAGAAATTCTGAATAATATTATCAATCAGGAAAAAATTGAAGATAATAAGGTCTTTATTCCACATGAACTTGTGGTTAGAGAAAGCACAAATAGATTAGCATAATACTTAATAAGGGGGGTGATTGTAGTCAATAATAGGGGGTAGTTAAGATATATTCTTAACATAATTGTTTTATTAATTAACTTTAAGGAGGAGAATTATTAATGAGAAAATATTTGCTTTTAGTTTTAGTTTTGGCTTTAGTAGTTTCATTTACAGCTGTAGGTTTTGCTCAGGAAAAAACAGAAATAACTGTAGCTGCAGGTAGTGTGGGTAAAGAGTTAGAATTAACCCAGCAGGCAGCACAGATGTATATGGAAGAACATCCGAATGTTAAAATTAATGTTCTTTCTACACCTGATCTTGCTAATGATAGATTAGGTTTGTATTTACAGTTTTTGGAAGCTGAAAGTCCAAAAGTTGATGTCTATCAGGTAGATGTTATCTGGCCTGGAGATTTAGCTCAGCACTTTATTGATTTGAATAAGTACGGAGCTGAAGAAGTTACAGATAATCATTTCCAGGAAATAGTTATGAACAATACTGTTGAGGGAAGACTTGTTGCAATTCCCTGGTTCACTGACGCTGGACTTTTATATTATAGAACCGATTTGTTAAAAAAATATGATCGTGAAGTTCCTCAAACTTGGACAGAATTAGAAGAAACAGCTAAATATATTATGGAGCAGGAAAGAGCAGCCGGAAACCCTGACTTTTATGGTTATGTCTGGCAGGGTAATGCTTATGAAGGCTTAACCTGTGATGCCTTAGAATGGGTATTTTCTAATGGTGGCGGTACCATTGTTAGTCCGGATAAAAAAATTACAATTAATAATGAAAAAGCCATCGAAGCAATTGATATGGCATCAGGTTGGGTTGGTGGAATTTCCCCGACTGGTGTAACAGGTATGGCAGAAGAAGATGCAAGAAAAATGTGGGAAGCTGGTAATGCTCTATTTATGCGTAACTGGCCTTATGCTTATACTTTAGGTAATGCAGACACAAGTCAGATTAAGGGTAAATTTGATGTAGCACCTTTACCTGCTGGTGATAGTGGTAGTTCTGCTGCAACTTTAGGTGGCTGGAATCTTTCAGTTAGTAAGTATAGTGAACATCCTGAAATAGCTGCTGATGTTGCTTTATTTATGGCAAGTAAAAAGGTTCAAAAGATGCGTGCAATTGAAGGTTCATTTAATCCAACAATTAAGTCATTATATAAAGATGAAGAAGTTTTAGAAGCAGTTCCTTTCTTTGGTAAGTTATATGAGGTGTTTACTAATGCTGTTGCCAGACCTTCTACTGCAACTGCACCAAATTATAATCAGGCATCAGAAATTTTCTTCCAGGGAGTACATTCTGTATTAACTGGTGAAAGTGATGCTTCAACTGCAGTTCAATATATGGAATTAGATCTTAAAGATCTACTTGGTTATGAAATTGGAGAACCAAGACAGCCATAAGTTAATTAGACCAGTTAGATAATACCGAGAAGGACCGAGAGCGGTCCTTCTCAATTTTAGTTTGCCTGGCATGAATATTTGCTAATCAGTGAAAGTCTGATGTGGGGGTTAATAGTGCCAACCGCTAGCTGAAGACAAGGGTGTCCATCGCGAGGTGGAATCTGAAGGAA
>NZ_SNWX01000006.1 GCF_004362045.1 Halanaerobium saccharolyticum | reverse complement strand
ATATTGGATAGATATCACTTAAATAAATATGTACTAAAGGCGACAGGCCACTATCCAAAGCAAAGAAGTAATCTTTGGTTGGGTTTAAATCAAGCCAAAATCAAATGGGTTAGATCAACTTTTAAAATACTTTCTAAAGAAGCAAAAAATGAGGAGCAAAAAGAGAGAGTTAAAGAAGCAAGAAATTATATATATTCTAACTGGGCAGGTATAGAAAATTATGCCAATGACCCAAATGCCCAAGGTTGTAGTGCGGAAGGTCATGTAAGCCATGTATTAGCTTCAAGGATGTCTTCCAGGCCTTTATCCTGGTCAGAAGATGGTGCAGATAGAATGGCCAGATTAAGAGTATTTAAATATAATGGCGGCAAAAAGGATGATCTATTCAAACTATATGAGCATAAGGAAAAAGAAAAAAGAATCAAAATGAGAACAGAAAAAATTATAGATCACAGGAAAACATTATTCCCAGTTGCTAAAGAAACAGTTCCTGCCTTACGCAAAGGTAAAGTTAGTGGATTGCAGAGAGCAATAAAGTCTCTTGCATTCTAAAATATTTAAAGGGAGTCTTAATCTATTTCCAAAAGCTACTTGACACAATCATGAAAACAATATCCTTGACAAATTTTAATTTATAAGTTAAAATATAATTTGTCAGTGCGAAAGTGGCGGAACTGGCAGACGCGCTAGGTTCAGGGTCTAGTGGTCTCACGACCGTGAGGGTTCGAATCCCTCCTTTCGCACCATTGATATAGCAGTGATAAGAGTCCTTTTTGGGCTCTTTTTTTATTTGCTATAAATTAGACTCTAATGGTTCTTGCCTGCGAGCTGCCTGCAGAGCAAATTTTTTTAAAAATATTTTATCTACATTATAGTACAGTTTACTATATATCTTGTTTTAATGCAAAACTTCAAAACTTAAAACTGAAAATCAAATCCAAGAATTATTCCACTATTTTTTATATTAGCAGGGACCACATTGACCCCTGTTATTATTCCAATTTCTTTTTTATTTAATATATCGTCAATCATATCTTTTTGAGTATCAATCAAATCCTGTAATCTGTTATTAGAATCTATTAACTTTCGATTGTTCTCCTCAGCTGATTCATAAAATTGCCTGTATTCCTCAACATCTGCTTCCGCCTGGTTGTATAATTTTTTATACTCAGTGACATCTTTTTCTGCTTCCTCATAAAGCTTTTTATATTTTTGAGCGATATCGTACATGTCACGATAATCTTCCAAGAGTTGATCATATTCTTTCGGAGGATCTAACTCCTGAGCATTGACAACAATCGGCACAAAAAGCAAAGATAAAACTATTAAAAATACAAGTAGACGTTTAATTGTTATCACCTTCTATGTGGTTATTAAGCCTATCCTCTAAACTTTCAGCTCTTTCCTGCCGGTCTTTTTGATTATTATTAAGTTTTTCGGCTTTTTCTTTGCGATTTTCTGAATTTTTCTGCAGCTCTTGGTCTTTCTCTTTTCTATTATCAATATCCTTTTCTACTTCATTAACCACTTCTTTTTCCTGATCAGCTTGCTTCTGGACCTGTTTGCTTGCAGCTTTGTATCCACCAGCTGCAGCTCCGATACCTAAAAGAGAAGCCAGCTTCCAACCTCCAAAAAAGAGAGCTCCAATTACTAACAGTGCAGCAACTACAATCAATATAATTTTATGCTTAGTTTTTAGCATTTTGATCACCCATTTTTAATTTTATTTCTAGATTAGTTCTTGTATGCGGAGTTAATTTAATTTTATTTTTATTTTTTAAATAATATTCTTTTGCAGTATCATTAAATTTGATACCCATAGCCTCCCAGTCAATTATCATTTGTTCAATGTATTTATCTGGAATTTCTATCGGGTTCCCATCTGTATCCAGCCAATGCTGCCAATGATGTGGATTGTTGTAATAATGATGTCTCCAAGCCATTTCAAAGCGATGTTTATATTTTGCCTTATCTTTGTAGAAATAACCAGCATATGCCAAAAATTCACTGCCGCTAAACTTACTTAAATCATGAGTTAAAGCATGCAAATAATAGCCTTTTTTAATTGAGATTTTAAAAACATTCCATTTGTGCTCTAAGATATAAAGCAAGTATTTTATTAGGTACATTTTATCACACCTTACTTTTAATGAATGCTTTGATAGCATCACGGCCACCAGTTAGAACAACACTGAAACCTAAAAGCCATTTGATTGTCGGGTCATCTAAATCCTGTCTGACATAACCAGCCACAGCCAGGCTTATACAAACAGCAGCTATTAAGTAAGTAGCTGTAAATTCAGCCCAGTCTGGAATTCCGTTATCATTAGAATCCTCTTTTAAGTTGACTTCATTTACTTTTTGTTCTTCCATATCTTCCATAGTAGTCACTTCCTTATAATTTCTATTCTTTTATTAACCCAGCCACGAATAAATGACCTATATTTTTGGCTATTTTCAGCAAGATTAATGTAGTGCATAATTTGATAGCCATTAAGTAGATTAAACAATCCCACCGGCTTATTACAGTGATTAACAGCTCTCAAAGTGTTAGGACCTATCGCTCCATCAACTGAAATTTTATTATCAGAAAGCAAATTATAAGATTTTTGTAAATTTCTATTAGCTCGGCCAGGTCCCATGTTTACTGCCTGATCAAACATTTCAATTGCTACATCTCTGTTTTTAATTTTGTTATATTTCTGATCAAGCCAAAACTCATGGTAATAAATATCTCTGGCCTGGTGCAGTTTTAAATCTCTCATATCTCCTTCATATCCATTTCTTCTTGCTACTGCTTCTGTGATGCCAAAATTAGTAGCACCACCAGGATCATCTTTGTGGTTAACATAGCCACCTTCAATTTCCATAACTTCTTCAAAAGCTTTTTTGAAAATATTATCCATTTTAAAACACTCCTAATTTTGATAATGCCAATAAAATTGCGATTATCCAACCAATCCACTCTCTCCAATTTGTAGTAATTTCTTTTTCTGTTTTCCCTTTAGTCTCTATTTTATTAACTTTAGAAATGAATTTTTCTAATAATTCTCTGTCTTTTTCCCTGTCTTCTATAAGCCCATTATATTTATCAAATTTTCCGTTAAACTCAGTCAGCTGAGAAGTTAAGTTTTGAATCATCTTATATAAGTCTTTATTTGAATACCAATCACCTTTTACTAATTGTTCAATTTTTCTTTGATTATCTTTAGACCTATCTGCATTTTCTTCTATCTTTTCTCTTAAGGGGCATTCATCTATGCTGTGCCCTTTGCTTTCCATCAAATCACCTCAAAATAGCCCTACTACAAGGCAAAAGTATTTGCTTTTCTGTATATTGCATCAACTTCTTTGTTCTAGAACGTCCTCTAAATCTAGTTGATTAAGTATTTCATCTTCTAACTGGCCAATAACTGACATTGTGAGATTGTGGCTGTCACAATGTTTTAATATTCCTAAATAACTCTGCACACTAGCATTTATTTCATTGATCTCCACCTCCTCTTTATAGTATTTTTTCTGTAGATATTTAAGCCGTCTTTTTAGTTTTCTTTTTGTGCTTTTTCTCAATTTTCTATATGGTGGATAAGTAACATATCCGCAGAAATCTATTCCATTCCAGATATTATCAACAGTAGTTTTGTTGTTAAGTTCTAATTTAAGATAATCAGCAAGAAATATTTCTATCTCCTGTCTGATTGTATGTAATTTATTTTTTGATTTTCCTAAAATAACAAAGTCATCCATATATCTAACATAATGCTTTGCTTTGAGAGTATGCTTAATGAATTTATCGAGAAAGTCTAAATAAACATTGGCAAACATTTGGCTGGTTAGATTACCAATAGGTATTCCAATTCCTTTAATTTTGCCTTCTTCAAAATGGTGATCTCCCAGGTGAATGCCAAACTCACCATCATCGCTTTTAATTATTCTCCAGAGTAATCTTAGTGTATCTTTGCAATCTATCTTTCTTTTAATAAGTTCAAAAAGAACTCGATGATCTATTCTATAAAAGTATTTTGCTACATCAGCTTTCAGAAAATAAGTTTCGCCTGGTTGTCTGTCGAGCTTTCTCATCCAGTGTCTTAATTGATCTGCAGCATAATGAGTGCCTTTTCCAACTCTACAAGCACAGCTATGCTCATAAAATATATTGTCGAAGATAGGAAATACTTGTCGGTAAATAGCCCATTGAACTACCCGGTCCCTAAAAGGAAGAGCCATAACCAGTCTTTGCTTTGGTTCATATACATAAAACTGATGATATTTGCCCTGTTCATAAGTTTTGTGTATCAATTCATTCTGCAGCTGGATAAGATTGCTTTCTAACTGCCTGGTAAACTTTAAAACTTCATTTTTAAATCTTTTTTTCTTTCTTGCTTCTATATAAGCTAAATATAAATTCTCAAAATCGTATATTTTTGGATATAAATTTCTAAATTTTTTTGGAATGTTATCACCACTTTCTCTGTATTCAGGTGAAAAGAAAAACCCGCTCTTATTTAGAGCAGGTTTTAAGGTGCCGGCCGTGACAACTTTCTATATTTCAATACTTGCTGCCTAACTGACAATTTAAATTTTTTCCTGGAGGGACAAATTTGTTTCTCAGGATGGAAGTAGGCCCCTTTATTTATGTTGCTGGCACTGGATAACAACCCAGTAGGTTGCTAACTTCTGGCCTAAAAATATAAATAGAGCGGAGCGGAAGCCAATGTTGTTGTTCGAGTTCGAACGCTCGTTGTTCAGGTTCAACTGAAAGACACCGGCTGTCGAGCCGTTGTTCCAGTTGCCACCACGGAGCGGCAAACGCATCGGCCTACTACCGAAAATTTATAAAATTTTATTGTTTCTTTTCTATTGTTTTCATCCAGCCGCCGATCAACTTACCTACTTCATCAAGTTTTTCGGACCAGATGCCATACTTTTTAAAAGGAAGAAATTCTAAATCTTTGGCTAATCTTATATAAGTAGTTATCAATTCTAATTGAGTATCCATTTCTCTTAATGTAGTTTTTTTATAATATTTTTTATTAGTTATGATAATTAATTTTAAAAGCTTTATCATTGCCTCTTTTATCTCTGCAGCAAAAGTATGCTTTTCGCTGCGAGGAAATTGTTTTAATGCCTGGTAACCATACTGGATCATGTCATAAGTCTTTTGATATACTATTAGATTTTCCAAATTATCATCCTTCAAGTAATGTAGGGGAAGGCTATCGCCCACCCCTAACAGATTTTAGAGTTCAGATTTATAGAGAAACAAAAGCGGAGCGGAAGCCAATGCGGTGGCTCGAGCCCGAACGCTCGCTGTACAGGCCCAACTGAAAGACACCGGCCGCCGAGCCGCCGCTCCAGTAGCCACCACGGAGCGGCAAACGCTCACCGTAGTTTCTAACATAAATATAATCTCCGTTATATCCTGTGCCTTCCGGGAATACAGCCAAATATTTTAGTCTTTCAGGAACTGTAAAGCCAGTATCAGCGGTCATATTCTCAAAAATATGAGAGATATATTCGCTACTTGCTTCGTCCATTACATTGTCAATTACACTATCAAGCTGTAATGTAGTGCCGTCTACATCCATATAAGCTCCGAGATCTAACCAGCCTGTATTATCTCCAGCAGCATTACCAGTCTGAAAATCATTTTCATCATGAACCCAAATTTTACCGTCAACTAGCTTTAAGCCATCGACCCATTCATGAACATTTCCATTTAAATCAAATATGCCTGCTAGAGTTCCATCGTGAGACCATGAAGCAGGTCCAGATCCGGTTGCTACCCTATATGTTTTGTAAGGGTCTCCACCACCATAAGTTTCTACACCTTTTTCATGCGGAGCACTTATATCCTGACCATAGTCATTGTTACCTCTGGGCTCATAACCATTTTTCCTGCACCAGAGTGCAATAGCAGCCCATTCTGCATTGGTCATAAGATGCCAGCCAGTTCCCTTAGCAAATGATGCAGCTCTCGCTGTATCAAAATTAATTGATGTTGCTGGGTCCTGATTAGGGATTGAATAAGCCCGGCTGTTCTTGATAATATTTTGATATTTTGAAATGAAAATTTCATCCTTAACCACACCGTTAACAATGAAAGCTGGATGCGGTTCGTTTGGCCAGGTGTCTACAACATCATCTAAATTAAACTTAGGCAGCCTATACATAACAGAAGGATTTCCCTGATCATCATATAGAACTGTGTTTCTTCCTCCGGTTTGAGCTTCAACAGCTGCTCTGTAACTATCTTTTATACTAAATACAAAAGGTTCCATTAATTAATCACTTCCTCTTTTTGATTTTGTTTAAGAATATAATTAGGTAGAGCCCATAAATCGAGCACTACTTCGTCTACATTAAAAGGTTTTTTGACCTTTTCGTAAACTGTTTTTCCATCTTCGTCCACTTCTCCAGTGCCCTGCATTTCATATTCAGCTGCAGGAATAGTTATGTTTGCTACATACCATTTATCGATACCTTCCACCAGATTACCTGTTTTATTTGTGCAAATATCGACAGTTTTCTTTTCATCATCCTGCATTACCTCTAAATCAAGGCCAATGCTTTTATCTAAAACACTCAAAACTAAAAAATTCCCATTTAGGGAATAGTCAGCTTTTTCTCCAGTATTCAATTCGTTAATTATCATCTATTGCTGCACCTCCTTATTTGACATCAAAGTTAATTAAAGTCCATTTGATAGTCGCTTCATCTTCACTACCGGTAAAACTAACTTTAAATCCATTTGATGTCTTGTCATAAACCTTTATGTCACCAACAAAGCCAGGGTCACCAGATACAAGCTCAGTAACTACTTGATAATCAGGTGCATCATACTGCACAAAACCATCTAAAGCTACAGCTGTATAATTATCAGCAGTGACAGTCACTTCTCCCTGCATTATTTTTTGCTTTTTTATTTTCTCAAATTCCTGGTTAAGTTTCTGAACAAACTGCAGAGTCTGGAAAGCAAGTATCCCGGATGGTCCTAAAGCTGTTTGAACACCGGATTCAATTCTTTCCATTTTCTTTTTACTTATAACTGTACCCTGCTGTATAACATTACCATCTGCATCCACTACATGATCTATCCACTCGAGTGGAGTATAATTTTCATCATATATCATTTATTATTTACACCTCCTGGATATCAAAATCAAAAGCGATCAATAAACCTTTTAAATCTCCTTTTTCTATCTGATCTGGTTTATCAGCAAAAATACTTCCTTCATCATCAATGAGCTCAAAATTGGTTAGGTCCCCAACTCCCTCGGCTTCATTTAAATAGAGAAAGATTCTAAGTTTGCTGCCATCTATTTTAACTTTATAAATGTCAGTTTCTTTTTTCTGGCCATTGACAGTATAAGTGCCGTGACTAATAAAACTGTCAGTTTCTCGTGCTAATTTATTGAGGCCTGCACTTGTGATCATATTGCCACCTCCCCGCATCTAAAGGTATTGCAGTAATTATAATCTTTAGTGTACTTTTCATAGCTGGTATTAAAGTTAAGTATTGATTTAAAACTATAACCTCTGTTGCTTTCTTCATATCCTCCAGAAATCAAATTAGCTGTAAAGGGTAATACTTGATCAGCGGTGCTGTAAATTTCTTGCACCTTCATACTGTCAATAACACCTTGCGGGTAATCAATTTCTGTACTGCCGGAATACAACCCAGCTAAAAATGGATATTCCTGTTTTTCAGTAGAATATTTCTCATACACATTACTTAAATAGATTTCACCAGTAAACTGATCAGTCCATTCTCCAGTTTTTACGGTGTCGCAATACGGCAAAGTAGACATTTCAGTATAGGGCATTGTCGCAACTATATTGATGTCATCCTCTTCAATTAAGAAGAAATCAGTGCTTATTCCACCGCCTACAACATTATTAAATAAATTAATAAATCTTTCATAAGTAATGTTGTAATCGCTAAAAACTTTGGATGGGAAGGAAAGAAATATAGATGCAGGCTGCTCTTCTGTAACAAAAGACCACCCTTCCTGAACATAAATGTCCTCGGGTGGTCTATCTATTGCTAGACTTAAAGCATCTATTATATGAGGTATTGAGCCGTCACTGGTGTTCTCTGCTATTTTAATTCTAATTAACAGCCTGTATAAAGTATCATCATTACCTTTTCTTGATTCTCCGACATTTGCACCATAATGATCAAGTGTTTTGCCATAAGCATCATTTAGATTTTTAACTTCTTCTATATCATCAAAAGCAGTTTGAACAATCTCCATTTCTTCTGCTAACATTCTTAGCTTTTTAACAAAATCGGAATCCTCATCTTTAGTAATAAAGCTTATAAACTTCTCTTTCATTGCTTCTAATATTTTAGACATGGTTGATCACAACCTTAGTTGGATCAGTAATTGCAACTTCCAATCCTGAAATCTCAATATTATCTTTTGTGGTTGGGCTCGCAGTGGTGCCGATATATAATTCAAAATCAATAATACCGCTGCAGGCTCCATGTATTTCATGAGTAATTTTGGAGTGAATAATATCATCAGCTATAATCAATTCGTCTAAATAATCAACTATGGCATCAGTTATCAGCTCATCACCATCTACAGGGTAATCATCATTAGTAATCAGGTCTATTGTGTAATATGTATCTACATCAGTAGGCCTTGAAAACCCTATTTTATGGATAGTTCCACCCTCATCAAAAACATCAGTGATTATATCCCCATATGCTCTTATTCCGCCGGCTTTTGCAGTATAAATAGCCTTAGCAATATCTTCTTCAAGCCCTCCCAGAACTACAGCAAATACCGACTTCATAGGCATACCGAGAGAGTTAGTCTGTTCAGTATCATTTTCAAATACTTTTACCTGTCTAACTTCATTTATATCAGATACTGCAGCAGTAATAGCCGCAATTACATCACTAGAGTTCTGGCCCAGCTGATTAAAATATCTGTTTCTTAGTTCGTGATTTGTTTCTCTATCTCTTCCAAAATCGGCTGCTATAGGATTTGTAATTGAATCAACACCAGAAATAGGCTGAGTAATAACAGTAATAGTATTAGCCGGCACATTTCCTTTTTCACCAGCTTCTTTTGCTATTAGCTGAACTTCTGTTTCTCCATCAGATTCAATAGTGGTATTATATTTAGTCTCAAATTTAATTGAGCTGTCAGTTTCAGTTTCAACCGTCCAGCCTTTATCTATTTCAGTACCAGGAGTTCCTATTACAGTAAGTGGAACCTCTGATTTTCTTTTACCTTTTCTTTTGACATTAAGGTTAGATACAGCATAATCTAAACTTTGATCTTCTGCTAAAATCACATAAGCTGAATTATATACTTTTTCAGCCACAGACCATATTAATGATAAACTGAAAGCGAATAGCCTTATAAACCAACCATTTACAGAGGATGATGAAACGTTCACATCTTCACCAAAATAGCTTTTTGATTTTTCTTCTAAGGATTCGACTATGTCTTGATATGTTTTTTTCTTAAAGCCTTTTTCTGTTACACCAAATTCATCAGACATTAAAATTCCACCTCCTCTGACGATTCAATTAAACCTTCAGTAGTTAAAGCCTTAAAATATATCTTAAGTTTCCTGTTATGTTTTTCAGAAACATCAACATTAATTTCTAAAATTTCTTTAACTCTATCTTCTTTATAAATTGTTTTGATTAACTCTGATCTATGCTCTCTGGCAGTTGCTTTTTCTCTAAAAAGTTTTAACCAGGGGTGGCCGAAATCTAAATCAAATATCCACTCTCCCTGATTGGTCATTATTCTGATCCAAAGAGCCTGCTCAAGTTCCATTTTTCCAGTTGCTTCTTCTATATCGTGTAGTTCGTCAAATTTTGTAGTTCCGTTTTCTTTATCAAAATAAAAACTTCTCATATAATCACCGACTTAATTAAAGTCGCTATCAAACCGCCTGCTGCAGTAAATAAAAAATCTGCTAATTCGACAGTATGGTTCTTCGGATTTAAATAATCATAAATCTCTTTAGCCGCTCCGGCCAATGCAGCAAACCAAAAATTTAATAATAAACCTATCAAAAAACCTGCAATCAAATGACCTTTTTTATCTTTTTTCATTAAACCACCACCTAATTTGTAAACACTTTCCCGCTTGTATCAGGGCTTGCTGAAGTAGGAGTTCCAGTAGTGCCGCCACTATCTCCTGGATGTTTATGGCCATCCAACCAGGCTTTGAGTGTATCTCCCATACTTAGCCCTTCACCACCGGACCCGCCAAGATGGACTTCTCCATCAACAGTAATAACTGGAGCTTTAATCGTGGCAGGACTGCCGGAAATTATATCTGTAACACCAGTGGTATCAATTTTAGTGTCTCCATCAGTTTGAATTGTAGTATTTCCAGTTGTTTTAATATCTGTATTACCACTTGTTTCAGCAAATAAATCTCCATTTTTTTTCATTACTATGCGGCTATCAGCTTCTTGATTTTCAAATAACAAGTCTTCTCCATAATTAGAGTTTAATTTACTTTCCTGTTCAGCTTTTAGGCCTTTAATTACTACTGCATCATCAAAAGCGTGCTTTCTTTTATACTTAACACTCTCTGGGTCTCCAGTTATAAGCAGTTTATCTAAAGCTCTTTCATTAAAAAGCACCTGGACTACATCACCTTTTTGATATGGAGGCCTGATCACAAAAGGACCAGCATTCAAATGACCGACAGGAACTTCAATTATTTTGGGTATTGTTACTTCTTCATCATTTAATATTTTTTTAGATAAAAGAGTAATTTCAGCTATCATTGTTTCCGGATTGTAATTTTCTATTTTAGCCGGTAAAGCTACATGAAGCTCTTTTAATTCCTGATCAATTAATTTTTTCATTAACTTAGACCCTCTCATGCTTTAACAACCTCCATTTCTGTAATGAAATCACTGCTTGATAATTTATGCAGACCTTTTTTTACTCTAAATAAACCTGAAATAGTTTTGCTATCAATTCTAATGATGCTGTCAGCCCAGATTCTATAATTTAAAAGAGATTGAACCTTATAACCTTCTTCTCCATCTTCATCAATCTTTTGTGGAGAAGCTATCAATCCGGTCCTTTTATTAAGGTTAACAATCTCTCTGGTTCCAACTTCTTCAGGTCTCAAATAAATTTTACTTCTACCAACATGCAATTTAGTAGCTGCATCTTTTGCTATTTCCTCAAGTGCTGTTTTAACAGTACCGGAAAAAGTTTTTCCTTTTGGGTAATCTATATTATTGGCTAAATTAATCTCTCCAATTCCAAAAGGGAGCATATCAATTAAATCAACAGCAACATCTCTTGCTCTAATACCAGCTCTCCAGGTCTGATTAACTGTAGTATTCAACCAATCAGAAGTATTATCGCCCACTACAATTTCAGTAATTTTATCAGTTGTATCCCAGGAGGTTTGAGTATGAGAAATAACTCCAGGCAAGAGCAGACCAACATCATCTTTATAGCCAGCTCTCAGAGTGAAATTAGTATCTTTTTTAAGAAGATCAATTGTTTTATTGCTTATATTGAAAAATCTAACATGGCCTACATTACCGTCTGAGTCAGTGTTAAAATTAACCTCAAATTCTAAATCTAAATCAGGGTATTTTATTTCTTTATTTTCTAGAGTAAATATTACTCTTCTTCCAAAGGCTTTTGACATTAGTAATCACCAGCTATATATAGCTTTACACTGTCATAAAAATTATCGTAAGTAACTCCTTCTTTTTCTGCGGCCATTGTTTTATCAAGTGGTATTATCCCGATACCGTCAGGCAGCCTGTCATCAATAATATTGTCGAACATATTCGTGCCGTAAGTTATTTTTTTACCTTCAAGTATAGCCTCTCCGGTAGAATCAAAAACTGACATAGCAAAAAACCCTTGATGATTCCAGCTTATTTCAAATATAAGCTCTGTTCCTGCTACATCAGTCAAAAATCTGTCAGGAACCTGTTTAATATTTTCTTTTTCTACAGGTAAATATTTAGCATCCATTATTCATCACCGCCGAAAGGGGATATCATTGAGGTAAGAATTGACTGATCAGTGCTTTCTTCATCTATATTTTCTGTCTTATTGGACCGTTCTTCTGTTTCTGTAGCATTTTGCTGCACTTCATTGCCGGTTGAAGGATCAGTTCCTAAATTAACAAATATAGTCTCCTGCTCAGCTACCTGAACCTGTTTTAAGGAAATACTGCCCTGGTAACCATTAGATATTTGAGCATCAGTATCAAAATTTATACTTAAAATAACCATGTTTTCATATAATCTGTAATCTTTAACATCCATGTAGTTAAAGACTTCATCATGCTGGCTTGCTTCTTCTAATCTATCTCGCTGATCTTCTGCTTCATCTCCAGCTATAACGAATGTATGATTAATTTCAACTGGTTGGTGATTGATATGATCAGCTATTTCTGTTTTATCCTCAACTGGCTTTTCAGTAACTTCATTTTTTAAGTTAACACTTTCTTCTGGAGCAACCTCTATTTCTATATCAAAATCATCATTGTATAATCTAGCCAACTGAATCACCTACCGCAGCTGTTGCCTCTCCGTCAAAATACTGCTCTATTATTTTAATTATTTTTTGAGCATCCTGAACTGTATTGTTTGAACCTTCAAGATTAAGATTCTCAATTACTACTTTCTTTTCTGATTTACTATTACTACTTTTATTGCTTTGGTTATAATTATTATTTGTAACACTTTGAGAACTTCCAAAACCACTGTCGGAAATACCCTTCATCGGGCTGTAATCTCTAACAATAGTTTTAGGCTCAGCAATCATTGACTCATTCCACATGCTGCTCAATGGTCCAGTAACCTGCTCTCTGGACTTATCGACACCTTTCCCGATTGTTTGAGTTAGCCCTGGTCCTACCCTGTCTAACTGGCTCAATGGTCCAATTTTAGCAGGTGATTGAGGCAAATAGTCCATTATCTTTTTTGCCATTCCCTGCATCCAGCCTGGCAGTTTATCCATAGCATTTTCAATTGCTGTCTTAAGGGCAGAGCCAAAGTCTATATTACTTAATTTGCTTTTAATGCTGCTGGCCCATTCATCAATCTTGGCTATCGGATCGGGTATATCTGGCATACTTAAACCTGGCAAATCGAAAGAAACTAAATTATTAACAAAATCTTTTCCGCTATTCCAGATTGATTTTATTCCGCCAACTAAATCAGGTAATGTTGGCAGTTTTAAAGCAGGAAGTTCAATCCCTGTCTTGTCTTTTATGAATTGTCGTCCAGATTCATAAATTTTATTTATTATATTTGGTAGATTGACTGTAGGAATTGAGAAATTAACTGCTTTCAATGGATTTTCTTTCACCCAGTTAACAGCCTGATTAAATTTATTTTTAACCCCTGCAGCTATGTCTGGCAGACTAGGCATATCAACATCAGGCAGCAGGTTGACAAACTTCTCTTTTATCCAACTGACACCAGCTGAAAGATTATCAATGAATGAATTCCAAGTTCTATTTAAAAATGCACTCACTGTATCCCAATTTTTATGCAGTGTATAAAGTGCAGCTCCCAGTGCGGCAATTCCTATAACCACCCAAGTAATCGGGTTTGCTAATAGTGCAGCTGTAAATGATAATGTTGCCGTAATCGCCGAACCTATAGCTCCTACAAAGGTAGTTGCTGCAGTCCAGGCAGCCCCAGCCACCGAAGTAGCAAAACTTGCCACACCAACAACAGCTTTTGTGATCAATGCCTTCCAAAAAGCAAATGAGGCAGTTATTGCAGTCCAGATTCCACTTGCAAAAGAGGTTAAGGCAAATTTACCTTTTAAAAATAGACTCGTGGTAAATGCTGAGACTGCTGGTATCGCTGAGGAATATATCGCAGGTGCAAAAAATGCCGTTATCGCTCCAGCTACTGCCAATACCTGAGTTTTATATTTTTTGGTGAAGTCTATAAGTGGATTTAGCACGGCCTCTCCACCGTTCAATCCAACCCACAAGTCTTCCAGTAAGAGAACTAGGCCCATTACCGCCCCAGCTATACCAAAGCCCTGAATGCTAAATATTGCCCCTATCATTGGCCAAGCAGAGCTTACCATTCCAATTGCTGCAGCTATTCCAGTTATTGCAACACCTATCGTGAAAAATCTGGCTGCTGCCGTCAACTTCTCGCTTTGTTCAATTCTATCTAAGAATTTATTTATCACTATCAGACCCTCAGTAAATCTAGGTATGAAATTAAAGCCCATTGCTATTGATACATCACGAATATTTCCTTTAAAACGCTGAACCTGGTTGTTCCATTCCTCTGAAGTTCGGATAGCATCTCCTATTGAGTCTTGAGATTGAGCAACAATTTCTTTGTACCTAATTTGCATTTTTGATAAACTATCTAATTGTCTAAAACTTTCTTTATATCCCATTGCTGCAGCTCTAGCATTAAGATTTTCTTCATTAAGCTGAGCTCCAAGACTTTTAACAGCCCTATGATTTCCCATTAAAGCAGATTGCATTGCATTAGCAGCCTCTGCTGTACCAACATTATTGAAAGAACCTAAATCAGCTGACAATTGAACCATTTCTTTAGATAATCCTGCTGCTTCATCTCTGGCAAGTCCCATTGGTACCAGCACATCTTGAAAACTGTTCAGCCAGTCCATTGTCGCATATTTTGAACGACCAATTTCATTAGAGTATTGATTAGCCCATTCCTTGGTTGAGTCAGCAACTTCTCCAAAAACAACATTAAATTTATTTACAGTTTCCCTGGCATCACCAGCACTGAACACCGATTTAGTTATAGCCGCAATTCCTGCACCTGCTATCAATCCTAACTGGTATCGGTAACGCTCTAAAAGGGCAATTCCTCGCCCCATAGCTCTTTTAACACCAGAGAAGGCATTAGACATTGCTCGGCCAGCAGTTACTGCTTTTCTTTCCAGAGCTCCCATTCTGTCGGTGGTTCTTATTACATTGTTTTTAAAGCTATCAACTCTTCTATCAGCCTGGGTAAGTGGCCTATCATTTATTCCAAAGCCAACTTGAAAACCCAAAAACCTTTGTGCTCCTCCTGCTGGCATATCTACCGCCCTCCTTCAGAACTATTTTTAATCTCTTCATTGAAAACTTCTAAAGCAGCCCTGGCTTCTAAAAAATGATCTAAATCCCATTTTGCAACTTCTTCCTCAGACTGCATCTTAAAAACCAGAGCCCAGTAATCTTTAAGAAGTCCTTTTATCTGCCTTTTGTAACGATCATGATTTACTATTAACTCACCTTTTTTGTTTATAGAACTATACTTAGGCTCCAAGAAACGTTTCTATACTTTTTACAACCTCTTTCAGTTCTTTAGACCTGTTATAGTTTTCTATTTCTTCTATTAAGTCCTGAACATTACTTAGCTTTTCAAAGTCATCCATGGTGATATCTTCTTTTAAAGCTTCGGCCATCAGATTATCAATATAAACTTCCTGAGAAAACTGCCCGGCTTCATCTTTAGAATTATCTTCAATTTCTAAAATAGCTTTATTGCCAATATACTCAACTGTATATTCATCACCATTTACAGTTACCTTTTTCTCTTTTTCGCCTTTAACATCAAAATCATCTACTTTTACTGGATTGATAACAACGTTATCAAGCAAACCAGCAATATACTTCTTTCTGGATGTCGAGCCGTATCTATCCCGGCATTTATCCTGGTGTTTTATGTACCAGCGAACACCCGGATTTTGAAGAGTGTATTTATTTTCTCCTACACTAATTGTTTTTTTGCTACCTTCTTTACCCATTATTTATAATACCCCCTCGAACGCTTCCTCATAGTCAGCTACAAGCAGAACCCATTCTCTATCTCCCGGCTCATTAGACTTCACATTATCAGGCAAGTTTTGAATTACGCACCTGCTGCCGGATCCAGAAACATCACCATCAAAGTTCTGATCAACTGTAGAGAAGCCAAATTCTTCATCTGACTTATACAAGTTGTATAGTTTTTCATTTGCCGGGCTAGTTTCTTTCAATGTGATTGTTGCTTCTGCTCTATCGTCAGCAGATTTTGAGAATGTTACCTCTCCCTGGGCCCCTACAAATGAGTTCCTTTTTTCTGACATTCTAGAAATTTCAACCATTGCATCTTCAGCAAATCCAGTCAAAACAAAATTATCTACAATAGTAATTACTTTGGTTGGATCATAATTGACCATTTATAATACCTCCTTTACAGTGTTAAGTAGAAATCTAATTCTACATTGTGCCAAGCTCCAGAGTAGGTTACTGTTGATTTAACACCTTTTAAAACTCTGTTTGCTAAATCATTTTTCAGTAAGTCTTTTCTGGTAGGATAAGTTACTGTTGACATGAAATTACCGTCTGCATCTTTTGCAACGGCACCATTTCTTGCAGCTACTTTATTGACCTGTTTGGCTGCATCAACAAATAAGCCGATCCCCGCATTATCCTGGCCTACTTTCTGGCTGGTTTTTAGTACTCTGAATATTTCTTCTCTATATCTTGCAGCAAACCAGTGTTTGGCAACAGTTGTATCAATAAAATCACCATTACTCATTACACCTTCTGCGACATATAAAGAGCCGCCCCATTCTTTATAAATATTTGCATTAACAGCTTGCAATGCTGCTGTATCAGCTGGCAAATAAGTAGCTTTAGCAGTATTATTGATAGTTTTAAACTTAAGAGTATAACTACCAGGAGTCATTGGCAGGATTCTACCTAAAGCACCTGCATCAAGATACTGCTCTTCATCATTTACACCACCATCATGAGCGAATAGAGCAAAGTTCTGGTTTTCTATTCCCTGCATAAAGGTTTCGATATCAGCTACAGCTGCATCTTTACCCAAATCACCAAACATTATTTTTTCTTTTGAAGCTACCCAGTTAGCAGCTTCTTGAACATCGGCTTCAGTGTTACTTGCGATAGCCAAAGCGTACCAATCATTATTTTGAGTTATTAATTTATCTAGCTCATCAGTGATTGTGCTTGTTTCTGTCGCAACATCAACACCGTAAATCATAACTTCCTGAACCTTTGGCTGCTGACTTAACATAGCATTAACTTTTTTGTATGCTAAATCTTCACTGGTCCAGTTCTGGATCTCTCCAGTGTCTGAAACTATTTCTAATGGATTGGTAACAGTTGGGTCAAAAACCAAACCAGTACCGAATCCTTTTTGAGCTACAGCTCCTGTTTCATCATATACATTTACAACAACAGGATCTCCCATTTAAAGATCACTCCCTCTTTATAAATTTACGTCTAAAATATCTTCATCATCAGAAAATTCTACTTCAAGTTCAACCTCTTCGAATGTCTTTTCAATTATCTTAACTTCATCATTAAACTGCAGAACTACATCAAAACCTTTTCTATCTTCATAATCAGTCTGTAAATAAGTGGTCCTGTCCTGCATATTTGTTACATTGATAATCACCACATCATACTGATCAAGAAATCGCTGGCCCAGTTTAGGTATTCTAAACCACTCAATTAATTTTGAAATGTATTGGCTCACATCTTTGCCAAAAGCGTTAAATGATATCGTCACTCTCGGATTTGAGTAATAAGAGTATTCGATATCCTCATCAAAATTAGGATCATCACTCTGAACCACTTCTTTTTTTATGAACATTGACTGAGCATTCCCGTTTATATCGTAAGGAGAAGACATTTTATAAGTTATTCTCGGATAAATTAAATCTTCGGACTTAACATCCTGATCAGCTCTAATAAGCTGCGGAATCCCTGAATAACTCTTTATTTCTGGCTGCAGATTGGTCCTAAAAGTGTATAAATCTATCATTTAACCACAACCTTTTTAGCCAAAAACTTATGGAAATCAGATAAGTGAGTGTTATTTTGTGGATTTTGCACTTCAAAATCATTGTTTTGAAAGCGAATAATGTCTCCCTCTTTTGGAATCAAAGAAATTTCTTCATCAGTTTCAGTATTAGCACCAGTGTTATCTTCCGGGACGAATAACTTTAAGTCCTGGATAGTGTAAAAGCCACCATCATATTCGTTAAGCTCCTCTGGTGTTAAGTGAATTACTGCTATGTCTGTGGTATATTCATCTGCATCACCATCATCAACATATTCACCATTCACAAACTTTTTGCCACCTCTTTTCAAAGTGACAGGAGTTAAATAATCTCTTATAAATCCTGAAAAATCCACGTTATCACCTCACTCTATAAGTTATTGACTGTCTTAGCCTACCCGAATCAATTAACGGGTTATTAGCACCCTTTTTGTTCTTTTGAGTTACTGCTGAGTTAGGAGGAGACTTTAATTCGACCATATATTTACGAATGAAAGAAGCAAACTCAGCACCCAACAAATTAAGGGCTTTATTAGCAGTCATTCTACCCGCTATTACAGCCCTTATTGCTTGTTCAGTATGCTTTTGTATTTTCCTAACATTCTTGTCGAAACCTTCCCTGATATATGACCTCTCTGGAATCTCAACCTTTTTAACGAGAGCATACATAGGCCTTATATCATCTCCTACTTCCATGGCCAGTATTCCATCACCATCATCATCAGGATCCAAAAGGAACAAATTATCAAAGTCTCTTGCACTTTTACCAGCCGCCTCTTCATTAAGGGGTATTGTAAGAGCTTTCGCTTTTTTAGGTGTTATTGTCACACCGAACTCATGCACTCTGGCAATCATTAGTATTTGAGAGTCTTTGCCACCAAATACACCAACTTCAATCTTAGAATTCTTAAGTTTATTAATTTCTTCAATTAAATTAGGCATATTGTTATTATCAGTAATTTTTAGCTTTGCCATTATGAAAACACCATGAATGTTGGTCCCTGGCTCTTTTTCATAATCCTTAAAAGCTCTTTACCGTATTCGGTGATTTCCAAACCTTCGGTTCCTGTTTTATTAGCATAATCTTTAGAACCTAAGCCCTTAACTGCTTCACTGATTGCTTTCGGATGATCTAAAGTGGCAAAATGAGCAGCCATGTATCTTTCCATTTTCTCCTGGTATTTATCATCATATTCCCAGTCTTCAAGCTCTAAAACTGCATCCTCAATGTAAAGCTCAATAGATTGATCAGATAACTTAGAAAGGTGAGAAGCAATACTCCTCACCTTAGATACAGTAGTTTGAGGCATGATTACTCATCGCCTTTATCTTTACCATCATCTTCTAAGTAAGCAATCTGATCTTCAATAGCTTTTTGAGTGGTCTTTCTATCATCAGTCTCAGCCCACTTTAAAAGCTTTTCTTTATCCATTGTTGTTTCAACGAGCTCAACAGCTTTATCAACTGGAGTAATTTCTGACAAATCTTCAATTGTGCCGTCTTTAACCTCTACCTTACCTTCTTTCACCCAACCTTTTACTATTGGATGAGTCTTTACAGCTTCCCAGTCTTCATCCTCAACTTCATTCGGGCCAATATTCAACGATACATTTCCAACATGTTTAATTTGAGCGAAATGGTTAATTATCGTTAACATACAATTACCTCCTCATTTTTTTATTAATTCTTAAATTCCGTCAGCTCTGCAGATTCCGAGTGGATATCTAACAATAGCCCCAGCAGTTCTTTCTTCAAGGTTAACCTGCGAACTAAGGTTTTCCTTGTTATATGGAGCATGTCTATAGATGTCTAACGGTAGCCCCATTTCAACTACATCTGGAGAACTATCATAAACCATAAAGCAGTCAGTGCCACTATCTCCTTTTCCTGCAAGCTCTGGTACAGAAATAATTCTGTCAAACCAGCCTTGATTTTCAAGATATCTGCGGATAGTTAGCTGAGGATTGTCAGAATTAAATGGTCTGTCTAAGTCCTCGTACTGATCATCTGGAATTGCTAAAGTATCAGCAGCCATTCCAGGCTTTAGATTAACTTTCTTTTTGGCTTGTCTGATATCTTCAACTATTTCTTCGCCTGTTTTATCTTTCCAGTTTGTAGATGTTGCACCACTATTTTGAGCAACAGTGTAAGTCTGAATACCAGTAAAGTTAGTCAGGCCTTCTGCATTATGCTCAGTAGAGCCAGAGAAGAAAAAGTCATTTTCTCTTTCAGAAATAGCTCTTCTAGCTGCAGTAGCCTTAGTAGTTTCAACTGGTCTATTAGCCATCTTTGCAGCTCTCTTTTCCTGAAGGTCAATAGTAAATCCTACTACGATACCATAAATACCCTGGTGGTGTCTTTCAATATCTGCATCTACTAAAGGTACATCATCTGCACCATAAGCAAATATTTTAGCAGCACCTTTTTTAGTTACCTTATCGTAACTATAGGTTTCTGCACCTTCCGGGATGTCAGTTTTCAAACCCACCATTGTTCTGGCAGTTAATTCTCTTTCTTTGGCTTCATATACAGTATTATCAATTGCATCTAAGTCATCATTAGTTAGTAAAGCGTCCTGTCTAGTAACGCCAGATCCTAAGTCTTTCATTATTTAATCACCTCTCCTTAAAGTTGTTTAGTAGTTGTCTGAGAAGGTAAGTTAAACTCTACCTTGACAACATCACCGGCAGATCCGGCTGATTTGAACTCTGCATCCTCAATTTCAACACCATACACACCATTAGTTGCTTCAGTTAGTGGTGCTTTATCAAATAAACCATCATCTCTGACGGCTACTTTATCGCCTCTAGTTACATCAGCTGCAGAATCGGATAACTTAACCCACATCACTGCTTTTCTGGCAACAGTAACACTGTCACCATCTGCATATTTAGAGTTATCTAAGTCACCACCTACAGAATATTGAGCAATTCCAGCTAAGACATCAGCTGCAGCACTTCCATCCCAAGCAGCAACCTGTTTTTCTGGATCAGTACCATATTTAACAGCAGTACCGAAAGGAATATCACCTTCGCCTGCCATTGAATCAGCGTGTCCGCTTCTTCCTGTTGCTAATTGACCTGCATTTAATTTAGCATCCATTATTCATCACCTCTCATGTTTAATCTTTTTTGACGCTTTTTCTCAATAGCGTCACTGCGGGAGCTGGAGTCTTTTTTCTTAAACTTAAGATTTTTATCTCCATAGCTGCCCTGACCTTCATCCAGCATTTCACTTAATACATCAAAACGAGCTTCAATGTATTCGTCTGGTCTATCTTCGCCGTCAAACTTTTCATTAACAGCTTTGATGCAGTCGATTTTGATTTCTTTATCAGATTTGCCTTCAACCTCATAATCTTCATCCAAAAACTTGTCAGCTTTCTTCAGAAGTTCAAGTCTTTCACTGACGGCTTCATCAATTTTCTTATCAGATAACTGATTGCCCTCCAATTCATCAACTTTCTTTTGCAGGTTAGAAACCTGATCATCTTTACCATCTAACTTACCTTCTAACTGGCCAACATTTTTAGTCAGTTCTTCATTTTCAGATTTTAAAGTATCAATTCTGCTTGCAACTTCTTCAGCTACTTCAAACTCTTTACCGTCTAATTTAATAGTTTTCAATTTCTGATCACTCCTTTTGTTTTGCTTCTTCTTTGACTTATCATTCAAAATATCGCTGTCTTTTCTGACCTGATAGGCATAATCTTTTGAGTCCAATCTGGCACTGCAATCAGGTCCGCAACGTCCTTTTTCAACCATTGCCAGGTGGTTTAAATTAAAGTTGGTCTGTCTGCGATCGTATTTCTGGCCCTGATACGTTCCTGATTCTTCAACAATTTCACACTCAAAACCTAAGCTGCATTCCTTTTTGTTGCCATTGAGAACTTTACCGATTAAACCTGAATCAAATACTGTTGCTCTGCCGGTTAACTTTTCTCCAACTATTCGAGCTGTATCTGATGTCATTCCTTTAACCAGCTCTTTCGAGTTGTCCGGATTGACCAGCTCCCAGGGGTGATCGTCAGTAACTGGTAAGTTTTTTAATTGACCTAAAACCTCTTCAGTTAACAGATCATCAGGATGCTTTAATTCATAGACTATATCTCCTGTCTCTGGGTCTAAATAAGGGAAAACTCCAGTTTGTGCAGCCACAAGGTCATAAGTAAGAAAGCCAGATGAATTTTTATTAAGATTGTTAATTCCTATCACATCAAACCTCTTTGGCATCTGTAATCACCCCCTTTCTATGCTGCTCTTCCAAACATTTGCTCCAATTCTTGTTCAACAATTTCAGCAGTACAGCGACAGTTATAATCCTTGCCCGGGAAAAGACCATTGGCCCCTTCTTCCCAGGTAAATTTATGCCCGTTTAATGCTTCATGTTCATCCCGGACCCTAATATCATCTGAATCCCTCCAGATGAACTCTTTAAGTCCGAGCTCCTGGTGCCTTATTTTTGTAAAGTCACCCAGCATACTACCTGCCTGGTCTCTTGCAATAAATTTAGCTCTGCTATCTGTTTTTTTATAGATATCCTGTATATTATCTTTGATATCGTCTATACTCTCTCCGGATCTCACCCCCTGCAGCACAATAGTATCCAGCTGTTTATGGTACTCTTCCGGAATTGATTTAATTAAACTAACATTTTCAGATACTGCAGCCTTTACTGCATCCTCTAATTGCTGGTTTCTTTTGAGAGGATCCATTCCAATAACTGATCTGATCTGTTCTTTAACCTCGTTATTGGTGTGATTTTTAACTCTTTTAGAGAATTTGTCAGCTAACTTTTTTGCTGTTGCATCAGAAAAGGCCCGAGTAATAGCTGATTCTTTCAGCTCCTCAAGGCCTTGTATTATGTCATCCATTTCGCTGTCTTTTTTATAAGAGTCATTCCTCCGTAAATATGGAGTGACTTTCCTATCAACAAAATCCATGACATCATTATTCATTTTTTCGATTATATCCTGCAGGTCTTCATAATAATCAACTGCATGATTAGCTGGAAAAAGTATTCTAGGAAGTGGCATTTTCATGTGCCTCCTTCACTCTGTGGGCCAGCTCTATTGTTTCTTCATCTGACATGTCTAACTTTTCCATCAAACTGCTTTTACTGGTCCGCTCTTCTCTTATCTCATCAGCTGTATAAACTTGATTTTTGATGTATATTGCATCAGTCTCAGCGACTGTCTTTCTAATATTAGCATCAGTTTCTTTGTCTAGCTTCCAAAGTGGATTGAAAGAAATTGAGTATTTACCGTCTGGATCAGTTCGTCCACTGCCAACTCCGCTGTCTTTAGCCCAAAACAACAGATTAATTAGCTGTTCTATCAACGGCCTTAAATAGTTCTCCTGGAGTCCAGCAATTCTTGCATAATAATTTAAGCTGTCAAACTGTCCTCCCGTAATTGTACCCTGCTGCTGGCCCATGATATGACTCTTAGGCATTCTTGCAGCACCGGCTAAATAGTCCCAGACAAAATCAAGCATATCTTTTAAACTAGATAATGAACCTGTAGGACTTTTAAATTCTAACTCATCCTCTGGGCCAATTAGTGCAAGTGAAAGAGTATTAAACTCAAATTCGAGCTGACTCTGTACTTTCTGCCTGGTTTCAGTGTCTGTTATATCGACTCCATCTGATTTAAGGACCTTAAAGACCAAAGAATAAAGCAACTGGCCAACTGACCATGCTGCATTATCAAAAATAGTTAACGGGTCAAATATTGACTGTATAAGCGGAATTCCCATTGCCTCATCCTCTACAGTTCTAACCTGCAGATGCAATAGCCTTGATTTATGGATTTTTCTTTCTCCCTGGCCACCAACACCAGATATCTTAAACTTTTCAATATCTCCGTACTCCGGAGAGAACATATCCTCATTAATATCAGTGTCATGTATTTTATTTCCTGAAAAAGCGTGAATATAATCAATATCAATCAGCTGCTTAGGGTTTAGCTCCTCTTCAAGCTCCAATTCGCCGGCCTGTCTGGCTCCAATACTGCAGAAACCATCACCTCTCAACCTTTCGTATTTGCACATATCCTGCATTTTAGGCTGAGCATTTAATTCAGTCAGTTTATTTTCAATAGCTTCCTTAACCTTTTTGTCGGCTTCTATTGATATCCATTCCCTTGTCATATCCTCAGCTGGTATATCTACAATGTTCTGAAAGATACGATTGCTTTTATACAGAGCTGTTATTTCTTTATTAGAGAGTGGTGGTCCTTCATTTGGTCTCTGTTGAGTAAGTGGATCACCATTTGGCCCCAGTAATTTACCTTTGGAACTGTTAGGATTTTGAGAGTGCATGAAATCCTGTCTTAATACGTTATAAACTCCTTTTTCTGCCAAAGTGTATCACCTCCATTAACTTGAATAAGCTGAATAAATACCTTTTCCGGTAACTATCATATCGTCTTCATGAGCATATCTTGTAGGGTCAATAGTATGATTATCTTTATCTATTAATTTATTTTTGATATTTCCATCTCTATCAACCTGGTAATCTATATTTTCAAATTCTCTTGCTATATTAGGGGTTCTTTTAGGATCAATAACAATCGCATTTAATTCATCTAACCATTTTTCACCATGTTCAACAGACCCTGGTCCTTTTTCAGCACCCTTTACTTTTATCCCATAATCTTTTAATTGAGCAATACTTCTGGGTTCAGCACTATCTGCAATACTCATATGATTATGATACTTTTTATTTATCATCCAATTTGCCAAGTCTTCGATTTTTAGTTTTATTTGATATTTTTCATCAATTGCATAAATAATTTTCCTTTTGCTGTCATAATGCCAGCGAACAAAAGTAGTTGGGTCCGCTCCATAACCCCAGTCAATACCCTGTTTGTGATTATCAAACCTTTTTATTTCTTCATCGCTTATCTTTCTGAATTCAAGGTTTTCAAAAGGAACAACCCCAGACCCTATCGGTTCACCTAACCAGGTATGCCTATACTTTCTATCGTTTTCTTCTTTTAAAATATTTATTTTTTGCAAAGTTTGCTTTGCTATAAAAGGGTTGTCTCTATAATCTGAATGGTGAACATAATAAATTTCCGGCAAAGTAACACTATTAAACTTTTTATTGCACCAATTAGTCTTTCTTTTTGGTGGGTTATAAGAATAAAAGACTTTATAATCAAAGCCTGTTTCTTCTCTGACTATAGAGTCTTCTATGGTTGCTATTTCATCTTCTGTTTTAAATTCGGCTAACTCTTCAATCCAAAGCCAAGTGTATGGATATTCTTCAGTAGAAAGAGATTTAATTCTTGTTGGATCGTCAGCACCTGCAAATAATATTTTATTTCCTCTGGGCCTGTAAATGATTTGCATTGGACTTACTTGAAATTTAAAATAATGATCAACATTCAATAACCTTGCAGCCCATTTAAACTCAGTAAAAATTGACTCTCTCATATATTTAGCGTGTTTTCTAATAGCAAGACCATTTACCGGATTCTTAATTGTGGCCACGATTCTATTGAGAGCAATATGAGACGATTTAGCAGATGATCTCCCACCCTTTAAAACATAATATAAATATTTATCTTTTTTGGTAGCTTTCCAAAAATCATGAAACTTCGGTATAACATGATCACTAAGTTTAGTTTGCTTTTGCATATTATCACTACTCAATATCATCTATTATTTGAATTCCACCTTGCAGATCTATGTCTATGTTATCTTTGAAAAGTGAGTATCTTTTACCTAAAAGCTCAGCTGCTTTATTTCTATCTTTAGGGCCAACCTTCTTTGAGACAACTCTAGCTTCACTCATGTAGTCACCAATATTCTCAGTTACCACTGTCTCTTCTTCAACTTCCCCTCTCATTACTTTGGTCAGGTACTCAAGAACTTCATCCTGGGTGGCTACCCTGGCCTCTTCTTTTTCTTCGAGCCTTTTTTCTATATAATTTTTAATCTCAGGTTTTTTCAGGTTTTCGTTTCCAATTGAATAAGCACTATTTTCACTATAACCGGCTTTTATTGCTGCATCAGTTGCATTTATTGAGATAATATATTCATCAGCAAAAGCTTTCTGTTTTTCTGTTAAACTAGAATCTTTATTTTTTTCTATTGGATGCTGCCAGCATCTCCATTCTTTTGGAGCTTGATCATCATCAAATTCTTTTTCTCTGGTACATCTGCTTCCATCATTTTTCAAACCAATACATCTCAAAGTTTTCACTGACAACACCTCCTATTACTTTATAAATTTAAATAATAATTATTCTCTATTACTTTTAAATAAATATATAACTAACCTGCTCTCCCCACTCCCCCTATAGTCCCCCTCTCCCCTCTCACTAAATTACAGTTCCAAATAATTCCCATTCGCTGTATTTATCTTCTCTAGTGTAGAGGTGAAAGCATTCACTGACAAAGAAATTTTGACCATCTTTTTCTAGATCAACTCTTTCCACTTTCAACCAACCTTGCTTATATCCGTTCACATGTTCAGGAAAATTAATTCTAAGATATTGTTCTATACGATCTGGTGGATCAAACACATTTAACAACCCCTTTGTTTTAGAGGGCAGCATTAATTAGCCACCCTCTAGGTTAATAATGGAGGTAACAAAAACCTCGACTAGATATCAATTATCATAGCCGAGGAAAAATAAGGAGGATTTTAGGGGCTATGGCTACCCCTATTTCTAATCCAGTATATTAAATCAGTATATGTCGATTAATGAATTATAAAAGCCCCAGAAATATATTCCGGGGCCTCAATAGAAAGGAAAATTATAGTGAATGTTTACCTAAATTCACATAATTGCTTATTATGTTCATAATAGCACACTTTTTGTGCCTTCGTGTTCGCCATTAGTTCACAAACAGTTCGCAAGCTGTTCTTTTTTAATTATTTGCAACTTTTTCTCTCTTTTTCTTTATAAATCCAACAATTCTTGCTGCCTTTTCCATTGCTTCATCCTTAATCTCATAATATTTTGTTCTACCGTAAGGGAAATTAGGGTGAGTATAAACTTCGCTGTCTTCAACAATACGGCCTGTTTTATACTTAATATCCATAAGCAGCTGCTCTATTGGATCTAAACCCTTATAAGCTTTTTCCACTCTTTTTACAAGTTTAATTTTTCTTTTGTACTCTTCTTTGAGCTCTTGCTCTTTTTCAACAGACTCCATAACTGGCTGAGCTGTCGGATCATAATGATTTGAAGATTGCACTCTAGGTCTTGAATAATCTATCCCCTGCCCCTTCCCGGCTAAATCTTCTAAAAAATTACCATCTATTTCAGCTTCAAATTGAATGTATTCACACCTGCTTTTATATTCCCGGTAATTAACAAAATCAAAAATCACTCTTGAACAATAGTTCTCCACTACATCTTCACCCCACTTTTAGCTTCCATCATGTATTTATAGCTTGCAAACACTGGGTCATCCTCTGCAAATTCAACCGGCTCTACTCTCTCTGTCTTTCTCAGACTCAAATCAAAGCAATCAATCAGAAAATTATATATTTGAGGCTGTTTTTTCTCTATCTGCTCTCCCATTGTCATCCTGATCAGCTCCAATTATCTTTTTATGATGTCGTACCAATTACCTTCAGGCTTTAATTCTTTCCCCATCCATTCTTCATTAATTTCGCTTATTTCATGGCTTCTCTTATCAATTGATAACCTCACATTTAGATCTTTGTGCTTCTCTCTATCTTCAAGCAACAAATTATTTCTAGTACCTGGACTACAAGCTATAACTCTGCCGGTAAGCAAATAACTAAAATACCAATCTTTTGTGCAATAAACTTTTAAATCAGACATCTTTATCAGCTCCCTTAATCATTTCAAGTAATCTCGGCCAACTACTTTTATTTTTATAATTCATGCAGCACAAATCCCCACCGCCGTAATCCTTCAAATAAATTTCTTTAACATTCCCCTCTCCATCATGTTTAATCCTGATATGAGCTTTATTAGGATTGTTAATTATTCTGTTTTTCAATTCTTTATGATCATTGTGATTTTCAATCCAGTTCTTAATTTCGGACTCATTAACTGCATCTAAAATATTAATTTTATAATCAGCGAATTTTTCTCTTTTGAAAATAGGTTCAGCTTTAATTTGATTAATGTTAAATTCTTTGCTTTTGAATAAATTTAATTGGCCCATAATTTTATCCCATTCCAAATCAAAATATTGAATACCAAAGCAGTGTAAATTATTCCTATAAATTTAGCTTTAGTTTCAAAATCATCTTTATCATTTTTGAGCCAATAAATACAAAGACCGGCTAAGAAATTAAGAGCTATTCCAGGTATTACTATAATTGTGATAAAAGTTATTATTTCTAACACTATACATTCACAACCTCTCTAAAATTAATATCCGGATACTTAGCAAGCAGTAGCTTCTTTTTCAGCTTATACACCTGAGTCTTATGTCCCTTGACATCCACTACCTCAACTGATCCGTCTGAATAAGTTATCTTAAAATCAGCTATATATTTAATTCCCCGGCCAGTCACCCGGTCCTTATTTTTCTCCAGGAGAACAAATTTAGGCTGCAGCTCAAACTCTTTCACTTCCCCAGCTGCTTTTAAAAGCTTTAGATTTTCATAAAACCTAGCCTCTTTCTTACTATCAAACTTTATTCCATCTACAAGTGGCTTTTTATTATTATATTTATTCTTCCTGGTTGATTTATTTTGCTCCTTTCTTTCCATTTTGATTAGTTCCCATTCTCCCTTAGGTATCCCCATCTTTTTGGCATCTTCCTCTGAATTTATAAACACTCTAGTCATTGC
The DNA here is from genome assembly GCF_004362045.1 of Halanaerobium saccharolyticum. GTDB lineage: Bacteria > Bacillota > Halanaerobiia > Halanaerobiales > Halanaerobiaceae > Halanaerobium > Halanaerobium saccharolyticum_C. Next base: position 109,450 of record NZ_SNWX01000006.1, on the reverse strand, counting down.
TCAAAAGGACACCTCTCTTCCATTTCTCCCGACTGCACTACTGGTATATCATATTTCATCAACAACTCTTTTAAATCGCAGTTGTGCTTATCCTCTGGCTCTAAGTCGCACCCTCTGCAGTTACTATAGAGAGTAAAATTAATGATATCGTAAAGATCATCTGTTTCTATTGCGGTAATATCATCAGTCTTTCTCATTTTCTTCTTTTTCTTTCGGGCCTGATCAGTATAATCAAGCGATAATTTAGTCTGACTGACCATTTCATCAATATTATTTTGCTGGTCTTTAGTAATTCTATCCTGCAGCATGTCGACTACTTTGCCAGTGTAGGTCCTTGCCATTTTGATAGTTCTCATAAATTTAGTTGACTTATCAATCTTTTCATTTTCTTCATAATCATCAATTTTGCTTTCATAAAAAGCTTTAAAATGAGTCAATATCTCTGCAATTTTCTGATCCTGTCTGCTTAAAAATTTAGGCATTGGCTGCATCCCCTCCGTTATTATCTCTAGCAAAGTCCAGGAATCTCACATTATCCGCATTGACTTCTTGATTGATGTAGGTCCTTCCATCATTCTCTGACTTCTTAATCTGCAAGGACCCGTCCACTCCAACAAGTCTACCTTTTCCCAGGTGCCTGGCACAATTTTCAGCCAAACCTCTCCAGGTGACGATGTTTATAAAATCAACATCTCTGTCTCCATCTCGGTTTGTATAATTTCTTTCTACTGCCAGTGTAAAATTACAGACCGGGGTTCCATTGCTGGTATAGCGAAGTTCTGGATCTCGAGTTAACCGGCCAATTAAAACTATTCTATTGAGCATCTTCTACATTCCTCCATTTCCCATAATTAGTATCTGCTATATCTTTAATGTCATCTAGCAGTTCGTTTAAAACTTCCTTCGGTGCTTCTTCTGGTCTATATTCAATCATTTCAGCTATACCCTCAAATTCTTTGTCCATTTCTAAATGCTCATCTAAAACTTTATCGACAAAATTTTCAATTCTTGATAGCTCGCTTAATGCTCGTTCTATAGGTTCGTTTTCTTTTCCAGGTGGTAAAGTTAAATCGCTACTTGAAGTTTGCAATACCTCTCTAATGTCATCAATTATTAATTTAAAATTTTCTTCCACTTAAAACACCTTCTTTCAAAATTATTAAATCATCTTCTAAATATTCACATTCTCCCTCTTCTTGAGTGCCTTCGATTTTAATTCTATCCCAAACTTTAGGTATTAAAGTAAAACTTTCTTTTATATCTTTATGAATAAACACTCTAAAAGATTTATTTTCATTATCAGAGTGCATATACTCTACATGTCTTTGAAATGTATTAAAACCAAAAGCATCTGACATGCTAGCATTTTTATGCAAACTGTATGTTAAACCGTCAACATGATGCAATATAGTTTGAAGCAGCGGGTGCCACTTTGCTGTATAAAGATAAATCTTAATATCAGGATTTATTTTTTCTATTTCTTTGATCAAGTCTAATGTTTCCTGCGGATAAAGCATTGGTTCTCCACCGGTGATTATTATTTCTCCATAATTTTTGACAAAATCTAAATCATCTTTTTCGACAGCCTGATCAATCACACTCTTATAATTATTAACACAATACGAGCAATTTTTATCGCAATCAAATGTAATTATTACTCTAGCACTTTTCATTTCATCATCCTCCCATTCCCAACAACTGGGGCTTCTGTCTTTACTTAAACCTGAATAAAGCAGTTTTAAATTTTTTTCGAGCTCTTTACCCTTATAAAATTTATTACAAATTTTACAGGTTAGCTCTTCGATTTCGCCCTGAGTATATTCTCCAACCAGGGTAAAATTAATTTTAGTATTGCAATTCGGGCAATGAAATAAATAATCTTCCTCCTTTCGATCAAGGCCGATATCTTTTTCTGTAAATGGCTCCACCTTAAATCCCTTTAGTTTAATTCCTTTAAAATATACACTTATATTTTTTTCATCCATAACTTACCCCTTTCTGGTCATCCCCTCAACTTCTATGCCACTTTTTGAATTATTAACTTTGATAATTGGTATATTAGTAATATCAAATTCTTTATTACAATCAGAACATTTGATAATACATTTATCATTATTATCTTTGAAATCAGAAAGTGCTGTGCATAAAAATAATTTGGTGCCACAATCACAAACTCCCTCAATTTTTAAACTAGGTTCCATCTTATTTAATATCATTTTTTATCATCTCCTATAATAAATCCTCAACATATTTTTTATTTTTAGCTCTGAATTTAGATCTGAACAAATCAAATCTGACTCTATTTTCTTCAACTTTATAAGCAAATATATATCCATGTCTTATTAGTTCGTTTATAGCAGCTTTAACTTCATGCTCCGAATTACTAAAATGGTGAGCTATAAACTTGATATTAGTTTTATCAGTCCATTCTAGCTGGTCCCATAAATGATTCATAACACATCATAATTTCTATATACTTTCTGTCATAAACAAAAGTAGTTCTTTTCCCCTTTTCTTTAACTATTGAATCGAGCCATTTTTTCAAGGCTTCCATCTCTTCTTTTTTTAAATACCACGGGCTTTTTACCATCTTGTTTGACAAAGGGATTAAATCAGCAACACCTTCTTCGACACTGGTATAAATGGCCATAATTACATCACTCCAAAAAGATTTTTTATTTCATTTTCTATCATTCTTTTGTAATTTCGGCCGTACTTCATAGCAAGACCGTATCTAAAATCGTTTCTAATTTTTTCCCTAGTCTCATAAGTATTCGGCTCTCTTGAGTATAAATGTGCAATATCATGAGCACCAATAGCAGTGATTTTAAATTCAAATTCATTTTGAAGATAATGAATAAATAGATCTTTAAGAATAGAATCATTTAAAAATTCCTTAAATTTATTCATCAATTATCACCCTCCCCAGTTATCCGCTTGACTTCCTCGAACATTTCATCAGCACTCATATTGCTAATATCTATTGTCTCTTTAACTTTCCTACCTTTTTCCTGATAAGTGACACCCATCGTTTCTTTAGCCATTATTTCCTCCCTTCAAACCATTCAACAAATTCTCCTAATTTTTCTAAAACTTCAATCTTAATTTCATTACCTTCATAATATATTTCCAACTTTTCGCCTTTTTGATTACCACCATTATAGTTGAATTCCGGTTTTAAGTTATCCACTTCACCCTCCAATCTGAATACTTATATTATCAACCAACCAAATAATAACTTCTATCCATTTCCATAGCCCCATTGGTACAAATAATACACCGACTACTATTAGTGCTTTGATATAAAATTCAAAAGCCTCTCCAATACCTTCTAGCATTTTACCCTCCTATCTAACCGGGCATAACCCGGAATCGCAGTCACTTCCGACATCTCTGTCAAATCCCCCATCATTTGCTGCACTTTGATTATCATGCATTGTAATGATTGTCTTTTTAAATTTCTTCTTCTCTTTCCGGGCCCCAACTACATCCATAGAGTCCTGGTATTTACCTCTATAAACCTGATCTGGTTTCTTTTTCATTTCTAAAAATACTAACTGCCCGATCAACATGCCTGGATGCAGCTGGATAATGTTGCTTGAATCATTAACTATCTCAAGAGTAACTTTACCTCTGTAGCCCGGATCAATCCACCCGGCCGTTATATGTACCCTTATCCCCCATCTGGCAATAGTAGATTTTCCGGCAAGCATTGCGGTCAAATTATCGGGCACATGAATAAACTCTTGAGTAGCACCTAAAACAAATTCACCCGGTTTAAGCAGCTTTTCTTCAACGGCTACGGGTCTATATTCCATTTTATCCACAGTCGGGTCCATTACTCTACCTTTGAATTTCTCAACTAAAAACTTATCTCCTAAAGTTATATCCAAAGATGCCGGCTGTAAATTATCCTCCACAAATGGTTCTATATTATCTCTTAACGGTCTGATCATGTTATCTGGTAAAATCATTATTTGCCTCCTAAAGATTTAATTATCTTGCCGAAATTTAGCATCGTCAGTCTTGCAATTTCTTCAACAACTTTTTTCCTAACTTCTTCTTTGCTATAATCATCCTCCAGTAATTCTTTTTCTTTTTTCTTTGCAACCATTTGTATTTCTTCTGTTATCTCCTTAAAATCAGGATTGCTTTCAATAAAATCATCAACCAATTCATTTACCATGCTAATTTCATCATCAATTTTTTCAAAGTGCTCAGGTGAACGCTCCGGAACAATCACTTCACCATTATCTATGTCAATAAAAGGTGGATATTCCTGAGCATAAATTATCTTTACTTCATCCCCTTTACTAACACTCGCCGATATATTTTTCTTAGCTCTGACTGTCATTCCAGCTTTGCATTCTTTAATATTCATTTTATCCCCCTTAATTACCTTGTCATAGCCATCAAAATAAATGCCCCTAATACTAAAATCCAACCAAAAATGTTATCCATCACTAACCTCCTTAATTTGTTTAGCTAAACTTTCAGAATATATTTGTCTCTCTAATCTCAAAGAAGTGCGATAATGCTTTGTTTTTTGCTTTTCCCGAACTGAATCTTTAATTAATTTTTCTATCAATTTTCTTTGCTCGCTAATTTGCTGATCAAGAATAATATAAGTTAAAGCAATCCCAATAAGAAAACCAATTATTAAGTTCCCCATGTATCCTCCTTTTTAAAATCTATCCTTATCTAATCCATCTTTCATGCCATCCTCATAACCTTTCTGATAACTGTCTACTGCAAAAACACCTAATATCATCATTCCTGCAAATCCACCAATAAAAAATGCGACTAACTCACTCAAAGTCTGGCACCTTCCTTTCAAAATACTTTTCAACCTCTTCCCTGACTATTTGTCTAATATATTTAGTCAGTTTTTCTTCATCTATTCTAGTTTCTGGAACATCAAGGGCAAATTTCTTTTCCTTTGCCATCTTCAACCTCCCGTCTAATTTTTTCCCAGTATTCTCGATTTCCGTTTCTTACCTCACCCTCTGGAATAAATTCATCTTCAATTAGTGTTTCATCTAAAATATGCTGACAGACAGGGCACCAATAAGCATGAAATATATCACCATCCGTATAAGTAACAACATTCATCTTTGTGCCCGCTGGAATATTCCTTTCGCAACCTACACAATTGTGTACTTTTCTAGTTTTGACTGTTTTCGCCCCGATTATTCTCATCAGCATCCACCTTCCTTTCGGCATCCTCAATGATCTGATCTATTTGATATTCACTTAACTGCGGATGATCTTCCATTAGCTTTTCTTTTAAGTCCATTATTCTAGCTCCTTAAGTTTATTTTCTAAATAACTTTTAACACATGATTTAGCTACTTCTTCCGTTAATAATTCTTTTGGTAATTTGCTTTCTATTCCATTAGTGTAACCATCAATAGTTTTATATTCTTTAATATATATAATTTCAGTTCTTCTAACTTTAACATAATCATAATCAAATTTTTTTAAATTACCTTTCTCGACCTCTTCTTTTAAATAAAGATTACCTAATGTAACTTTAATTTCTTGCATTTTGACCTCCTAAAAAATGCTTTCCTTGATTAAATTTAATGGTGGCATTACTGGCTCCCCGCATTTTGGACAGCTATCTAAATATTTAATATTTACTCTTGAATTTTTGAAATCATACTTGCAATTAATACAATACCTCTCATACAATTCAGAATGACCTAAACTTAAATTAACTTTTATTTTGTTATCTTCCATTCAATCACCCTTTCTTATACAAATCTGCTCCACTATACTTTAATAGCTTCTCCATGCCACCATAATCTTTGATTATTCTGTCTGCATCTTTTATTGCCGGGCCTTCAAATTTATTGATTTTATCGCCTATATCAATAAGGTTATTTACAGTTTCGAGATTTTTAGTGCTTAAATCTTTATGAACTTCATCTAATATATCTTTAGCCTCCAAAACTAATTTTTCCCTTTCTTCCCGGTTACAGTATTCTTCATACTCCTTAACCACCTTATCTATACGATCACCTGTCACCATTCCAATTTCACCCTGGGCCCTTGCCTGATAAGTTATGTTAACCATCTTCTCAAATAATTCTTTCATTTTATCCATTTTTTAACCTCCTATAACTTTCTCCCTCAAAGTTTAATAAGTATTTACCATTGCCAGCTGCTTCAATCATTCTCTCGACAACTCTTTCAGAAACATGACTAAATAAATCACCTGCATCTAAATTAGTTGTGATTATAGTTGGCAGCAGCTCATTATATCTGTGGTTTAAAACTATATACATTTTCTCTCGCTGCCATTCAGAAGATTTTTCAGTGCCAAGATCATCTATTATCAAAAATGGAGTATTTTTATATTTATTCATTAACTCTTGCTCATTTTTTACTTTAGAATCATAACTGTCTCTGATTGCCTGTATCATTTCTGAGCTAGAAATGAACATCACCTTCCCCATTCCGCTATAAATTGTACTCCTGGACCTTTCAGCTTCCTTGGCAGCGAAATAATTTAAGCAGTCTTTGGCTGTTGCTATTGCTAAATGAGTCTTTCCTAAACCATAACCTCCAGTTAAAATTAACCAATGACCTTTTTGGAAATGCTCTTCAAAATTATCTGCATAATTTTTTACTGCCTTAAAAGCTTTTTCATCTCCCTGATCGGTGTCATAATTATCGAAACCTTTATTTCTAAAACGCTTAGGGACTTTAAATTTCTTAAGCATTGACTCACAAATTAACTCAGTCTGCCTTTCTTTGCTTATTAAATTAGACTTATCAGTTGAACATTGCTGCGAATTCTTCTTTTGATTTACTTCCTTTTTCTTCTTCTCCACCAGATTCTTTATGTTCCCCTCCATAGTCTTGACCTCCTAAATATTCTTTCCAGTGTTCATCTCTACCCAAAAATGTCTTAATGTGCATCACCCATTTTTCTTCGGTGCCATCTTTTTTGCAATTTGCTGCATAATTTTTAGCCGCTTCAATCAAATCATCTTGTTCAACACCTTTTCGCCTGGTAGCTGCCCACTTTCTCCAGCCAGCTTTTTTATTACCCCGGCTATAAGGATAAAGCGAATATAATCTCTCATAATCTTTTGGGTAATCATAACGGCCATTATCTTTTTTGTTTAGAGAAAATTCGTCAGACTCTGTGTCGGATTTTTCCGACGAACTATCTTTACTTTCCTTTAGTTTAGTTTCCTTTAGTTTACTTTGTGGGTTTTCGTCACCGGAAACCTCTTTGCTTTCGGGTTTCTGATTCGAAAACTCTTTATCATTCGGGTTATCGGTATCGAAAACAGGTTTTTGGGGTACTCCACAACTTCTTTTACTGTACACATCTGCCACATTTTCAATAAAGTTATCGGACCAAATGATATTATTTTCCCAGCATTTTTTATCAATTGCATCTAAGTCAGCTAACAAATTTAGTATTTCTTCTGCCTTTTCCCGACTGACATTGGTTTTTGCACATAAAAACTCTATATCAGTGGGGTTTTCGTAACGATAACTATGTCCTTCAGTAGATCCTAATATTTCTAACAATTTAAACCAGAAAGCATAACCATCATTCCCGAACTTACTTTCTAATATGGTCATTGTTTTTCCTTGCTTAATTATGTGAGGGAAGTAATCTACAGTTTGCTTTTTTGGCCTTGCCATCTAATCACCTACCTTACCCGGGCAAAATTCTTTTTGGCATATCCCGTTTATAATTCTCCAACTTGTTTCATTTTTCTTATTGCCGCACCTGTAATTGAATGGTTTATCCTCCTCATAAAAAGGGCATTCTGAGCTTCTAACACTAAGGGTAACTTCCCATGGCATTTAATCACCTACTAAAAATCTTTCCAGTATATTGATTCAGTAATCTTTTTTGTCGATCTACAGTAATCACATTTTCCACATCTGTGTGGTTCTTTCTTTCCTGCCCAGACGTCTACAACTCTTTCAGCGACTATTTCAAGTTCTTCCAGCTTATCCTGTATCCAATCAGTCCCAAAATAGATTACAGCCTTATCTGGCGGGTCCTGCTTATCCACTACTGCAATATGAGGCATGTAATAACTATCAAGCTCCCTCTGCTGCTTAATCAGTTCTGCATAGACTGCCATTTGAATATCATAACCCCAGTAATTAATGAAATTTTGATATTCCTGAGCGTGTTCATTATAATAATCTCTGCCAATTTCTCGGGTAGTTTTCAAATCTGTGAAGGTCTGAAATTCATCATTCAAGACATCAACTTTTGCTTTCCAGGGAACTCCGAAGAGCTCCCCAGTAATTATTTCTTCCTTGCCGCCCTGCAGCACCTTCATCATGTAATCATCATCTTTGATAGTCTCGATCATCTTGTCAGCATGTTTATATTTGGCATACAACCCACCGTTCTGCTTGAATAATTCGGGAGTGTTAGCCATAAAACTGTCAAGCTTACCTTCGGCCCAAGCGTGAATATATGAGCCCATGAGCATTGCTGAACTAGGTTCTTCTTCCCATTCTCCATTTATTTTTGCTACAGCCTTAGCCTCGCAACCATATGAGTACCAGGGCAGAAATGATTTGAAAGTTGAGACTGACATATATTCAGAATTTGCTTTTTTTGAATGATAATTTTCATCAGTTAATTTAAGCATTATTTTTTTCACTCTCCTTAATAGTATCCTCAACATCTTTTGCAAAGTCATCCTCTGGTTCTTTTTCATCCTGATCATAAGGCGACTTCTCTTCCGGACCGAAATCAAAGAAATCTTCAACTCCTGCCATTTCATCTTCAATACTTCTGTATATTCTACCGAGCTTTAAAACATCATTTTGAGTAAATGCGGCTGCCTTGCAACCAATTTTTTCTTCTAACATTTCTTGATTAACTCCAAGCTCCGCAAAAGCGTTAACCATTTTTTCAATTCTTTGCTCCAATGACTGACCGTTCTTATTAGCAAGAGTTTTCTCAGCTTGGTCAACAGCTTCCTCTGCAACGTGCTTTGGTATAACTCCTAGAATGCAGGCTCTCATTCTTCTAGCGCCCATGTTTGCTGTCATTTCGTAAATATCTCGAGCTGATTCAAGTTCTTTTTTCCCGTATTTTGTGTCACGGACATGCTTAACAGTAAATATTCTAGTTTCTCTGGTATTGGTCTCTAAATCCCAACAATAAGCCATCATTTCTGAAGAGCCGTTTTTTTGCTCTAACTCAATAATTCCATAGTCCAAATTACCCCAACTGCGAGCCATGGTTTCTGCAAGCCTAATAGATGGCCCTTTAACTTTTGTTCCGCCACGAGGATATTCATAAGTTGCCTGTTCTGCCAGACTCTGCCGAGTGCAAGCATTTATGATTTTGTTCATAGCTTGCTCCTCGTCGCGAGGGAATCTTTTTGCAACAACCATAGCTGCCTGTACTTCCTGCGCCTGTCTTGATGATGCCATTCCTTGAACTGCTGACTGCTTTCCTTGATTTTGTAAACTCATTTCGTTTTTACTCATTATTCCCACTCCTTATTTTTCGTTTTCCATCTTCAGTATCTTTGGTAATTGTTACAAAAGCCTGAATATCATTTTCTTCACACATACTTAATATTTTTTGCTGCTCTGATTGATTTAAATTATTAAAACCATCTAAACACATAACTTTCAATCTTCCCATACGCTGCAAAGCAATCTTGAATGCTACTTCTATCTTTTCTCCATCCGATAGACCATCAAGTAAAATTCCATCAATTCTGATTAATCCTTCTTCATCTACGCTAATACCTTCCAGTGGCAGTTCATGTTGTTTTAACAGTTCTCCAGGCTTTTCTCTTGCTATCTCAATCAAATTAGTAAGATGATCGCTGTAGTCTTTTTTCTTAGCAAGTTTCCCATCTCTAATGTCAACCATTCTGTTCCACTCGTTCAAGTATTCTCTCATTTCAGCGACTTCGTCAGCTTTATCCTGTAGTGGTTTAATATCAATCTTTTCTTTTTTATCTAGAAAATCTTTAGCTGAGCCTAAGCTGTTTTTTTGATTTTCAATTTTCTGTGCAGTTTCCTGATCCACTGACTTAAGCTCTAATTCTAACTGATTATCTAAACCGTTAAGCTCTGATTTTTTAGCTGATATTTTTTCTCTTTGATATTGAATTGTTTCGTTTATTTCATGTTTTCTATTAGAAGCATTCTCCTCATTTTCTTCTTTTTCTTGCTTTGCTTTAGCTTTCAATATCTCAATTTCCTTCTGCAGCCAATCGTCAACCAATTCATTATCTGTCTTTAGCTGATTATCAACCTCGACAATTTCTTTCTTTTTCTGCTCAATCTTATTTTTCTTAAGTTCGATTAACTCCTTAATTTCCTCTTTCTTATTTCTATACTCTTCCCGAATATCGTTCCGCTCTGACTGGCCTTCTGCCTTAATTTTAGCAATCCTATCTTCAAAGTTTTCTCGAATTGATTCAGCTTTATCTATTTTCTGATTAATATCTCTGGCTTTTGAAACTTTATCATAGTATTCCTGAACCTTTTCATTCTGCCACTTTTCACCGTCATAATTTGGCGGCAATTCTCTTTCAATCCCTTTCACCTGAGCTTCGAGCGATTTGATTTGCCTATTGACTTCCTGGCGCTCTTTATAATATTTATTCTCAATATCTTTAAGAATTTGTAACAGATGTTTAGAGGTGTTAATGTTGCTCAAAACATCTTCACCAAACCAGCCATTGATTTCATCTGCAGAATAATCCATTTTTATCATACTGAGTATAATTTCTGTCTGCTCTGAAATTTTTAAATCTATAAAATCAAGTGGCCTAAATATATCTCCCGACAAAAACTTCCTCAGCTGGCCTTCTGTAGATTTTGAAATCATGTCGCCTTGTAATTTAAGATAATCACTTTTATCATTTCTAAGTCTGCGATCAATTTCTAAACCTTCATCAGTGGCAACAAATAATAAAGCTTCATCTTCTCCGTGTCTGATAACTTCTGTTCTTCTTTGATTATTAGAAAAAACTCTCTCAATTGATTCAGTAATACTAGATTTGCCAGTTCCTTTCGGGCCTTCGATAATATTAATGCCTGGTGATGGGTCCCAATCAAACTCTTCTATTCCAATGTAATTGCTTATTTTAATTTTTTTGATTTTCATTTTTATCCTCCTTTTTTCTTTTCCAGTTAATCCAGTCAACATAATCTCTTAATTCCTGATTATCCTCCACATTTTCTTTGAGCCAGACAAGTGAATTTAGCATTATGACCACTTTTCCAAGTTCTGAGAGTGGAAATCTGTGCAAGAATTTGTTATACTATATTTAGTAATATTTTTCTTATTTCGCTCAGCTGTGCCATCAGCTGGGTTTTTTTCATTTGTTCTGATTTCTAACCACATTTTTCTTAAATCTTTAAAAAAACTCGGTGCAAATCTAAACAGTATCAATCCCCACAACAAACCCATAATGAATAACTGCCATTCTCTAACTGTTCCCATGTTATCCCTCCATTTTCATAATTCGCTTAGCTTCTTTTTCATCTTCTCTGTCTAGTTTCTGCAATAACAATTCAATTTTCTTAATTTCTTTTTTTACATAATCATCTTTATGTTTTCTTGATTTCAGTTTAGCCAGTCTCATCTGTAATGAACTCTTAATAGTCATTTCCTCAGATACACTAATATCTATTTTCAATTGTTTTTCCTCCTCAGTCAGTCATCTCCTTAAATGAAATCCTATCTGCATATTTCCCTTCTATATACCCGACATCAGTCTCGCTGATCACTTCCTCATTATCATTAATTTGAACTGCTACAATTCTCATTAAACTACCAACTTCATGTGGTTTCAGCTTAAATGTAAATTTAATTGCTCCCCCTCCTAATTTTAGTAAAAGTTTCTTCATAAAGTTCAAAATACAGTTGAGCATTTTCATCTTTTCTACATTCAAGTGGATCATTACTGCAAGAATCTGGGTTTTCTGTACAATCTCTACAAAGTGTATAGTTTTTTTCTTCTTTTGTTTTATTGTAACTACCCATTATATTCACACTCTTCTAAGTATCCTCTGGTTCTATACTTCTTATAACACCTTCGATTTCTAGCATCTAAATCAGCTCCAAGTTCAGCTGCAGTTATATCAACCATGTCACAAGCGTGATTAGCATCCTCGATTTCATCCAGCATTTTCTCAAACTTTTCCATCTGATCATCAGTTAATTCTTCTTCAGAATTGATGTTATAAGCAAAATTTAAAACTTCTTCTATACTCTCGATTGCCTCTTTAAATTCCTCAATAGCTTTAAGACCTGACTTATAAAATTCTAAATGTGCTTTATCAAAAACAATATTTGAAGAAGTAGTTCCGTAAAACTTTATTCTTAATACTGGGTCACTTAGATAACTAACAAGGCTTCTTTTAATATCATTTGGTACATCAACATGATTATTCATGTACTTAGAAAGTGTTGTCCTATCAATACCTACCTGTCTAGAAACCTGCTCTTGAGTTAAACCTTTCGCAGCCACCGCGTCTTTAATAGCATCTCCTAAAGTCCTCATAATTTTCCTCCTTTGTAGTTTTTTATTCACAAAATTTAATTAATTAAAATTAATGCCAGCGATATAATTAAGTTAAGATAACTTCTTAAGTATATAATCTTCCTTTTCAATAATATCCTTTTCAACATTCTCCATTGATTTCTCTTTTAGCCACTCCTTCAAAGCTGATTTAGGAAATATTAATCTTCTGCCGAGATAAGCATGAGGCAGTTGTTCTTTATGTCTCAAAATTGAAGATTTGCTAATTCCTAAATACTCCGCTGCTTCAAAGTCTTTCAATCCCTCCTTATCTTTAAATTTGCTCTCCATTTCCGGTGAAGGCCCCACACCTGAAGCCGGAATACTTTCTAACTTTTCCTTTAATGTTTCTAAGTCATTTGCAATCTGTTCTAGCATTCCCAAACCTTTTACCTCCTTAAGCTGAATATTTAATAGACATTTCTTTTATTATAGTTTTATAAATTTCTCTAAGCCTTGGATCGTCTCCGATTACATCCAATTTATTGGCATCATTGATTCTGGTTTCTGTAGCACCGGCTTCTCTTAGCCTTTCTTTTAAGTTATTAAGCCTCACCTCCAATCTGCAATGACCTCTATTTTCCAACATTGCATAACTCATTCTTCTTACTTTTTGGTACTCTCCACCTCTCTCATATCCAATTTTATTAACTTGTTTATTTACCCATCTTCTCCAGTCTTCATCAGTCTGGATAATAGTATCTTTAATATTTTCGGCAAGTTCTTTAGCTTCACTAGCTTCTTTTTTAGCTGATTCAATCTGATCAATCATTCTTCTCATTAAATCAAATTCATTTTTAGGCTGCTGCACAATCTCTTTAGCTCTGAAATAATTTTTAATTAATTTCCGCTGTACTTCCCAGGCTAGATCATCCTGGAGAGTTTTCACTATTAACAAATATCCAGATTCAGTTATTAAAATTAGGTTTCTAACCTTCGAAGGATTTGTGCCGATGTTATACGTCGTCGCAAAATTATATGCATCAGTTCCTTTTAATTCAAAGTAATCTTCACCTTCAATAAAATATTCTTTATTATCTCTAAAGTTTCTACCGGCAGTTCCGCTAACTCTTTCGTGCACTGTATCAATTTCCCTAAAAGTGATAATTCTTTCATCATTAAATCTTTTGACTTTTAAATCATGATTGTTTATATTAATAACTTTTCCCATTATTGGCCTCCTTTTTTTATGCAGAATGATTATTTTTTCTGCCAGCTGGCAAATCATTAGTAAAAAAAATATCCTCAAACTCAAACCCGGTATTAGTTAATACTTTAGCAACAAATTTTGGTCCAACATTCCTTTGGCCCCTTAAAACTCGGTAAACAGTTGTGTAATCTAAGTCTAGCTCAGTTGCTAAATCTTGCTCCGAAAAATTGTTTTCTTCCATGTATTTTTCTAAAACTTCTTTTTTAAGATGTATTCTAGCCATTAAAATTACCTCCTTTCTGACTGCTGGCAATTATTATTATAGATTACTTTCTGCCAGTTGTCAAGAGATTTTAAGAAAAAATCTGCCAATAGGTAATATTTATTTGTTGACAGTAGGCAATAAGTTTTATAAAATTATGCTAGGAGGCAGATAAATGACAAGTAATATCGGTGATTTCATTAAAAAATTAAGGAATAAAAATAATATGACTTTAACATATTTAGAAAATAAATCAGGAGTTAGCAACTCTCATATTTCTAGAATTGAAAGAGGTTTAAGAGAACCTTCTCCTGATACATTAAAAAAATTGTCAGGGCCTCTTGGTGTTTCATATAAAAAATTACTCAAAGTTGCTGGTTATTTAGATAATGAAGAACAAGATAAAAAAATTGAGAATGCTTTATCAAATGATCCAGAGTTAAAAGAAATATGGGAGCAAATATCTAAAAGAGATTCTCTTAAACTTTTATTTAAGCAAAGCAAAGATATGACTGATGAAGATATCAAGCAAATGATTAGGATTATGAATGCTATAAATGAGAATGAAAGAAAAAATAATTAAATGAGGTGCTAGAATGACAGATAAAAAAGTTCGCACCGCCCTGCAGCGTACATACATTGATTATCAGGAATGGGCTAGAGAAAATAATATATATCAAGAATTTTTATCTTTAAGCCCTCGAATATATGGCTTTGTCTATTTTTCGCCTTTTAATAATTATTATGTTATAATCAACAAGAACATAACTTTAGAACTTCAAAAGGAGGTATATTTGCATGAAATAGAGCATATACTTTATGATCTGCCTGAAGTTAGTTACATAGTTGGTGTTGATATGCAACATACTGAAATGGAAAACAAAGCTGATCAGTTTGCAAAAAAGAAGGTTAATAATTTTTTTGGTTAAAAAACGAACATACATTCGACAAATGTCGATAAAATACAACAAATAAGAGGTGATTGTTATTTATTGTTCACAATGCGGAAGTGAAGTTAATGAAAATGATAAGTTTTGTAGCGGCTGTGGTGCGGAATTAAATAAAGATAGTGCTGAAGAAGTTACTGAACCAGATAAAAAAATTGATAAGCCAGATGCAAATACTGAAGATGATGAGGATTTAGATTTTGAGGATATGGGGAAGGATTCCGATCCTAATTTATTAAACTCTTCTAACAAATCAGGTGGATGTTTAAAGTCTTTTATGAGTTTTGCAGCAGTGATTGTAATATTAGCAGGTTTAGGTCTTGTTTTTGGGGAAGATGTAGAGAATAGTCCTACTGATCAACCAAAACAATCTAATACAAAAATAGAGCAAACTCAAAAAAGTGAGGGTTCTAACAAAGAATCTACATTGCATAAAATTTTTGGAGATAATGAAGAGAAAAAAGAAATTGAAGTTTTTATAGATCCAAATATTTATGCTCAAAATAATAAATTGATAATCGAAGGAAATACAAATTTAATTGACGGTGCTTTAATTACTTATAATGTTACAGTAGAAAATTTAGATGATATAACTTGGGAAATGACTGAAGATGAAGAAATGAAGAAAAGACTTGATTTAAAAATAGCTTCTATGACTAGCGGAGATTTTAAAGTTAAAGATGGAAAGCTCAAAAAAGAAATAGATATATCTGAATTTGTCGATGGTAATTTACTTGTAGATATTGGCTTTTATCCCTTTGAGCAACCAGATAATGTAATTGATAAATATGGAAAAAACAATAGGTTAATTACTGGAGAAAATGTTATTGAGAGAAAATCTTTGCAAAATAAAAATCAAAAAAATAAAATTATTGAGAAATCATATAGAGTTACTTTTAATTAAAATAACTTAGCCCTTCGGGGCTTCTCTTTTTACACATTAAGCGAACAAATGTATATAAATAATCACATAATTAAAGCAGTGGTGAAAATATAACAACAGATAAGGAGGATTTGTTATGTCTCATTTAAGGAAAAGAGGTAAGAAAAAATATCAAATTGTCATAGAGTTGGAATCTGATCCAGATGGTGAAAGAAATTTTATTTATAAAACTGTTAATGCTAAGAAAGATAAAGCTAAAGAAATTATGAATAAAATGGAAAGAGAAATAAAAAGCGGTGTTTTTGAAGGAAGAAAAATAAAGCTTGAAGATTTTCTTTTAGATTGGTTAGAAAATCATAGAAAAAGATTAAAACCTTCTACTCATGAAAATTATAAACATGTAATTGAAAGACATATACTCCCTATTCTTGGTGAATATACTCTGGGAGAGTTAATAGATAAACCAATATTATTAGAAAATTACTATGATCATAAACTTAAAAAGGGGAATTTGACAACGGGAGAAAGTCTTTCTAATAGATTTGTTAGATACCATCATTCAATCATGCACAAAGCTTTTAGTAACGCTTTAAAATGGAAAATGATTAAGATAAATCCAGCCGAACTTGTAGATCCGCCTAAAAAAGTAACTAAAGAAGCTAAATATATGAATTCAAAAAAATTAGAAGGATTTTTAAAGACAGTGGATAATAAGTATTATAGAAGATTATTTGAATTTGCAGCTAGAACTGGTTTAAGAAGAGGAGAAATATTAGGTTTACAATGGGATTTGATTGAGTTTGATAGCAGAACAATACTTGTAAAGCAATCTTTACTTAGGACCAGCGGCCAGACTTTTATTCAAGAAACTACTAAAAACAACCTGGTTAGAAGTGTTCCCTTCTCAAAAAAAGTATATAATCTTTTAAGAAACATAAAAAAAGAGCAGGTTCAAATCAAAACTGAGCTAATGTTAAAGAATTATAATAAAAATAACTTAGTATTTGCCAGAAAAGATGGCACTCCTCCAGATCCAGACTCTATTAGTCATGCTTTTAAAAGATATGCAAGGGCTGCAGATATGGATCAATATACATTCCACAGCCTAAGGCACTCATTTGCTTCAATATTAAAAGAAAATGGACAGGATATACAAACCATTCAAAAACTTTTAGGTCACACTTTAAGGTCCACTACAGCTGATATTTACACCCATGTTTCTGATAAAAGTAAAAATTCAGCAGTGAATAAATTAGACGATATTTTTTAATTTTTGGTTTGAGTCCCCACCTGGCCACCACTTTTGCATTTAGATAAAATCTCTGCCTGCGAGCTGCCTGCATAAAATAAATGTTTGCTGACAATTTAAGAATATATAAAAAATAAAACCCCTGCTATAATGGAACTAACAGAGGTTTGAAATATCTATAGTTTTGTATGAAACCCCGCTAATTTAGATTCAGGGTCTAGTGGTCTTACGACCGTGAGGGTTCGAATCCCTCCTTTCGCACCATTTTAATATAGCAGTGATAGGAGCCTTTTTAAGGGCTCTTTTTTATTTACTATAATTTAGACTCTAACTCTAATTGCCTGCGAGCTGCCTGCAGAGCAAATTTTTAAATAACAAATTAAAACTAAGCTTTAATTATACTAACAAAATCTGCTATTCTTTTAATACCTTCTCTGATTCGATCTTCTCCTAAAGCATAAGAAATCCGGATAAAGTTATCCATACCAAAAGCTATACCGGGGACCACGGCCACCTTGTTTTCTTTTAAAAGTAAATCACAAAATGAAAGTGAACCCTCAATCTTCTTTCCCTTATATTTTTTTTCTATAAGTTTTGAAATATCAATAAAAAAATAAAAAGCTCCTGCAGGTCTAATAGCTTCTAAATCCTCAATTTCTGCCAGCAGCTCCGCAGTTAAATTCCTTCTTTGCTGGTAAATATCTCTGCGCTCATCTATAATTATTTCTAAATCATCATTGGCCAGAGCTTTTGCACTTGCATATTGAGCAATTGTATTAACATTAGAGGTTGTATGACTCTGAATTTTGGCCATTGAACTGATCCACTTTTCATTGGCAAAACCAAATCCAACCCGCCAGCCGGTCATCGAATATGATTTAGACATCCCATTAACAATTAATAATCTATCCTTGTATTCCGGGAACAGTTCAATCATAGATTTAAATTCTCTGCCATCATAAAGTAATTTATCATATATCTCATCACTGATAATAAATAAATCTTTTTTAACTGCTAAATCAAGTAATTCTATTAATTCTGATGAAGTATAAAAATGTCCATCTGGATTAGAAGGAGAATTAATAATAATTGCTTTAGTTTTTTCGTTTAAATTTTTTTCCATTTCGGATACCTGAAGTTTAAATTTATTTTCCGCCTTTGTCTCTATAAATACAGGAGTACCTCCTGCAAGTTTAACTAACTCAGGATATGAGACCCAGTAAGGTTTTGGAATTAAGACTTCATCTCCCGCTTCCAAAATAGCTGATAATCCATTAAAAAGTATTTGTTTCCCACCATTACCTACAATAACTTCCTCAGTAGAATATTTATATGAATAATCCGAAGCAAATTTGTTAACAGCTGCTTCCTTTAATTCTGGTAAACCGGAAGCAGATGTATATCCGGTATACCCCTTATCCATAGCCTCTACAGCAGCTTTTTTAATAAAATTTGGTGTAGGAAAATCTGGTTCTCCAGCTCCAAAGCTAACCACATCTTCCCCTGCTGCAGTTAGCTTATTTGCTTTAGTACTAACCGCAATTGTTTTTGACTCCTCAATTTTGGCAATTCTTGCTGAATATTTCATCTTCACACCCCATTAATATATTTATTGGTACCAGATACCGAAATCGTTTTAATGGACCTGGTACCTGAGTTTGGTCCTAAGTTTTTAAAAAAAAAGAAGGCTATAAGCCCCCTTTTAAGCAAATTTAGATAGTATTCCATTGATAAATGATGGTGA
Source organism: Halanaerobium saccharolyticum (assembly GCF_004362045.1). Classification (GTDB taxonomy): domain Bacteria; phylum Bacillota; class Halanaerobiia; order Halanaerobiales; family Halanaerobiaceae; genus Halanaerobium; species Halanaerobium saccharolyticum_C. The sequence continues at coordinate 90,664 of NZ_SNWX01000006.1, read as the reverse complement.
ACTGTCATCTGCATACTTTTTGGCAATTTTTACTGCTTCATTGATCGCAACTTTGACAGGAATATCATGTTGAATCTCATAAGCAGCAATTCTTAAAATATTTCTGTCAATTGCAGGCATTCTTTCAATATTCCAGTTAATTGCATATTGATCAATTTGTGCATCAAGCAGTTCCAACTCCATAATTATACCTTCTAAAAGTTCTTCTGCATATAAATTTTCTTCCAGTACACCTTTTTCGGCAATAAAATTGCTGTAGCTTTTTTTTGAATTTTCAAGATCAAGCTTTTTTCGGATGTCCAGACCATAAAGTATCTGCAGCACCCAGACTCTCTGTTTGTGTCTCGAAACTTTTTGCATAAAGAAAATACCTCATTTCTAACTCTATTTAAATCTATCTGGAATGATTCTTATTATAAAATCTTTTAAATCTTCTTCAAAACGCCAGCGAGCCCCAAAATAATACCCGACCAAAGTAGTTAAGCAGAGCAGTAAAGTTTTAAAAAACCCAACAGTCAGGATTAAAACCCCTATAATTAGACCAATTAATGCTCCGCAAATTTTTCTGCGATTCAGGTATATAAATTGAGATAACTCTTCCTTAAATTGATTTTTATCCATTTTATAGACCACCTCATTCTACATTTTCGGGCAGTTTATTTTCTTTTTTAACATCATCAATCCTGATCTGAACCTTTGCCACCTGAATCCCAGTAGTTTGTTTTATATAGCTTTTAAGATCATGCTGTATATTCTCACTAATAGCAGGTAAATCACCCGGTACTGTTAGCTTACCACTTAAAACAATTTTTAGTCCTTCTTCCTGCTCTTCTAATTTAACTTTTATATCATCAAATTTTTCTTTTTCTCTAATTCTATCTTTAATTAAATTTGAAAGAGCAGAAATTGTAATTGTAATATCACCGGATTCTGAACTCAGCAGTCTTGTTGATTTAAATTTTCTATCTGTAAAATACGGATAGATTACAAAAAGAGCCATCAACAAAAATACTAAATACACAACTGCTGCCTGCCAGCTGTTATAGCTACTGGAAATTAGATCAGGAATAAAGTTCGCTGATAAAAGTCCAAAACTATATAGAGAAAGAGTTATTGTTAAAACGATAAGAATTAAAGCAATTAAAAAGGAACATATATTTTGTATAATCTTCATAGCTTAACCTCCAATCATTTTTCAAAGAATAATTTATTCTTTGTCTTCTACTTCCTCTACTTCATTTTTTTCGGGTTCTTCTTTTTCCTCTTCCGGAAAATTAACTCCCTGGACATGAACATTAACAGCCTTAACATTTAAACCAGTCATTCCTTCAATTGCCTGTTTAACATTATCCTGAATTTTCCAGGCTACATCTGGTATTGAATTACCATAATTAATAATCACATAAACATCAACTGTTGCAGTTTCATCGCTAACTTCAACTTTAACACCTTTACTTAAGCTTTTTCTACCAAGCATATCAGCAATTCCGCCGGCAATTCCGCCGCTCATTCCGGCGACCCCATCAATTTCGGTTGCAGCCAGTCCGGTAATAATACCTACGACTTCATCCGCAATTTTAATGCTTCCCTCATCATTTTCTTCTTCTTTTTCTACTTCCACTTTCTCCTCTTCAATATCTTTAATTTTTTCTTCACTCATAATTCACCCTCCTTTTTGTTTAGTTAAAAAATCATCTTTTAACATCAGCCAAAATTTGATTTTGCTCTGAATACTGACCAACAATTAAAGCTCCAATTTTTTCTCCATTATCTTTAATAACTTTAACATAAGTATCATTCTCCACCAGTATTTCTTCTTCGTATTCTCCATCCTTATTTAACTCTCCCAGAGAAACAACATTAATACCGGCAACTTTTAGTTTATGAGAAGGTACATAACCTTTAAATTCAGCTTCTTCCCCACTCATAACTTTTCCCGCAATTCTACCCTGAGCTAAAGCAGGTGGCCAGATCCCATAAACATTATTATCAAATTCTGCTACATCACCTGCAGCATAAATATCAGGATTTGAGGTCTGCATTTTACTGTCTACTATAATGCCTCTATTCTGATCAATTTGAAGATTTTCAGCCAGGCCATTATTACAGCGTACTCCAGTTGATATTAAAACAAGATCTGCTTCAATAGTCTGATCCTCTAAAACAACTCTTTCTACATTTTTCTGTCCTTCAAAGCCATTAGTGCTGGCATCTGTAATTACTTTAACATTATTCTGCTTAAGTTTTTGCTCCAGTAAGTCTCCACCCTTTTTATCAAGCTGCATTGGCAGCAGATAAGGTGCCACCTCTAAAACAGTTGTGTCCAGACCAGCTTTGGCAAAGTTATAGGCAATCTCCAGTCCCAATAGTCCACCACCTACAACTACAGCTTTTTTTGCTTTTTCAGCAGCTCGATTAATTGTCTTTAAATCAGCTGCTGTCCTCAAAGTAAAGATATTTTCCAGTTCTACACCAGAAAACGGAGGTACAAAGCAGTGAGAACCATTTGCCAGCAATAATTTATCATAATTATATTGATCATTTTCACTCATAATTTTTTTGTTTTCAGCATCAATTTTAATAATTTTTTCATCAAGATGTAAATCAATATTATTATCTTCAAACCACTGTTGATCATTTATAATAATATCTTCTACCTCAACTTCCCCTGATAAACATTCTATCAGGCGGGGACGATAATAAAATGGATAATTTTCATCAGTAAAAATAGAAATCTGATCATCGGGTTTTCTGTTTTTTAAGATTTCTTTTGCTGCAGAAACACCTGCTGCACAAGCTCCAATGATTAAATAGTTCATCTAGTCAACTCCCTCCTAATGTATGATCTCAATTAAAAGTCAGTATTTAACTGCTTACTCTTTCTACATATTCGTTACTTCTGCTGTCTATTTTAAGTATATCGCCTTCTTCAATAAATAAAGGAACCTGAACTACAAGCCCCGTTTCCATAGTCGCCGGTTTACTACCACCAGAGACAGTATTTCCGCGAATATTTGGTTGAGTATCCTCAACTTTCAATTCAACAAAAGTTGGGAGTTCTATATCAATCGGACGTCCCTGATAAACTGCAATGTCAAGTTCCATATTTTCTTTTAAATATTTAACCTTATCACCAAGCTGTTCTTCACTTAGATGGAATTGTTCATATGTATCATTGTCCATAAATATATAATCACTGCCATCCCAGTATAAAAACTGCATTTTCTTTTTTTCAACATGGGCAGTTTCTACCTTTTCTCCTGCCTTAAAAGTTTTGTTGATTGTGTAGCCTTCTTCAACATTGCGTAATTTTGTTCTAACAAATGCACTTCCTCTGCCGGATTTTGAATGCTGAAACTCAATTACCTGATATACATCTCCATCCAGCTCTATTGTTAAACCTGTATTAAAATCATTTGTTGAAATCATTTTAAGCACCTCCACTATTTTATTACTGCAGTTCAATTATAGCAGAAATCAACATTTTAAACAAATTATCAGCCTATCAGCCTATAAGAGACACAAGCAGAGAGAATGAAAGTTTAAAAATCTTTTTTAGAAATCTAATTATAAGATTATTAGTTCTTTAGGAGCAGTATTTAAAACTTGACATCCCTCTTCGGTAATTAAAAGGTCATCTTCAATTCGAACTCCCCCGAGTCCAGAAACATAAATGCCCGGTTCATCGGTAACAACCATCCCTGATTTTAAACTATCTTCGGAGGTATAGGAAACTCTGGGTCCCTCATGAATCTCAAGCCCAATACCATGACCCAGACCATGACCAAAGTTATCTCCATAACCCGCTTCTGCAATTAAGTCTCTGGCAATTTTATCTGCTTCAACACAGCTCATACCGGCTTTAATTTCTGCAATAACTTTTTTTTGTGCATTTAAAACAATTTCATAAATTTCTTTTAATTTTTGCGAAGGTTCACCTACTGCAATTGTTCTGGTGATATCAGAATGATATCCCTGAAAAACCGTGCCAAAATCAATTGTTACCAGATCACCCTTTTCAATTTTTTTAGTTGAGGCAACACCGTGAGGAAGAGCACCTCTTCTTCCAGAAGCTGTAATAAAATCAAAGGCATTTGCCTCTCCACCTTTTCTTTTCATAAAAAATTCAAGTTCCAGCGAAATTTCTCTTTCAGTTTTACCTGGCTCGATAAAATCAAGCAGAAATTGAAACCCTAGATCAGCAATTTCTACCGCTTTTTTAATTTTATTAATCTCATTTTGATCTTTGATCATTCTTAACTTTTCAACCATAGATTCAACTGGATTCAGAGAATCTAAATCTAATTTTTCTTTAAATTTGTGGTAGGTTTTAACATTCAGATCCTGACTTTCAAAACTTAAATTTCTTATGTTTTTCCTTTTTAATAGTTCAGCAAAACCATCAATAAAATTACTGCTAATTTCCTCAATCACACAACCATCTGTCTGTTTTGCTGCCTGTTCAAGATAGCGAAAATCAGTAATGAAAACGCTGTCACTCTGGGTTATTAAAAGTTTACCAGCTGTCCCGGTAAACTGACTTAAATAGCGTACATTTTCCTTTTTGGTGACTAAAAAAGATTCAATATTCTTTTCTTTTAATATTTCTCTAAGTCTATTAATTCTTTTTTCCATTAATATTTCTCCTTTCTAAACAGATCTTTTAAGCCCTCTAAGGCTAAAAGATAACCATAAACTCCAAGACCTGTAATCTGTCCAACTGCTGCTTCAGCTGTAATTGATTTTTTTCTAAATTCTTCCCGACGATGAATGTTGCTGATATGTACTTCAATAACCGGCAGCCGTACAGAAGCTAATGCATCTCTTAAAACCACACTTGTATGAGTCAACCCACCAGGATTAATCACTATTCCTGCTAGATTTTCGTAGTTCTGATGTAAAAAATCAACAATTTCTCCTTCATGATTACTCTGCATTATTTCTATATTTATATTTAATTCATCTGCCTTTTTTCTTAAATCATTATTCAACATTTCTAAGTTAGTTGTTCCATAAATTTCTGGTTCTCTTAATCCAAGCATATTCAAATTAGGTCCATGAATTACAGCCACTTTTTGCATAAGTATTCCTCCATATATTTTTGAATATTTTTATGATCAAATCTATCACTTAAATACGTATTACCAGGAGCATTAATTAAAACCCACCACATCTTATTATCACTTATTTTTTTATCATGAGCTATATAAGAAGCAAGTTCTGCTGCTTCAATGTCTTCTGAAGGAAAAAGCTGATATTCAAAATCTTCAATCAGATCAATAATCTGCTCAAAATCTTTCTGGTTTAGATCTCCAATTGTATGAGATAAAAAAGCTGTAAAAGCAATTCCCATTACAACTGCCTCACCATGTTTATATTTGAATTTTTCTGCCCCCTCTACTGCATGTCCAAAACTGTGGCCTAAATTTAATTTTTTTCTTAATCCTTTATCTTTAACATCTTCACTTACATAATAATCTTTCATCTGCAGAGAAATTTTGGATATCTGCAGCAGAATATCTTTATCTAAGTTAAGTATCTTTTCTTTATTTTCTTTTAAAATTTCAAAGAGAGGGCTGCCACCTAAAATTGCATATTTAATAACTTCTCCCAGTCCGGATTTGATTTCTCTCATTTCTAAAGTATCCAGCCACTGGAGCTGATAATATACAATTTCTGCCTGATAAAAAGTACCAATCAAATTTTTAGTATCTCTAAAATTAACTGCTGTTTTTCCACCCACACTGCTGTCCAATTGTGAAATTAAAGTTGTCGGCATCTGGATAAGTTTCAGTCCTCTTAAATAAGTTGAAGCAATTAAGCCTCCCAGATCACCAATTGTACCACCGCCAAAGGCAATTACATAGTCAGATCGGGTAAAATTATTCTCATAAAGAATGTTATAGGCTTTTTCAAGATATTTAAGATCCTTAATCTGCTCACCAGCTTCCAGCTCTAAACTAACCAATTCAGAATTATCTTTAATTAAAGAAATTATAGGTTCTGCATGGTTTTTCATGACAACTCGATCTGCCAGCAAAAAAACTTTACGGCCCTTTATTTTCTCTAAAATTTTATTAAAACTACTTTTTTTGAAAGATTTATCAATTAGCACCGGATAATTAGAATCCTGAGCTTTAATTTCAATTTTCAATTTTTGATCCGGAAGTTCAGCTAAAATCAAATCAGCAATTTCAGCAGCTGAATACTGATCACTATCAAAATGAACTGGAATATTTTGATAATATTTTTTTCTTTCTTCGATAAGAGAATTTATTTTAGCCAGAGGATTATCCACCTCCAGCAGAGGTCTGATTATATCTTCTTTTTCATTTCTTCTTAAAACCTCTTCCGGACTGACATCAAGACAAAAATTTTCGGCTTTTTCCAGCATTAGTTTTCTCAGCTCATCATTTAAAACTGCACCACCACCTGGAGCCAAAACTAGATCCTCATCTGAATCTAAAAGTTCCGCAATGACTTCCTTTTCAATTTCCCGAAAATACTCTTCTCCTTTAACCGCAAAAATATCTTGAATGCTCATTTTTTCTCTTGCTTCAATTAAATTATCACTATCATAAAAACTTAAATTTTTTTTATCAGCAATAATTTTACCAACTGTGGTCTTTCCTGCAGTCATAAATCCTGTTAATACAATTTTCACTAATTTGCCTCCTCAAATACTCACTGCTAAAAGAAAATTCAGGGTTTCCCCTGAATTAAAATTCTCTATAAACTTTAAATATCCTGCTATTTCTCTAAAATTTCTTTTAATTCCTGCTCAGTTAATGATTTAAACTCTCTATTATTTTTATTCTTCTTTTCCCCTCCAATCTCCTCTTTTTTGAGTTCGATTTTTTTATTTTTATCACTCTGAGAATCTGTTAACTTCTTTTGCTGTTTTATTTGTTTATTACTCTTTATAATTTCGGGGGTGATAAAAATAATCAGCTCAGTTTCTATCTCAGTATTCTCTGCTGCTGAAAATAATTTACCCAGCAGCGGCAGATCAGCCAGAATTGGAACTTCTTTAATAGTTTTTAGTTCATCTTTTTTAATTAAACCGCCAATTGCCAGGGTTTCTCCGTTTTCCAGAATGACTGTAGTTTCAGCACTGCGAGAATTTACTGCCGGCAAACCATCTGCCAGCACCTGTCCAAGACTGTTAACAGAAGGTTTAATTTCCAGAAGTATCTGATTTTCATTTAAAATCCTGGGTAAAAATTCTAACACAATACCCGCTTCAATATAACTGATTGTAGAAACCGTCTGCTCTGCTTCAATTCTTTCTAATTTAACCGGAATTTGATCACCAATTACAAGTTTTGCTTTTTTCCTGTCCAGGGTCATTAAACTTGGATTTGCCAGAATATTAGATAACCCTTTTTCATTTAAGGCTTTAAGTGTATCCGGCCAGCCGGGGCTTAATTTTTCTATTTTACCAGAATCATTTTTTATTATTTTTAACTCTGAGAGCTGGTTGGGGTTTATTCCCAATTCTTTAATTTTGCTTCTGCTAATTTCTTCAACTCTTGCTTTAATCATCACCTGTTTCTGGGGCTGGTCAATTTGAACTATTATTTTATCAATTTTTCTTAAATCTTTTTTGCTGCCACTTATAATTAAGCCTTCACTATTTAAATCAATGATTTTTATTTCTTTAAAGTTATTATATAGAATTTTTGCAGCTGCTTCAGAACTTAAATATTTCAGTTTATAGTTTTTACTGATAATTTTTTTATTTTTAGCTGCCAGTTTTTCCTCTGTGGAAACATAGATTATTTCATTCTCAAAGGTGTAATCTAAATTAAAACTATCAGTTATTAAATCTAGTGCGTTTCGAAAAACTATATCATTAAAAATAACAGTAATTTTTCCTGTAACTGCACTATCACAAATGAGATTTTTATCAGCTGTATTAGCCAGCATAATCAGGGCTGTTTCCAATTCTACATCTCTTAAGTTGATTGAAATTAATTCGTTTTTAGCTGCAGTTTCAGCTCTAACAAAAGCAGATAGCAAAAGAAAAATTATAACTAAAATTGATATCTGCAAAAACTGCTTAATAATTTTCATTATTTTTCTCCTTCCAGAGGTAGATTATCCTTTCCTCTTTTTGATAGCTTATAGTCAAGTTATTATTCTTAATCTTTTCTATCTTAAAAACATCAATGCTTTCGTTTTCTCTTTTTAAGAGCGTCTGTCCCTCATATAGAAAAAGAGCAGAAGAATTAGTACTATTTTTAATAATACCAATCAGTCTAAAGGGAAGTTGAATATTACTAAGTCTCCGTCTGTCTGCTCTCATAATTTTTTCTTTGTTTGCAGCAGCTGGCAGAGATGATTTTTCTGGAATTTCCTTTTTTGACTCAGTCATTTTTTCTTTAATTTGAGTTGAAGAACTCAAATTATCTGCAATCATATTTTTTTCTAAAAATACTAATTCTTCTGTCTTATTTATTGTGTTTCCGCTCCTGTTTTCATTTTTTTCTTCAGCTAAATCATTAACACTTTGATCATTTTTAAAAGGATCTTTGATTTCTTTAGTTAAAGCAATAGTTTCTATTTTATTTTTTTTCTCCGGCTTAACAGTTAAATCATTTTTATTCTTACTGATATCCCTTTTTGGTTCTATCACTTCTTTTTTTATTTCATTATCAGTTTCAAAAAGCAGTTCTTTTTGCTTTGATTCATTGTTTTGACCAAAAATTGAGCTCAATTCTATTTCTGTAGTTTTAATATAGCTGGAAAATAAAATTAAGCACATAACTACCAGCAGAAAAACTAATAGCAGTTTTTTCTTTTTTTCTTTTTCAATCATTGTCCACCAGCTCACTTTTTAGCCTGACATAGAAGAAAAGTGTATCCTGATTTTTTTTGATTTTAAACTCTATAATTTTTAAATCTTCAACACTGTTTTCTAAATAAAAGATAAAGTTTAAAATTGAGTGAAAGTTACCTTTAAGATTTAAATTTAATTCAGTTTCTGTACTACTGAAGTCGATAAGTACTAAATTATATGCTGTTGCCTCAGCTAAAATCACAGCAGTTTGTTCTTTGATATTTAATAACTTATTTTTACCTCTGGAATTATTAGTACTAATCCTGGTAGAATATTTATTTTTTAAATTATAATTCTGTCTCTGCTGTTCTAAAATTTCAAGCTGCAGCAGCTCTTTTTCTTTTAGTATTTCTTTACTTTTTAGCCCCTGAACTATTAATAGAAAGAGCAGTAAAAAGATTAAAGAAATTTTAAATAATTTTGTTTGTTTAATAGTCATTTTTTCCACCTCATTACTGCTCCATCAGTATTTCAAGCTCAAAATAGTAACTATCTCTTTGATTAATATTAATTAAGTCTACCTCAATAAATTTATGATCTTTTTCTAATGCTTCAATCAAAGCAAAAATTTTTTTCTGCTGGTTTGTAACTGCCTTTAAATAAAGCACATCATTTTTTAACTGCAGCGAATTATAGCTTAAGTTATCTGCATAATTGGCAAGAGAAATTAAAAAATTATACTTATTTGTTTTTCCTTCAGTTTCCTTCTGCAGTAATGCTGAATTATCTATTAAAGATCTATATTTTGTTGCTTCTTCTTTTAACAGTACCCAATCAGATTTTAAAAACTCAACTTTATTTTCGATCAGAAAATTAAAGGCAGTTAGCAAAATAACCAACAATAAGATTATAATTAAAAGATTATTAACTAAAATCAATAAATGATCATAGTGTTTTTCTTTAAAAATCACTGACATCTACTGATACTCCAGAGCATCGAAGTTAAGAAAACAAAATCATCAGCTTTTAATTCTATCATTTCACCCAGCTTAAGCAAGTCACTTTTTCCTTCCAGCACTTCCAGCTCAATTCCTTTATTGTTCAGATAGTATTTTTGGCTTTTTTCCAATTCCTGTGCTAGCTGTTCCTCTCCAATTGAGGACTGCAGTAAATCAAGTTTTTTATCTACAGCTGTCAGCAGTGTATAGCAATTATTGATCTTATAATAGAGAAGATAGTTTTTAGCAGCTACAAGTTTATTAATTACAGAAAAAACAGCTACAGGTAAAGCAGAAACCAGGTAATTATTTTTGTATTTTTCCATATCTTCTGTCAGCGGATCCAGAATTTCTTTATCAGCTGCAAAAAATTTAATTTCTCTCTCCTGAGTCTGCTCAGATACAATTTCTAAATAATCATAGTAAAACTCTTCTTCAAAATTCTCTTTAACTTCAGCAAATTTACTTAAAATATTATCCTCACTAATCCGATAAGGATTCTTTTCTTCCAGGGCCACCGAGTGATAGAATAAAGAAGCAGCCGGCAGCAGCACAACATACTGGCAGTTAAAATTAAACTTCTTTATTTTTCCGATAGAAGAGAGTTCATTAATTCCATCTACAAAATTAATTTGATTATCCTTTTCTCTAACTACAAGGTTTCTCAGTTTGTTTTCATAAGGGATTGTTATAGAATAATAATTATTAAACATTTTACTCACTCCTGTATATTATTTTATTAACTATTTTTAAACTATCTTTTTTCAGTTTCATTTCAGCCTTATACGAAATTTCAGAATCTAACTCAGCAGTTAAATAAATAAAATTATCATCCTCCTTCCCTTCAATCTTTACTTTTCTTTTTTGACTAAAATTTAGCTCTTCATTCAACAACAAATTATCTTTTCTTAAAAAATATAGTTGATACTGCAGTGCTGACTCAACCGCCTCTTTATTTTGAGCAGCAGTAATTCTATTATTTAATATTCTATAATTAAGTTTCTGCTGCTGAATCAAAAGCGGAATAAATAAGCCAATTAGAGTAATTAAGATTAAATTTATAAATAAAACATAGCCACTATTTTTTTCTATATTCATTATTTTTACCTGCTTTTTTATTATTTGAATAGCCTAAATTTTAACCAATCTACTTACAGTTAACTTTTTTTGGTCCTCGACTAGATAAATAGTTATTTTCAGCAGCCCTGGTTCCACAATTTTAAAACTTAGATTTTCAATTTTATCGAGCAGAGATAGATTTCTTCCGAAATCTTTGTTTGCCAGATCTGAACTACCAATCGAACGACCCAGAGCATTACTTCCTCCACTCTGATACAGAGAAAATTTTAACCACTGATAATCCTGATCATAATAAGTAAAAATATTTATTTCCTCTCTGCTGATAACTTCAACTTTTTTTGAATTTTTAATTTGTGCTGTTATAAAATCAACTGCAAGGTAGGCATCAAGCTGCCAGGCATTCTGTAGGTTAAAAAAGTTGTTATTTTGATAGAGAGTTAAAATTAACTGCAGAAAAATTACAGCCAGCAGAGAAGAAATAGTTATCACCAAAAGCATTTCCAGCAGGGTAAATCCCTTTTCCGAGTTTAATTTACCTCTGCAGTAAAGCAAGCATTTCATTATGATGCTCCTTATCCCTGCATTTAAAATCTACTTCCACCTTTAGTTGGTATAAGCCGTCATAGCGAATCCCTTCTTTCTCATATGGAATCACTTCAACCCTTGTCATCTCATAGTCTCTGGGCAAAGATTCTCTTTCCAGTAATTCCAGATTTCTTATAAAATCATCCCCACTATCTTCGACACCTTCGTCAAGCATATTTCTATTTTTATAGGCCTCCAGAACAGACTCGGTCCAATTAACTGCTGCATTTTTATCTGCCAAAAAAGTATGAACTTCCAGTCCAGTTTTTATGGTCCTACTCATTACTGCCAGAACAGCTCCTGCTAATGAGATTGTAATAATAACTTCCAGTAGAGAAAATCCTGCATTATTTTTCAATTCTAACCCTCCCTAATTGATTGACTGTAATTGAATATTTTTTTGCTCCCACCTGTGCCTCTGCTAGAGCTACTGTTCCTCCCCTTGCCGTTGCCGTATTATTAAATCTAATCCACTCATAGTATTCATCATCTACAATCTTAAAGCTTAATGTTTTATAGAGAATTAAACTGGAAGAATAGTAACCTTTTCTCTTAATAATTTTTTGTCCAGCTTCTTTAATATAAAAATAATAGGGGATTTTATTGTCGCCGCTGTTTTCTTTAACTGTATAGATGCGAAAGATATAGGTTTGACTATCCAGAATTGCTTTATTTCTGGCCCACCGCAGGTCTGCTGCCAGGCATTCAATTTCCTGCTCAATTTGAAAATTATTTTTTAACTGTGGGCGATAGCTGACTGTAAATAAAATTCCCATAATTGTAATAACAAGTAAAACCTCAATTAAAGTAAAACCCCTGTTATTTTTCATTAATCTATAATGTGGGTTCTGTGGTTTCCGGACCAGTTAAGGCTGATTGATCAGTAGAAATATAATAGAATTCATCAGAGTCAGCCTCATAAATTATTATATATTTTTCTGCCCCTGTATCAGTATCAGTCTGATAACTGTAATCTGCTGGCTCATTTTTAATACTCAGCTCCTCTAATTCTCCACTAATTGAGCTCAAATCACCTTTAGTACTCTGACCTGGATATTCTCCGTGGTCCAGATAGTACATTTCCAGGCTCTGCATAATATTGTGTAAATCAGCTTTAGCAACAGCTGTATCAGCCTTATTTTTAACTCCGCTTAACGCTGGAACTGCCATTGACATTAAAATACCCAGAACTACAATTACAATTAAAAGTTCTATCAGGGTAAAACCAAGCTCATGGTTGACAAAGTTTTCACTACATTTTTTAGCATCTTTTCTCATTAATAAATTCCTTTCTGTTTTGTTTTCCATTTACTTTAAATTGAATTAATTATATAAAACTCAAGCTGATTCTATTATTTTAATCCAATTAAAAGTTTTAAATAATTAAATAAATCTGAAACATGGGCATCATTACTGCTGCAGCAAGTAAAGCAACAAAAATTGCAGTTAATGTTATTAAAAAAGGCTCTAAATACTGCAGCATTTTAGCAATTTCATTTTTTAATTTTTTCGAATAATAATCACCTGCTCTCTCCAACATGGTCTCCATCCGGGCTGTCTCTTCTCCAGTCATTATAAGATAGTAAAAAAGGTTTGGGATATATCTACTATCATCAAAACATTCTGTTAAAGAAGCCCCTTTTGAAATATTTAAAGCTGTTTTTTTAATAAAATTTTGATATTGATGATCACTTATAATATTTTTTAAAAGTTCCAGAGCAGAAATTAATTTTAACCCGCTTTTTAGCAGCAGAGATAGGTAAGTTGCCATCTGAGCCAAGATTAAATCCCGATAGATAACTGAAATTAGTGGAACTTTTAATAAAAATCTACTTTTTAAGTCATTTCGTTTATTACTCTTAAAAACTGAAAATAGTAATATAATTAATAATATTATGAAAACTATAATTAAAATGAAGTAATTATTAAAGATTAAACTCAGCTTCAAAAATATCCTGGTAATCAGCGGCAGTTCTCCATTAAATTCGGCAAATAGATCTATAAATACCGGCAAAGTGAATTTAAAAATAAAGGCTGCTGCCAGAAATATGGTACTAATAACTGTTAAAGGATAAAATGATGCTTTTTTTATTTCTTTTTTTATATCCTCTTTACTGCCATAATATATTTCCAGACTTGCTAAAACTTCGACCAGAGTGCCGCTTTCTTCACCAGCTTTAACTACTGCAGTAAAGAGATCAGTAAAAACATCTTCTTCTTTTAAGGCTTCAGCCAGGCTTAAACCAGATTCTATATTTTTTAGTAATCCACTGTATATTTCTTTCTCTTCCCTGTTTCTAGTTTGTCTGGAAATAATAATTAGGGAACGGTTTAAATTCAAACCCGATTTAAGCATTATCCCCAGCTGGGATGCAAAAAATTTCAAATCGAAACTTTTTCTAAATAAAATTGTTATCTCCTCCAGTTAGTAAATCAAAACTCAATTACTCTCATAACTTCTTCTCTGGTTGTAATTCCTTTTTTCATTTTCTGAAGAGCAGAATTTGTAAGGGTCAGCATTCCTGAGGCCAGTGCCTCTTTTTTAAGTAGAGAATAATCTGCCCGCTGACTAATTAGTTTTCTCAACTGATCATTGATCAATAAAATTTCTGCTGCCGGTGTTCGACCCTTATAACCATCATCACAGTTACTGCAGCCAGCAGCCTGATAGATATAGTCAATTTTTTCCTGATGAAAAATTTTTTTATCCTGCTGACTGAGTTTAGTTTTTTGACTGCACTCAGAACAGAGCTTTCTGAGCAGCCTTTGAGCTACGACAGCATTAAGTGTGCTGCTGATTAAATAAGATGGTATTCCCATCTCAATCAGCCTGCTAACTGCAGAAATGCTGTCAATAGTATGAATAGTACTTAAAACCAGATGTCCTGTAACTGCAGCTCTGACTGCAATTTCTGCAGTTTCTTGATCTCTAATTTCTCCAATCATAATAATGTCAGGGTCCTGTCTTAAAATTGACCTTAAAATCATTGGAAAATTTAACCCCTGGGCTTCATTAATTTCTATCTGATTTAAAAGTTCCAGTTTATATTCAACCGGATTTTCGACTGTAATAATATTATTGCTTTCTGTGGCCAGCTGATTTAAAATTGAAAATAAGGTAGTTGTTTTCCCACTTCCAGTAGGACCTGAAAGTAGAATAATACCAGAATTGAAACTAAATATTTTTTTGAATCTCTCATAATTGCAGCTGTTAAAATTTAATTCTTTAACTGTCAATAATTTTTCATTTCTTAAGAGCAGTCTCAATACAGCTTTTTCTCCATAGACTGTCGGGACCACAGAAGTTCTTATATCATAATCTGTTTCCTGAAACTTAAACTCCATTTTCCCATCCTGTGGTAAGTGGCGGACAGTAATATCCATTGCCGAAATAATTTTAATCCGGGAAATAACAGCTGCAGCTATTTCGGCAGGTAAATTATAATAACTTTTTAAGATACCATCTATTCTATATCTCACCTTAAACTGATTTTCCTTCTGTTCAAGATGGATATCACTGGCATTTAAAGAAATTGCCTCAGTTAAAATTTTATTTAGAAGTTTTACAACCGGAGCATCTTCAACTATATTTTTTAAACTATCTATATCGCGACTGTCTATTTTTTTGAAATCTCCTAAATCTTCTAAAAGCTCCTGCTGGTTAACCTGAAAATAACTGCTGTAAATAAAATTTTCTGCTTCTTTAAATTCATTTTCTGACATCAAATAAAATTTTATTCTGCTTTTAAATTTAAATTTTAGTTTTTCCTCTAAAAATAAATCAGGTGGATAAATGCTGCCAAAAGAAATAAGTTTTGAACTCTGATTGATTATCAAAATCTGATCTTTTTTTACCTGAGATAACTTCAGCGCCAGAGCATTATTTTTAGCAAGTTTAATTTTTGAATTACAAAACAGTTCAAGTTCAAAATAAGAGGACATGGCCTGTAGTAATTTTGTTTCAGTAATAATTTTCTCTTTTTTAAGATAATCAATTACTAATTTTGTTTTTTTATTTTTAGCAAAAAACTTCAGTTTTGTCCAGACAGCTGGAGAAAAATGATATTTATTATTTAAATATTCACAAAAATTCTGCATAAAAACACTCTCTTTCTCTAAATTTAATTATTTTCAATCTTAGTTTAGTTTTTAAAATATTTATAATTATTAAAATTTATTGATTAGTTTCTATATTCGCGGCCCTCAGAGATATTCCTGCATAATTTTGTAATTTTTTTCTTTTTTTATAAAATAATAACTATATTATTGTAAATAAATGTATAATAATATCTATTTTATTAGTGAATCAAAACACAAAACTATTAATAATGATAATTTATCGCATAAAAAAACAGCTGCAGAAATCATCCCACAGCTGTTAATCTTTAAATAATTATTTTTTTATTAAAATAATATTTGCCATTAATTAATACTTATCCCATCTTCAATTAAGAGCCAGTATTCAATACTATCCAGTAGAGCATCCCAGGATGCCTGAATAATGTTTGTCGAAACCCCTACGGTGGTCCATGATTTCTCCAGATCAGCAGTTTCAATTAAAACCCTTACCTTGGCTGCTGTCCCGTCATTTCCATTTAAAACACGAACCTTATAATCAATTAACTTAGTTTCGGTTATTTCGGGATAAAATGAAACTAGAGCCTTCCGAAAACAGTTATCTAAAGCATTAACAGGACCATCACCATCTGCCGCAATGTGGACCTTTTCTCCGCTGACTGTCATTTTAACAACAGCCTCGGAATAGGTCTGATTACCTCGATTAACACTGTTAGTCCTAAAATCTTCAATTTCAAAGAAAGATCTGTAATCTTTAAACTCTCTAAAAGCTAAAAGTATCAGTGAAGCTTCTGCTCCCTCAAATTGATAACCTTCATTTTCCAGAACCTTAACTTTTTTAATTAATTTTTTGATCATCTGATTAGAAAAATCATCTAAATTAAAACCAATTTCTTTTAATTTATAGCGCAGGTTGGACTTTCCTGCCAGCTCTGATACCAGCACCCGCCGCTCATTACCAACCAGTTCGGGTTCAATATGCTCATAAGTATGCGGATTTTTACGGACAGCACTGACGTGAATTCCACCCTTATGAGTAAAGGCACTTTTCCCGACATATGGCTTATTATTAATCGGAATCAGATTTGCAGTTTCGGTAACAAAGAAATATAGAGGTTTAAGCTGCTTAAGCTGTTGATCTGAAACTACATTTTCTCCGTACTTTAACTGTAAGGCTGGAATCACACTGCATAAATCAGCATTACCACAGCGTTCACCTAGACCCCCGACTGTCCCCTGAACCTGGACAGCACCTTCTTCGTAGGCAGCAAGTGAATTAGCAACAGCCAGATTACTATCATTATGAGCATGAATACCAAGAGGAGTCTCAATCTCTGCTTTTACTTCCTGCATAATTTTAGTCATCTGTGAGGGAAGCATTCCCCCATTAGTATCACATAAAATCAGAAGCTCAGCTCCAGCTTCAGCTGCTGCTTTTATAGTTTTTAGAGCATATTCAGGATTATTTACATAACCATCAAAGAAATGTTCAGCATCAAAAAAGACATTTAGCCCTTTTGATTTTAAGAATGAAACTGTATCTTTGATCATCTCAATATTTTCTGCCAGAGGAATCTGCAGAGCATCTGTAACATGAAGATCCCAGCTTTTAGCAAAAATTGTTACATAATCAACCCCTGCCTCAACCAGCTTTAAAATATTTGGATCTTCTACAGCCTTAATGTTGGCTCTCCTGGTTGAACTGAAAGCTGTAATTTCGGCATGCTCAAGGTTCATATTCTGAACTTCTCTAAAATAGGCCTCATCTTTAGGATTGGAACCCGGCCAGCCTCCTTCGATAAAATCAATGCCGAAACGATCTAACTGTCTGGTAATTCTCAATTTATCATCAAGTGATAAAGAAATTCCTTCTCCCTGAGAACCATCTCTTAAAGTCGTATCATAAAGTGTTAATCCCACTAGTCATCACTACTCACCTTCCTCTTTGCTTTTGAGATTTTGAACCAGATAATCCCCAACTTCATCTGTACTTAAATCTCCACCCTGATCAGCAGTTACCATATCCTTCTCTAAAGCATCCTTAACAGCAGCTTCCACCTTTGGTGTCAGATTACCATAGCCGAGTTCTCTGAGCATCATTCCAGCTGCTAAAACAGCTGCCAGCGGATTAGCTATGTTCTGACCGGCAATATCAGGGGCACTTCCGTGAACAGGTTCAAACATTGAGATACTGTCCGGATTAATATTACCGGAAACAGCCATTCCCATTCCACCCTGAATTTCTGCCCCAAGATCAGTAATAATATCACCAAAAATATTGCAGGTAACAATTACATCAAAGATCTCAGGATTGCGGACCATCTTCATTGTAATTGCATCAACTAAAAAGTGATTCTGCTCTACCTCAGGATAATTTTTACCCATTTCTTTAAATGAGCGCTGCCAGAGATTATGAGCGTAGGTTAAAACATTGCTTTTATCACAAACGGTTAATTTAGGTTCTCTTCCAAACTCCTGAGCATATTCAAAAGCATATTTTATAATTCTATCTACACCTTTACGGGTAGAAATCATCTCCTGAGTTGCAACTTCATCCGGGGTATCTTTCTTAAGAAAACCACCAATACCGGCATAAATTCCTTCGGTATTTTCTCTAACTACTGTAAAATCAATATCTTTAATTCCCTTACCCTTTAGCGGAGAAAATTCTTCTTTATACAATTTAATCGGGCGCAAATTTACATACTGATCAAAGTAAAAACGGAGCTTGAGCAAAATTCCTTTTTCCAGAACTCCAGGCTCCACTCTCGGGTCACCAACAGCTCCCAGATAGATTGAATCAAATGTTTCCAGTTTATTTAAAACATCATCAGGTAGAATATCACCGGTCTTTAAATATCTTTCCGCACCCAGATCAAATTTTTCAAATTTAAGACCCAGATTATAAGTACCATCTAAGTATTCTAAAACCTTGATTCCCTGACGGGTAACTTCTTCTCCAATTCCATCTCCCGGTATATATGCTATATTACTCATCTATACCAGCTCCTTTTTGACATGTTCAATCAGACCGCCGTCTTTAATAATCTCCTGCATAAAAGGCGGAAATGCTACTGCCTGATAAGTTTTACCTGTCCGCAGATTTTTAACCTGACCCTGATCAATATTTACCTCTAACTGATCACCGGTTTCTGTCGCCTGAACAGCTGCCGGACATTCCAGGATTGGCAGACCAATATTAATTGAGTTGCGGTAGAAAATTCGGGCAAAGCTCTCTGCTACCACACAGGAAACTCCGGCATATTTAATTGCTAAAGGAGCATGTTCCCGGGATGAACCGGAGCCAAAGTTCTTACCTCCAACAATAATATCGCCTTCACTTACCTCATCTGCAAAATCTTCGTCAATATCTTCCATACAGTGGGCCGCTAAATTTTCTGGATCTGCCGAGTTTAGATAGCGGGCCGGAATAATTACATCTGTATCAACATTATCTCCATATTTAAATACTTTACCTTTAAACACCATTATTTAACCTCCTCTGGACCAGCAATATAACCTTTGATTGCTGATGCTGCTGCTACAGCTGGACTTGCAAGATATACTTCACTTCCGGTAGATCCCATCCGACCAACAAAATTACGATTGGTGGTAGAAATGGCTTTTTCGCCTTCAGCTAAAACACCCATATGTCCACCTAAACAGGGTCCACAGGTAGGTGTAGAAACAGCTACTCCTGCATCAATAAAGATATCAAATAAGCCTTCGTTCATTGCCTGTTTATAAACCGCCTGTGATCCAGGGAAGACAAGACAGCGTACATTTTCGTTAACTTTCTGACCTTTTAAAATCTCAGCAGCTACTCTTAAATCTTCAATCCGGCCATTAGTACAGGAACCGATTACTGACTGCTGAATTTCAATCTTCTCCTCGATTTCATCAAGACCTTTAGTATTTTCAGGTAAACTTGGAAAAGCAACCTGAGGTTCAATCTGACTGACATCAATTTCTATAACCTGCTCATATTCTGCATCAGAATCTGCATTACGAACAGTATAATCTCTCTGAGTTCTTCCTTTGAGATATTCTTCAGTCTTTTCGTCTGCTGCAATCAGACCGGCTTTCCCGCCAGCTTCAATTGCCATATTGGACATTGTCATTCGACCTTCCATAGACAGGTTGTCAATCGCTTCTCCTGTAAATTCCATGGCTTTATATAGGGCTCCATCAACACCAATCTGACCAATTGTGTAGAGGATTAAATCCTTACCGCTGACATGAGGTTTAAGTTTCCCTTTATAAACAAATTTAATTGTCGGAGGTACTTTAAACCAGGCTTTACCTGTTGCCATCGCTGCTGCCATATCAGTACTTCCAACTCCAGTTCCCAGTGCACCTAAGGCACCATAAGTACAGGTGTGAGAATCAGCACCAATAATAATTTCACCCGGCAGGGTTAAACCTTTTTCCGGTAAAATAACATGTTCAATACCCATTTGTCCTACTTCAAAAAAGTTTGTAATCTCATGTTTCCTGGCAAATTTTCTAATCATATTTACCTGTTCTGCTGCCTTAATATCTTTATTTGGGGCAAAATGATCAGGTACAATTGCAATTTTTTCCTTATCAAAAACCTTATCAACACCAATTTTATTAAATTCTTCAACTGCTACCGGAGTTGTAATATCATTACCTAAAACCATATCGACTCTGGCATTTACTATATCTCCAGGTTTTAACGCATCCTGATCCGAATGAGCAGCAAGAATTTTTTCTATCATTGTCATTCCCATTTAATTAAATCACTCCTCTTAAAATCCTTATAATATTATAGATGTTTGAAAATATTTTTAGAACAGCCCGAGCAAGCTCAGGCTGTAATTAATTTATTTATTATTGATATATACAAGATATTTATTAATTGCTTCAATATATGCTGCTGCACTGGCCTCAGTAATATCAGTCTGAGAAGAATGACCGGTGAATATTTTGCCCTCAATTTCAGCGGCAATAAAGGCCTCTCCCAGGGCATCTTTACCTTCTGTAACTGCATCAATTTTATAGGAAATTAACTTAATATCCTCCATATCGGTCAGTTCATTGATGGTCTGGAAAATAGCATCAACAGGGCCATCACCGTTACAGGCTGCAGACTGAATAATTTCTCCTTCTTTTTTCAATCTCACAGTAGCTGTTGGCAGTAATCCTTTACCGGTTAAAACTGAAATGTATTCCAGCTCATAGATCTTTTCATAATCATATAATTCATTGTCCAGCAGAGCAATAATATCAGCATTACTAATATTTTTCTTTTTATCTGCCAGGTCTTTGAACCGTTTAAAGAAACTTTCAAAACTCTCTTCGTCAAGCTCATAATCATATTTCTCCAGAAAGTCTTTAAGTGCATGACGGCCAGAATGTTTTCCTAAAACCAATTTGTTGTGATCAAGACCGATCGTTTTAGCATCCATGATCTCATAGGTAGTTCTTTCTTTAATCACACCATCCTGGTGAATCCCTGCCTCATGAGCAAAAGCATTAGCTCCCACAATTGCCTTATTAGCCTGCAGAGAAATACCGGTAGAATTAGCAACTAATTTGGATAAACGGGCAATCTGAGTTGTATCCTGAGTCACATCCAGATCATAATAGTCCTGTCTGGTGTAAAGAGCCATTACAATTTCTTCTAAAGCTGCATTACCAGCTCTTTCGCCAATACCATTAACGGACACCTCAACCTGAGTAGCACCATTTTCGATTGCTGCCAGAGAATTGGCAACTGCCAGACCTAAATCATTATGGCAGTGGACACTAATTTCTGCCTGTTTAATATTAGGAGTCTTCTCTCTCACATCTTTGATCATCTGACCAAATTCGGAAGGTACAGAATAACCAACTGTATCTGGAATATTAATTACTGCAGCACCGGCTTCAATTACTGCTTCAAAAAGTCGGGCCAGAAAATCAATATCACTTCGGGAAGCGTCTTCTGCAGAAAACTCTATATTATCAGTATACTGAGCTGCATATTTAACTGCTTCAACGGCATTATTTAAAACCTCATCTTCTGTCATCTGAAGTTTATATTCTAAATGAATTGGAGAAGACGCAATAAAAACATGGATACGTGGGTTTTCTGCATCTCTAACTGCTTCCCAGGCTCGATCAATATCGCCCTTGCGGCATCTTGCCAGAGCAGCAACTTCAACTCCCTTTACATTTTCAGCGACCATCTTGACTGCATTAAAATCACCATCTGAAGAAATTGGAAATCCGGCCTCAATAACATTAACCTTCATTTTGGCCAGCTGTTTGGCAATCGCCAGTTTTTCCTCGGGAATTAACGTTACACCCGGTGACTGTTCACCATCTCTCAGGGTTGTATCAAATATTTTAACACTTGCCATTTATTTCACCACCTTTAGTCTGTCCGGATAATTACTCAATCCAGGACATCATCTTTCTTAATTTACGTCCAACTTCTTCTATCTGAGAATTCTCGTCTTTTTCGGTTAAAGAATTAAATACAGGTCGATTTGCCTGATTTTCTAAAATCCACTCTCTTGTAAATTTACCTGTCTGAATATCTTCCAGAACTGCCTGCATATTTTCTTTTACATGCTCATCAATTATTCTGGGACCGGAAACTAAATCTCCGTACTGAGCTGTATCAGAAATAGAATCACGCATTGTAGAAATTCCGCCTTCAAACATCAGATCAACAATTAATTTTAACTCATTTAAAACTTCAAAATAAGCAATTTCAGGCTGATAACCTGCTTCAACTAGAGTTTCAAATCCTGCCTTAACTAATGCGGTTGTTCCTCCACATAAAACAGCCTGCTCACCAAAAAGATCAGTTTCAGTTTCTTCTTTAAAGGTAGTCTCGATAACTCCGGCATGAGTACAGCCAATTCCTTTAGCATAGGCTAAACCTAAGTCATATGCTTTACCTGTATAATCCTGATATACGGCCAGTAAGCCGGGAACACCCTTACCATCTTCATAGAGTCTGCGCACTAAATGTCCGGGTGACTTGGGTGCTACCATAAAGACATCAACATTTTTTTGAGGTACAATCTGATCATAGTGAATATTTAAACCATGTGAAAATACTAAGGCATTTCCATCTTCTAAATTTGGTTCAATATCATTTTTAAAGACTGAAGCCTGCTTGATATCTGGAATTAAAATCTGAATCAAATCTGCTTTAGCTGCTGCATCTGCAGTTGTCAGTACTTCAAAACCATCTTCTTCTGCTATCGGCCAGCTGGAGCTTTCTTTTCTTAACCCAACTACAACATTAAGACCGCTGTCCTTTAAGTTCTGAGCCTGAGCATGTCCCTGACTGCCATATCCAATTACCGCAACTACCTTATCTTCTAAGTACTTTAAATCTGCATCTTTATCATAATATATTTCCATTCTTATCTTCTCCTTTTATGTTCTTATATTTTTATTTCGCTGCCTGACCTCTACTTAAGGCCACTGTTCCTGTCCTTACAAATTCTGCAATACCGAAATCCCTCAATAGTTCTGTTAGAGCTTCCAGCTTATCTTCGGTCCCTGTAGCTTCAATCATTAAACTATCAGGAGCCACATCAACAATCTGAGCTCTAAATGTATCAGCAATCTGAATAATCTCTGAACGCTGTTTGCGGGTACACTTAACTCTAATTAAAATTAAGTCTCTTTCCACAATTGAATTTTTATCCAGCTCAGTTATTTTTAAAACATTAATCAGTTTGTGCAGCTGTTTGGTAACCTGCTCTAATACTTTTTCATCACCATTAACTACAATTGTCATCCGGGAAATTTCTGGATTTTCAGTTTTACCAACATTTAAACTCTCAATATTAAAATTCCGCCGACTAAAGAGTCCGGCAATTCTGGTTAAAACACCGGGCTTGTTAAGTACGGAAACTGATAAAATATGTGTCATAAATTATCCTCCTATCATATCTTTTAAGCCGGCACCTGCTGGTACCATTGGATAAACATTTTCTTCTTCTGGAATGTGTAAATCAAGAATAGCTGGTCCGTCATGTTCCATTGCTTCTTTAAGTGCCGCATCAAGTTCAGATTTCTTATCCACACTTTTAGACCAGATCCCATAAGCATCTCCCATTTTAACAAAATCTGGTGCTGGAATCTTAGTTGAAGAATATCTTTTATCAAAGAAGAATTCCTGCCACTGCCTGACCATTCCTAAATATTTATTATTAAAGATAATAATTTTAATAGGGATGTTATAGGCCTGAGCTGTTCCCAGTTCTTGAATATTCATCTGTATACTGCCATCTCCAGCTATCAGCACAACCTTTTCCTCAGGCTGCCCAATCTGAGCTCCAATTGCTGCCGGCAGTCCATACCCCATTGTTCCTAAACCACCTGAAGTAATAAACTGGCGCGGTTTTTTATATTTATGGAACTGTGCAGCCCACATCTGATGCTGACCAACTTCAGTTACTATTGTGGCATCACCTTTTGTGTATTTATCAATTTCTTCCATAATATACTGAGGTTTAATTGTTTCTGAATCATCATCTTCATATTTAAGAGGATATTTTTCTTTCAGCTCTTTTATTCTCTGCTGCCAGGCTCCATTTTCTTTCTCTTCTATATAAGGAAGAAGCTCTTTAAGAACTCTTTTAACATCTCCCACAATAGGAACCTCAACATCAAGATTTTTACCTATTTCTGCAGGATCAATATCAATCTGAATAATATCTGCCTGAGAGGCAAATTCCTCCAGTTTTCCGGTAACCCGATCATCAAAACGAGCTCCAACTGCAATTAAAAGATCAGTCTCAAGTGTAGCCTTATTGGCATATTGAGTTCCATGCATTCCTAACATTTCTAAAGCCAGATCCTGATCTTCAGGATAAATTCCTAAAGCCATTAAAGTTGTGGTTATTGGTATTTTTGCTTTTTCTACCATTTGTCTAATTTCGGCCTGAGCACCTGAGATTACGGCTCCACCACCGACATATAAAAGTGGTTTTTTGGCGTCATTAATTGCTTTTGCCGCTTTGTTAATCTGCAGTTTATGGCCTTCAAATGTAGGCTTATAGCCAGGCAGATTAACCCGCTCCGGATAATCAAATTCTGCAACTGCCTGAGTTACATCCTTTGCCAGATCAATAAGCACCGGTCCCGGTCTACCTGTGCGAGCAATATAGAATGCTTCTTTAATAGTTCTTGCCAGATCTTTAATATCTGTAACCAGAAAATTATGCTTGGTAACTGGCAAAGAAATACCCGTAATATCAGCTTCCTGAAAAGCATCTTTACCAATCAAAGAACTCGAAACCTGTCCTGTAAAAGCAACTAAAGGAATAGAATCCATCTGAGCATTGGCAAGTCCGGTAACCAGGTTGGTTCCACCAGGACCAGAAGTAGCAATACAAACTCCAACTTTGCCGCTGCTGCGGGCATAACCATCTGCTGCATGAATAACCCCCTGCTCGTGTCTTCCTAAATAATGCTTCATATTTGAATTATACAGAGCATCATACAGATTGATTACAGCTCCTCCTGGATAGCCAAAAACAACATCAACATTTTCTTTTTTTAATGATTCAATAATTATTTCTCCACCATTTAATTTTGGCATAGATTCACCTCCGCTGTGATTTTGGAAAATAAAACGTTAGAAATATAAATAGATACAAAAATAGCCCTGAATACAATTATCCAGGGCAGAAAGTTATCTAAGAACCTAAATTGAGAATTATCGTCTGAAAATTCAACAAACTTCCTATTTAATAGGCTAGTTAAATGAATTCCCAACTGTTCTGCAGTGTATTAGCCAGAAGCTAACGAAAAAAACTACTTTTTACTCTTCTCAATTTATAAAATTCTTAAATGAAGCCGACCCTTCTCTACTACTTACTATACTCATAACTTCATTTAATATTCTATTTATATTTTTACTATACTAAATTTTAGTGCTTTTATCAATCATTTTTGCAAAATAACTTTAATTAACTTGTTAATTATTAAATTTTAAAGCAATTTTACTTTTAATCAAGTACTGCTCCCTTAGAAGCTGAGCCAACTAATTTAGCATAACGCTTTAAATAACCGCTGGCATCAGGTACAAAAGGCTCTACATTTTCCATTCTGGCTGCTAATTCTTCTTCTGTTAATTCTACTTCCAGAATAAATTTATCCATGTCAATGTGAATAATATCTCCCTCTTTTAAGGCTGCAATTGGTCCTCCTGCTGCTGCCTCTGGAGAAACATGCCCGATTGCTGCTCCTCTGGTTGCACCTGAAAAACGACCATCAGTGATTAAAGCTACACTGTCATCAAGTCCCATTCCTGCTAAAGCAGAAGTTGGAGAAAGCATTTCTCTCATTCCAGGTCCACCTTTTGGTCCTTCGTTTTTTATAACTACAACATCACCGGGATTAATGTCTCCCTTATTAATGGCTGCAATCGATTCTTCTTCACTGCTGAAAATTCTTGCCGGTCCGCGGTGCTCCATCATTTTAGCATCTACTGCTGCTCTTTTTACAACTGAGCCCTCAGGAGCTAAATTACCTTTTAAAATAGCCAGGCCACCACGATCGTGGTATGGGTTATCTAATGGTCTAATAATCTCATGATCTACAAAATTAATTGATTTTAAATTTTCCTTCAAGGACTTACCTGTAACTGTGACAGTGTCTAAATTAATTAAATCACCTTTAACCAGTTCATTAATTACCGCATGAATCCCACCGGCTGCGTTTAAGTTTTCCATATGGTTTTTTCCGGCTGGAGTTAAAGAACAGATATGTGGTACCTGATCACTAATCTCGTTAAATTTATCCAGAGGAAGGTCTATTCCTG
The DNA here is from genome assembly GCF_004362045.1 of Halanaerobium saccharolyticum. Classification (GTDB taxonomy): domain Bacteria; phylum Bacillota; class Halanaerobiia; order Halanaerobiales; family Halanaerobiaceae; genus Halanaerobium; species Halanaerobium saccharolyticum_C. Next base: position 64,341 of record NZ_SNWX01000006.1, on the reverse strand, counting down.
CCTCATGAGCAATTGCGGGCAAATGCAGAGCTGTATTGGTAGAACAGCCTAAAGCCATATCAACTGTTATCGCATTCTCGAAAGATTTTTCGGTTAAGATATCAGAGGGCCGAATATCATTTTCGACCAGTCTCATCACTGCTTTTCCCGCTGCTTTGGCAAGTCTGATTCGATCAGCCTTAACTGCTGGAATAGTTCCATTCCCCGGTAAAGCCAGTCCTAAAACCTCTGCTAACGAATTCATAGAATTAGCTGTAAACATACCAGCACAGGAGCCTACACCAGGACAGGCAGAACGTGCAATCTGATCCAGTTCATCTGCTTCCATTTCTCCGGAAGTTACTGAACCAACTGCTTCAAATACATTGTGCAGGTCAATTGCCTCACCACAGTGACTGCCGGCATCCATCGGTCCTCCACTGATTACAATTGCTGGAATATCGAGTCTAGCTGCTGCCATCATCATTCCCGGCACAATCTTATCACAGTTTGGTATTAAAACCAGTCCATCCAGCTGATGTCCATTGACTACTGCCTCAACCGAATCAGCAATGATTTCTCTACTGGCCAGGGAATAACGCATCCCGCTGTGACCCATAGCAATTCCATCACAGACACCGATTGTACCAAAACTCATTGCTGTTCCCCCGGCTGCTGTAATTCCATGTTCAACCCCATCTCTAATTCGATCAAGATGTTTATGGCCGGGAATAATATCATTTGCCGAATTGGCAATTCCTATCAAAGGTTTATTTATATCATCATCATCAAGGCCCAGTGCATAGAGTAAAGATCTATGAGGGGCTCTTTCGATACCTTTTTTAATCTTATCACTTCTCATTTTATTCCTCCTTATACTGCTAGCTGCTTCTTTATTGAAAAGCTCGATTATATTTCTTTTGAAATTTATTTATCTAAAATATAGCTATTAATTTAATGTGGAGCCACAGTTTACTAATTAATCGGCATATATTTCTTTTCCGGTTGAATTTGCAATTTCTCTAAATTTAGCAATTAATGCTGTTGTCCTGTCTCCAACCTCACCATCTCCAACCTTACGGCTGTCTACTTCAACTACTGGAATAACTTCAGCTGCAGTTCCACTGAGGAAACATTCGTCAGCATTAAAGATATCGTGTCTTGTAAATAGCTCTTCTCTAACTTCTAATCCCATATCTGCCGCTATTTCAAGTACGACTTCTCTTTTTGTTCCCTTTAGAATCCCTGCATACTTTGGTGGTGTATAGAGAGTATCTTCATCAATTATAAAAATATTATCTCCTGTACACTCTGCAACATAACCATCACTATTTAAAATGATAGCTTCCGGTGCATCCTGCATATTGGCCTCAATTCTGGCCATAATGTTATTTAAATAGTTTAAAGATTTAATTCTTGGATTAACCATCTCCGGTCCATTGCGCCGAGTTGGTACAGTTACCAGTTTTAAACCTGTTTCATATAGTTCTTCTGGATAAAGCTGAATGGCACTGGCAATAATTACAATTGTTGGATCTGGACACTTCCGGGGGTCCAACCCTAGATCTCCTTCTCCTCTAGAAACTACCACTCTTATGTAAGCATCTCTCAACTCATTGGCTCTGATAGTCTCTAAAATTGCAGTTTCCATTTCTTCTTTACTTAGAGGAATATCGAGCATAATAGTCTTTGCTGACTCATATAATCTTTTAATATGTTCATCCAGCATAAAGACACGACCATTGTAGGCTCTGATGCCTTCAAAAATACCATCACCATATAGATAACCATGGTCAAAAACTGAAACCTTTGCCTGATCTTCCGGGACAATTTCTCCGTTTAAATAAATATTTCTACTCACTACTTTGTCCTCCTTGAATTTATTTGAATTTTAATTAAAGTATAAACTTTTTTATTATAGAGATAGCATTTTATTTAATATTTATTGCTTATAAATTATATAGTTTAATGATTAAAATGTCAAGCTTTAGACAAGAAAAAAGCTCCCGTTTAAAGGGAGCAGTTTTAATTACTAAATTTTATTAATTAAGAAACGAACCGCGAATTTCAAAACCTAAGTAATAAATATTATTTGTTGTTTCAGTTTGGTACTCTAAATTATCCAGGTCATCATATTCTTTGTCTTTATTTAATGTCCTGTTATAACCAAAAAACATAGTTTTATCTTCTTTAAATTCATAATTAATAAATAGATCAATTAAGCTGCTTCGGGACTCATCACTATCCATATAGTCATTATATGTATATTTTTCCCAGGGTTGATAGACATATTTACTATGAAAGGTTAAATTATCACTTAAAGCTGTATCAAAAACTAAAAAATAAGCATTTGTCCCATTCTCATAATCATATTCATCAGAAGATGAATCAAAAATATCTCTTTCTCTGCCTGAATTAACTCTCCCAATTACAGGACTTAATCTGAATTCTCCCTTTTTTAATTCACCAGGTTCTAGAGGTCTTATGTAATCTAACTGCCAGTCGGACATCAGCATATTATCTAAACCATAAAAGTTTAATAATTGTGCAGAAGCCCCACTACTTAAAATAAATACAAATAATAAAACTAATCCCACCACAAAACTTTTTCTACTCATAAATACTTCCTCCTTTATTTTTTGCAGGAATTTTTACAAAAATCCTGAATTATATACCCAGAATAACATTTTTTAAAAATAATTTATATTACCCAAAAGTATAATATTAAGGAGAGGTTATTTTGCAAAATAATAGTAATTATAAGATTGACTGGAAAAATATTTTTAGTTTTATTTATGAAACAGGAAAAATAACTGATTTAAATAACTATTCCTATTATTTTTTGCAAAAATTAAATAAATTAATACCCTTTTATGCAGCAAATTTTTTTCTTTTTGATGAAAATGAAGAGATAATTGAGAGTCCGGTCTGCCTCAATGTAAATAACCAGGCTCTTAATGCTTACAATAGTTACTATTATCAGATTGATGCAATCAGGGAAATAGCCTTTAATCAAATAGAGCCGAGTAGAAGCACTGATCTTATGGATTATAAAAAATGGGTTAAAACAGAGTATTTCACCGATTTTTTGAAAAAAAATAATCTTTATTATTCCTGTGGAATTGATATTCATCATCAAGAACGACTGCTGGGTACGATTAGCCTTTTTCGCGACAAGAATGATAATGACTTTTCGCTTAAAGATCTGCTTTATCTCAAATTAATCAGCCAGCAGTGTTCTAATCAGCTTAATAAATTATTTATAATAAATAATTTAGAAAGAAAAATTCAGAAAAACAGACATGGACTTTTAGAAAAAGCGGGGCAAAAATTTCAGTTAACTGAAAGGGAAAAAGAGTTGTTAAAATTATTAATTGAAGGTAAAAACAATCAGGAAATTGCCCAGGACTTATTTATCTCTATTAATACAGTAAAAAAACACCTCAGCCATATTTTTAATAAGACTGAGGTTAAGAATAGAACTGAGTTAGTCAGTTTGATTTATAAAGTCAGATAAAAAAAGAGAATTTTGCCAGAAAAATTAACAAAACTCTCTTTTATATCACCTATAAAACCAATCTATATTGGTTTGTTTAATTTCTAACTAAAACCTGCTCAGTTAATACAGTGTTTTCTTCACATTCTTCCTGGGCGCACTTTTCAATAGTAACAATATATAGATTTTCCTGCTCTGTATCATCATCTTTTTCTATAGAAAAAGTTTCAATATCATTTATCAAAACTTCACCATTCTTTTTTATACTCTTATCTGAATGTCGAATTATTTTTAAAATTCCATCCTCATTTATAGTTATCGTATCATTATCAGGATTAACTTCTTCAGCATTCCGGATATAAGTTGCGATCGTAGAAAGATTTATTTCAGCTAACTGTCTGGTTGACATTCTTTCATTACTCTCTGGTACAATATTAAAAACTTGAATTAATGTTGTGGCTCCTATAGTCATCACAACAGCCAGAATTAAGATGACCAATAATATTTCAACTAGAGTAAAACCGTTATTATTTTTTAAATTCATTCTTTTATACATAATTTTAATCTCCAGAAATTAAAATTTCACTGCTGTAATTAATATTTTTCCAGGTGATTTTTACAAAATATAAATTATCAGAGAAATCCTTTTTTTCAATATTTATGAGAATATCAGTATTATTAACATCATTATCTTTAAAATTAATATTGTACTCACTTAAATTATATTCATCTTCATCCCAGACAATATCTGGATCATTTAATCTTGTTCTATATTTTTCTGTCTTTAAGTTTTCAATTATAGAATTAGTTACTCTTCTAATTTTATGCTGTTCATCTAATTGGACTTCGCTTTTTAGAGAACCAACCAAAGCTGTATAAATTCCCGTAATTAAGATCACAATTATAGTTAATGAGATAATGATTTCAATAAGTGTAAGTCCATCTTTTTGGAATATATTCATATCTTTCTCCCTCTACTAATCCTGCTGCCAATTATTAAGCCTAAAAATTAAAATCTCATCTTTTACCTGATTAAATTCAGCAGGCAAATTATTGAAATCAATTCCCTGTTCAATATCATCTGGAAAATTACCAGCTAAATGAATAGTATCAGTATTATAAATAAAAAAAACTGAATTACTAATTCCATGAGTCGGAAATCCATTAGATTTCAAATTTCCATTTATAATTATAAGAGAATTTTCCCATTCAGTCTGTGATCCGATAGTCAGATCTCCATCTACAAAAATAATAGAATTCACAAAAGTTTCTTTGTTATTTAATTTTAAATCTCCATCTACCTTAGTAATAACACTCTCATATGTGTTCCAATTACCGTTTTTCTTTATCTCAGACCAATTGTCTGCTTTATCTCTCAAAATCTGCCAAATATCCCAATCTGGATATATTTCTTCAGACAGGTTAAGAAGTAGATCATCTAAATCATCAGCTTTTCCTTTTAGCACGATATCATCAATGTTTGCCTGAACATTAAATAGTTTATTGAAATTCTCTCTATTAGATTCCAGCTCAAAATTAATATTTTTTGTAACTTCTTCTCCATTAATTTGATAGTTTCCAGTTGATGTAAATTTAATAACCCCAGTATTTCGCTCTGCTTTTAATGAAAACTTGAGTTTTGAATTATTTAAATCTAAATTGTTTCCATCAAAAAAATATTCGGGCTCTTCAAAAATCAAATTCTTTTCCTCGTCAAATTTTAAATATTTATCCTGATTCGAATTTAAAGTAGTAAAATCAATATTCTTCGCATTAGCTCTCACAAACTCTACTCCAGAATCAGCATTATAAAATGCTTTTGTATTAAGTTCTTCCCTGGAGACTGTATTGATATGACTTCTAACCACAGTAAATAATGAGCCAATTAAAACAAAAGTAACCACCAGTAATACTAAAATCATTACTAAAGTTACACCATCTTGATTATTGTGTTTCATAATATCTCCTTTTTAAATCATAGTTAATAGGTCAACTTTAATTATATCATGTTTCTATTACAATAATCAAAATTATTTTATACAATCTATCACTATATTATTAATTATACTTAACATTAAAGCAATAAATGATTAGTAATTATCAAAAGCCTCAATTATTTCCTCGGTTTTCTCCAGAGAATTAATATATTTACGAGAAATAGTATCATAGTTTAGAGAATATTTATCTAAATATTGCTGGCACTGCTTAAAGTTTAACTTTTCAAATGATTCAATCAAACTCAACAGATCCCCTAACTTCCCTTCTCTACTGATTAATGCCTGTTTAAATTCCCCAAAAAGAGAAATCTCTTCTAAAATATCTCCAATATCTCTATCTAAATAACCATCTATAACTGATAATAACCCTAAAACGAAAAGATTACTGGACTTATCATCACTAAAATATTTAGATAATGTTTCTGCAAAATTTGCTCTTAATACTGCTGTTTTAAACAAGATATCCGGTTTATTGTTATTTAAACCCTTAAGAAAATAAAGCAGACTCCATTTTCTTAATTTATCAACACCCAGTAATACTATAGCCTGCCTGATTGATTTAACATCATAACCAAAATGAGCTGAGTTAATAATTCTCAACAGACTGTAGGACATTGAAAAATCAGATTTAACTATTTCTTCTAAAGTTTTAAATTCTGGCTCAGCTTTATTTAGCTCTTCCATCATTTTGAAAAAACTAAACTCATAAGAATTACTTTCTCTTGTTTGAATAGTTTCGGGTTTAATGAAAAAATAACCCTGAAAATAATCATAGCCCATCTTAGCAGCTATAATATAGTCCTCATGAGTTTCAATCTTTTCTCCAATAAATTTAAGCTCAGGATTATGACTTAGACAAATTTCAATTATATTTTTTCTTGCAGAACCTCTAATAGCTAAGAAATCTATTTTGATAAAATCTGCTAATTCAACTAAAGAAATTAGATTTTCCGAAAAAACAAAATCATCAAGTACTATTTTAAATCCCATTTCTTTATAAGTTTTAAGAGCATAAAGTAGATGGCTGTCAACTTTAACATTTTCTAGAACTTCAAGATACACATTTTCAGGAGCTAGTAAATCAGGTATTCCCTGCTTTAATAACTTATCGGTAAAATTAATAAATGCTGGTTTCCCCTCAGTTAAATTTTTAAATCCGATTGATTCTAAAGTGTTTGAAATAACTTGAGCAGTTGCTTTGTCTCCATCAAAATTATCTGAACCAGTATCTCCTCCTCTAAATAATAATTCATAGGCAAATACCTCTTTATTTTTATCCAATATTGGTTGTTTTGCTACTACTGCATCCATAAAATCACCCTAGTGATAGTATTATTGAAATGAGGCTGAAAAATTCAGCCTCATTAATTTAGTTATTTAAAATTTCTTCTAATTCTTCAGGGGTTAATTTTTGATATTCTTTTTCTTTGTTATCGTCTTTTAAAGATTCTAAAATTTCCTCCCTGGTTTTACTTCTTTTTTCTAAATATTCATTTATTATTTCTTCCCTAGATTTTTCTAATTCTTTTTCCTTTTTACTCTGCTTTTCTCTATCTAACTTAATTTCTTTCTGAACATCCGAAGCCAATTTTTCACTTCGAGGATTAATTACATTTTTTGTTGTTACTTCATCACCATATTTAATAATATGGGGGGTTACAAAAATTATTAATTCATTGGTTGAATCACTCGGCTCTCTAAATTTAAATAATTCACCAAAAAGAGGTAAATCACCGAGAAGAGGAATTTTTGTTATCATTCCTTCGCTGTCAGTCTGAATTAGCCCTCCTACAGCAAAAGTTTCATCATTTTTTAATCTAAGAGTTGTTTCTACACTTCTACTTTTCTTGGCAGGGGGAGCACTTTCTCCTTCTCCACTTTGAGACTCACCTACTTCACTAAAACTGCTTACTGTTGGTGCAATTTTTAATTCAATTTCATTATTTTCTGTTATCCAGGGAGTAAAAGTCAATTCCACTCCTGCTTCTGCATATTGCCAGCTGCTGGTTTTATCACCATTTTCATCTGTAGTAACCACCTCATAGGGTTCTTCTTCCAGGATAGATAAACTTGCTTCTTCTCCATTTAAAGTCATTAATTTAGGACTTGCAAGTGTCCTGGTATTAGAAGAAGTATCCAGAGCTTTAAAAACATCCGGCCAGGTAAAATCTATCCCCTCTATTATATAATTTTCCCCACCTGGGCTTACCTCTGATTCTCTGATGATATTAAAAATTCCAGTATGTTCAATTCCCAATTCTCGTGAAAATTCAGAAGAGATTTCTTCCACCCGAGTTTCTATCACTACCTGATACTGAGGTTTGTTAATTTCATTGATCAATTCCACTACATTGTCTAATTTATTTTTAGCTCCGTTAATTATAATTTCTTTTCTTTTCGCATTAACATGTAATTTAATATCAGGATAAAATTTACTCATAATTTCAGTTATCTGTTCAGTATCAACATAATCAACTCTAATATTTCTTGTTTCCGGCTCTAAACTCTGATCGTAGGTCTGGGCCATTGAGATAGCTTCTTTAACCAAAGATTTTTCTCCACTAATCGTTATTGTCTCTGTTAAAGGGTTAATTTTATAAGTCAAGTTTGAATTAACTGTTCTTAACTTAGACTGCAAATCTTCCAATTCTGCATTTAAAACCTGATAACTTTCAGTGTGAATTTCAACTTCTTTTTCTTCGACTGCCTGTGTTTGCTCACTACTTTCAATCTCTGCCACAGTTCTAGAAGTATCTAATCGGTTTATCATTTGCTTGATTTTCTCTATATTTTCTTTTTCTCCCTTTAAAATAAACTGTCTGCGGGTAGGATCTAAGGTGATTTGTGTTTCTGGAAACAGTTCTCTAACAATAGTACCTATGTTATCAAAATCACTAGAATTAACTTCTACAAATTCTGTTACTATATTTGCATAAATATTATCCAGTCTCTCAGGTGAAGCTACCACAACAGTATTTCCATCCCATTTATAACTGATCGCACTTGTTTGAGTAATTAAATCCAGGGCTTTTTGAAAAGTAATATCTTTTAAACTAACTGTTATGTTTCCAGAAATCTCGCTGTCTGTAATTAAATTAACATCTGCAACTTCTGCAATTGCCCGCAATACATCAACAATATGGGTGTTTTTAAAATCTAAATTCTCTATTTTATCCTGTGGGCCGGCGGCTGCTGCTGCTGAGAAGAAAATCATAATCAATAAAAATATTATTAAAACTTTTTTTGTTTTTATCATTATCTTGCCTCCAATCAATATTATCTAAGATTTAATATAAAACTTCAATCTCTCTTCCTGCTTTTTTAAAAGTAGCCTCTCCATTTTGATAGGCGGTAAACTTATAGCCATCCAGACTCTCTCCAATTTCAAGTAGATGTTTTTCCTGCTGGTAGCTAATAAGTAAAGCCATTCTCGAATTAGAAGCGGAAACAACTCCATTTATTATAATTCCAGGCTCAGTATCTATTTTCTCAATTTCTGCTCCAGTTTCAATAGTATCTACAGCAATATTTGGTGGAGTCTGTACTTCGACTTCCTCTTCTGGAGCCTCCTCTATCTTCTCATTTGAAAAAAAAGGATTATTTAAATTTTGAACTAGATTTTTATTTAATAAATTTCCTTTAGCAAAATCATTTAATTCACTTTCCACATTAAGGTTTAAAGCAAAGGCCGTACTATTAAATATAATAATTAATACTATAAAAAATAACAATTTTAAGTGCTTCATTTGATCACCTCGCTGCTCTTTCTATAAAATCTCTTAACTCATCTGATTGATGATAAAATAAATTAAGAGTTAATCCTATTAATTTATCTCCCTGCTGAATATTATTAGCAGATAAATTTTCTATAACTAAACGATAATCCCAGTTATCAAGCATTTTTAGAAAAGAAAGCAGCTCAAAATATTCTCCCTCTATATTAAAAGTAAAAGGATATCCGTTATCAGCATTTCCCTTTTGATAACTTCTAATCTCAACATCACTTTCTCTGGCAAAAAAACCAATAGCTGCCAGGATTTCTTCCGCTTCTCTAATAACTATTTCCAGACGTTCTTCTCTTTCCCTCTGTAAATCTGCTAGTTCTTTTTTCAAATCTTCAATTTGATTAACATGAGAGAGAACTGTATTGTACTCATTCTGAATGCTGGCTATTTGATTTTTTAAATTCTGCTGTTCAGCCTGGATAGGTTGATAGAGCAAATAATAATAAGCAACAAATATTACTGTGACAAATAAAATAAAAAGCAGTACTTTTTCTCTAGTCGATAAATTACTCATTATAAATCACCCCACTCTTCCTATTATCCAGTTCTACTACTAGATTAAATTCTAACTGTCCATTATTCTGAAATCTTTCCAGAGAAATAATAGAAAAAACTTCCGAATTAAAAATACGGGAACTAAAATCTAATAGAGATCTAAGATCTTCTGCCTTACCAGTAATATTTATCTGGCCACTGCTGTAATCCAAATTATTAAAACTAATATCATCACCAATTATTTCTGCAAACTCCAGGAAAAAAGGAGAAACAAGATATTTTTCAAGTTCTACTCGTTCCGGAAGTTTAAAATTAGCTATCTCCTCTTTCAATTGAAAATAGCGTTCTTCTTCCGGACGCAGGGCCTGCAGTCTGGTTTCCCAATTGCTTTGACGCTGTTCTAAATTTTTTACTTCAATATAATTAAGATAATAATTAAAAGCAGGTGCTGCAAAAGTGAAAATAATAATTAAAACCACTACAATTTCCATCCACTGAATTTTTAGACCTTCATCTTTTTCCAGGAGGTTAACTCTCATTATGCATCACCTCACTAATGATCGTTCCGGCAGCAGTAGCTAAAAAGTAACTGTTAATTTTATTTGAGTCTTTTTTTATTTGAAACTCTTTTAGAGGGTCAATAATGAAAATTTCATTTTCTATTTCATCTTTAAAATAATCAACAAGTCCATTTAATAGTAACCCTCCACCTGTTAAATAGATTTTTTCTACCGGGTTTTCTAAATTTCTTTCATTATGATATTCCAGAGATCGATTTACTTCAAAAATAATTTCATCTGCCAGATCCTTAACCTTATTTTGTAGATTGCCAGCAGTATCAATATCAGAGAGCATTAAATTAAGATCCTCTTCTCCTGCCTGCTCGGGAAAAAATTCAAACTTTTTCTTTTCAATTTCAGCTTCTTCATGACTATTTTCTTCATTTAAAAATAAGTTGCTGAAATTATTACCTGAGGTATCCACTTCTCTACTTAGAAACAATTTGTTTTTAGCCGCAACTAATATTTTAGAGCTGCTGGCCCCAATATCCAAAATTAAGGCTGGGTTTTCTAATTTATTTTCCTTTGTTAATAAAGATATTACAGCCATATTTTCTAAATTAAAAACCTTAACATTTAACATATTATTTTCGAAAATTTCTAAATATCCATTTAAAACATCCTTAGATATACCTGTTACTAATAACTCATATTGATCTTCTTTTTCATTTAAAATAATATAATCTAAAGCTATTTTTTCTGCTTCCAGATCTAAAAAATCCTGAACTTCCCAGATTAAAGCTTCTTTTAACTCCTCTCTCGGCATTTTAGGCATTTTAATATTTCTAACGAATTCCTGTCCAGAAGCAGGTGTAATCATTAAAATTCCTGGTTCCATATTTTTTTCATTAAATATATCGCCTATAATTTTTGTTAAAAGATGAGTATCAACTACTTTGCCGTCATCTATTGTTCCTGCAGGAATTTCTCTGCGTCCAGAAGCAAGTAATTTGAATTTATTGTTTTTAACTCTGCTGTTTAAATATTTGATGCTGTTATGACCAAAATCAATACTTGTGTATTTTATTCCTCTGATTAGCGATAATGGGCTTACTGCCATCTAATCATCCCCTTTCATTTAAATATCCTACTATCTAATTTGTCTCCACTTTATCCGGAAAGTTTCTCCAGGAAATTTATTAACTAACTCTTTATCATCTTCATCACCAAAATATCCTGCTATATCAGGATGAATATTTCCATATAAACCTGATTCTTCTGGATCATATTCAAAAGTCGGAAAAGTGACATCATCTTCCATAATAATTTTGTTGACATTATAGGACTGCCCCCAGCCAGTTCCAGGCATCCTCCCGGAAATTCTCATAGTTGCATTTGGAGCATAATAGGCTATACTTTTTATCTGTCCCTCATAACCAGAAGAATAATATAATATCCGATTATTATCAAGATTAATTTCTGACCCTCCTGACTGAACAAGTATACTTTTTTCTGTTCTAGATTTAAAATAAATATTACTATTTGTATTTGAAAAATCTATATCATCATTTATATACATCTGAACAACCCCTGCACCATCTGTTCCAGTATTAACAGTATTAATGTTAGTAAAGTCGATTTGATAATCATCCCACCCACTACTAGGTGTGAAATTAAACTCATCTATATAAATATATGGTCCTGTATTAGAATTTGAATAATTTTTAAAATCATCCATATCTTCATAGTATCCATTCAGATCTTCTGGGAAATCTCCTGTGAAATTTGAAAGGTCAAGTTTATCTGGATCAATATCAGGTGAAATTTCACTAATGTCATATTGAGTTTCTAATTCACCATCTGCATAATCAAATTGGCTTAAAGAAACCGTAACTGGATCATCATTTTCATCATACCCAATAATATAATTTGTAATTCCATTTTGTTTCAAAACTTCTCTAAAATTAATCCCTCTGACATAAGCAGTAAATTCTTCTGATTGATTAGATTCAGGTAAATACAACTCTTTATCAGTTTCATTACCATAAAATTCAAATGTTTTTTCGTAAGCTTCATCATAATCAGAACCTGTCATTGATTCATACCTTCTAAAAAACCACCAACCAACCAGTTCCTGTAGATCAACATTATCCTTAGTTAAATCAGACTCACTGCTTGTTTCGCCAGTCGCTATAGTAGGAAAAGAATCTGCACCAGGATACCCTCCTTCCAGAGTTAGGGTCCCATTTAGTTCTATAGAGCGTGCAGCTAACGCATGAGCAAAAAAGGATAAACCTTCTGAAGCAATGCGATAAGTTGCCATTATTTTCTCCTGGCTGGACCCATCTCGGGCAGTTATCTCTACTTCAAATGTATCTTCTGATAGTTCATTAAGATTGTAGTCAACTTCATAACTGCCAATTTCAACTGCATCAAAACCTCGTATTTCTTCGATAATTTTATCATAACGATTGTCAAATTCATAAGGAAGATAAAAACCCAAGCTGCCCTCTTCTTCATTAAAATTATTTATATATGCTTTTAAATAATTTGCTCCACCTTCAGCAGCATAAAAGGCTCGTGTTTTTTTTGTATAATTACTACTTTGCCTTATATTACTATTATAGGCTACTAATAAAGAACCACTCAAAATTCCCACAACCAAAAGCATTAATAGAACCATTATTAAGGCAATACCTTTATTATTATCTAAATAAACCATTACAAATCCCCCTTTCTTGAGGATTAATTATATTCATCTTCAACAGCTATATTCCTGGCATCCAAATTAAGTTGTTTTATTATTATTTCCTCAGATTGATTAATAACTCTTAATTTAAAAATATATAAAGGGGAATTATCTTTATTAATATCGAAATCATCAACACTATCAATTTTCCTTATTAATTTACCATTCTCTCGAAATTCTAATTTAGAGTCAGAGGTTTCAATAATTTTATAATTTTTTTTGTTTCCATCTTGAGGAGAAAAAGCTTCAAATTTATAAATTTCTAAACCATTTATTGTATTTTCTTCAAAACTAACTGCAGACTTAAAATATTTACTGATATCTTCCAACATAATGTCTGCCATTCTATTTTGAGTTATTCTAACAGAACTATCCTCAACTATATTAAAAGTTTTAATAATCATTGGAGTTGCAATAGCCATAACTAATCCAAGAATAATCACAGACATTAAAATTTCAATTAAAGTTATTCCATTGTTATCTAATAAGTGTTCGTTTTTATTCATCTGAATCACCAAAAATACTTTCTAATTTATATGAACTATTTCCATTACCACTATTCCAAGCAATAATAAGTTTAACTTTATATAGTTTTAAATCTTCATTAATTTTTTCAATTAATATTTTAGAATTATCTGAATCATAATCTAAATTTTCAGTATGACTATCATAAATATTATTAAACTGACCATTATCAATTTCATTTTTGAAATTTTCCAAACTATTATCATAACTATTAGAGTTTAATTCTATATTTGATAAAACAAGTTCAAATTTTTGATTAAAATATTCATAAATTGAAGCAGAAAAATTTATTGCCCTATCTAAATCATTTGTGTTTTTTTCACTTCTCAATCCTGTTGCCATAGCCCCAGCAAAAGCAGTCACTAATACCACAACAAGGGTTAAGGCAATTACTGTTTCAATCAAAGTCAGTCCATTACTATTATTTACTCTCATTATATTGCCCCCTCTTTTGTGTTTAAATAAATAAGTTAATATATAAATCAAACAATTCCTCAGACCAGAACCATAAAATTAGTGAAGCCAGTGCCAAAAATGGTCCAAAAGGAAGTTTAGTTTTCATTCCTGTTTTGCCAGACACAATCCCAGGTAAATGAGCTATTAAAGCAATCACTGCTCCTAAAAAGATAGAACTAAGAGCAATTATCGGCCCGGTAAAACTGCCGACCATTGCCATCATTTTAATATCTCCTCCACCCATACCACCTTTACTTAGATAAGCGATTAAAAATAATAAGCCTCCAGCTGCCAGTATACCTGCTAACGAATAAATTACAGTTATATCAGATCTAAAAAAGCTAAATATTAATCCTAATATAAGTCCACCTAATGTCAATTTATCTGGTAATATCTGATGATCAAAATCAATTATTGTTAAAACAATCAATAAAGAAGAAAATATCAAACCTGCGGCCAAGATAATCAAATCAGATAAATAGATATAATTAATAATAAATATAATTCCAGTTGTTAATTCAATTAAAGGATATCTGACTGAAATATCTGCTCCACAGGATTTGCATTCCCCTCTTAAAAATAAATAACTTAAAACTGGTATTAATTCCAGTGGACTTAATTTATGACCACAATTTGGACAGTGAGATGCTGGATAAACAATTGATTTACCTTCAGGTAGTCTATAAATCACAACATTTAAAAAACTGCCAATTATTAATCCTAAAATAAAAATTAAGAAAAGCATATTATCCTTCCAATCTATAAGACTATAATTTTACTCATTTAAAGTTAAATAATCTTCTAAGTCTTCATTTGATAAATTTCCTGAGATTTCTTCCAGTCCTTCTTTAGCTGAAATAACTACATACTTATTATTTGGTAGCTGGACTGAAAAAACATAATCACTATTATTTCCATTTGTCATATAATTATATTTGCTATAATCATCGGTTCCTACTTCCTGTACAATACTATCTAAAGCATTTAATTGATCTCTATAATTACTAATAAACTCCTGGACATTAGCAGCCGCGGGATATTGATCATTTTCAAATTCATACACTTTCATTTCTGTTAATAAAGTTCTAGAATTAAAAGTTATAGCCTCAACTCTTGCTTCTTCTATTAAGCCAGTTAGATTTGGAAGAGCTATTGAAGCTAAGGTACCTAAAATAACTATCACAATTAATAATTCAATTAAAGTAAAACCGGCTTGTTTTCTTAGTCTTTTAAAACTCATAAATTTGTCCTCCATTTAAAACTTATCTTCTTTTGCCAGATAATTTATAGAAATACCCAGCCCCAGTAAAATCCAGAAAACTGGTGCTACAGATATAACACTATCATTAAAAAAACCAGCTGTTAAATATGCAGCAACTGCTCCCATCAATGCAATTCCCAGTCTATTCTTCCAGCTGCTTAAATCACTATTATTAAACAAAATAAATGACGAAATAATATAATCACCCCATATATATAATAAAGCTAATAATGAAGTAATTCCTGTATTAACAGCTATCTGCAAATATAAATTGTGGGGTTTATCCACTATAATTTCAGGATTATTAAAAAATTTAAGTTTTCCGATTACATCATCCTGAGGAAAATACATCGCATAAGTATCAGGACCGTGGCCAATAAAACTTGTATCTTTTAATAATGGTAATGTTCTTGACCAGATATAAGCTCTGGATGAACCCAATCTTTCATAACCTTCAAAACCAATACTTTCTGCTTCAACTAAAGGATATAAATTATTATGCATTCCTGCCATTAAAATCTGTCCATCCTGATAGTAAAACTGAGCCTTCTTAGCACCATAGTTCCAGATTATAGAGTTTTCCTGTTCATTTATCTGAAAGCTGTGATTAAGATGTTGTTTTCCCTTAAAAATAACTTCTTTAACTTCATTGCTTGAGTTATAAACATTGATTGGCTTTTTATTCAAAACTTTAATCTGTTTTGAATTCATCATAATCTCAAATTCTGCTTCAGCTGTTTCCAGTTTCAATTCACCAGCTTCAGAACTAACTTCCGTTATTGGTGGTAAAATCTTCTCTTCTAGATATTTTTCTTTTTCCGTTTTTGGAAATAAAACATCACTAAAAATTTCATCTAAACCTCTGGCATTCATAGTTGTAAATACAAGAGTAAAAATTGTAAAGATGATTATAATTCTAGGCCAGTGCACTTTTAAAAACTGCCGCTGCATAAATAATATAATTAAAGTTCCCGCAATAAAACCCATAAAACCAGCCCGGGAACGGGACCCAATTAAAAAAGCAAATAACAAAGTGCTCAAAATACCTGATATAAATAATCTGTTTTTCTTTTGAGAACTCGTATATAAACCAAGTGCTAAAATACCAACCATTGAGCCATAGCTTCCCACATAATTTGGGTTATACATTGTAGAATAAATTACTCTTTTACCGATAAAACTCAAACGGTCTACAAAAAATTCCAGTCCAGCTGGAGTAATTAACTTTCTTCCAAACTCAGTCGCCAGTAAATCATAGTTGTAAAATTGCAAAACACCATGAATAGCTAAAATAAAAGCTGAAATAAAGAGAGCTTTTAAAATTAATTTAAATGACTTTTTATCCCTGATAATATTGATCACAACTACAACTAATAACATATATCCCAGCAGAACAAAAATGTTTTCATAACGATCAGGAAAACCTTTAATTACTATTTCTTTGTATTCAGCAGCAAAAGCTGAAATAACCGTTAAAATACTGTAAATAATAATAGGTATATGATATCTACTTGGCTGAAGCTGATTCTGATCAATATATTTAAGAAATAAAATTAGAAGAAAAAATGAGGCAGTTAGAAAAAATATCATCTTATAATATGAATAAAAGTCAATGTTTATGAAACTGCCCCAGATTTCAGTTGCTTCTTCTCCCTGCATAACTAAATGCAAATACATAACTGCAGGAATAGTTACAATTATAAAAAGAAGGTTAAATTTTATAAGTTTTTCTAATTTTTTTTGGGAAATCAAAATTTAACCCCCAACTTTTATTTTTGATTTTAATTAATTTTATGCACCAGATGTAGTAACTGAACCATCTTCTATAATCAAACTATCACCAAAATCTCCAGATAAAGTTATTTTATAGTTATCTAATTCACCATTAGAAATTGACCAAGTATCAACAGTAACAGTAACCCCTTCTTGACCAAATAAAGCAATCATTCCATTAAAATCATCCCAGTTCCAACCTGCTGAATCTGAAGTAATTGTTCCAGTTGAACCATCAGTAGCATTAGGAATTGTCTTACTATCAGGACTTGCTTTAAAAGCCTCTAATTCAACAGCCAGTGTTCTTGCATTTGCTCTAACAGCTTCTTCATTTGCCGAATCAGATAACCCAGCTAAATTCGGCACTGCAATCGCTGCCAGCACACCTAAAATCACAATTACAATCAATAATTCAATTAAAGTAAAACCTTCATTTCCACTAAAAATATCTCTTATTTTTTTCATATCTTCTTCCTCCTATTTTTGTTTTAAAAATTTAATAAAAATCTTTCAACTACAAGTCTTCTTGTTTTGAGCCCCACCTCCTCAAAATTCATCAAACATTATTTGTATTATTCAATTATTGCATTATAAAAAATAGATAACAATTAAGTGAGCTACATAAATTAGTTTTCGCTAAGTAATACTCTGGTTTAAAAACTGCTGTAAATACTAAACAGTGGTAAAATAACCGAAGCTACAATCCCACCGACAATTACAGCCAAGATAACGATCATTACTGGTTCAATTAAGGAAATACTTCCTTCAATTGCATTTTCAACTTCCATGTCGTAATAATTAGAAATCTTATTTAACATATCTTCTATATTACCACTCTCTTCCCCAACTTTAAGCATCTGGACCACCATTGGTGGAAACTCTCCACTCTGCTTAATCGGCTCCGACAGTGTTGAACCCTCTCTAACTCTCAACCTAGTTTCTAATATGATATCAGAAAAAACTTCATTATCTACAACCTCTTCAATAACCGGCAGCGCATTGATAATATTAACCCCACTTTTAATTAAAAGTGCCAGAGTACTGGCAAATCTGGCAATAACAATCTTTCTAATTAAATCACCAACTACAGGAATTTTTAACATAAATTTATCTTTTCTCAATTTACCCCTGGGAGTTTTAAAATAAGAATTTAGTAAAAATCCTGCTCCAGCTGCTGCAATTAAGATTGCCCACCAGTAAGCAGAAATAATATTACTGACAAAAATTAAGATTTGAGTTGGCAGCGGAATTTCTCCTCCAAATCCGACCAGCATATCTAAAATATTGGGAAGTACAAAACCCATCAGGATAAAGACAGCTACAATTGCTACAATAACTATCGTAATCGGATAATATAAAGCAGACTTAACTTCTTTATTTATTTTATCTCGTTTGCGGTAATATTCTACTAATTCTGATAATACATCATCCAGGACTCCACCTGTTTCTCCTGCTTTGATCAAATGGACAAATAATTTAGGAAAATATTTAGGATGCTCCTGTAAAGCGTAAGATAATGTTTCTCCTGCCTCCACATTGGATAATAGTTGACTCAGCATTTCCTTTTCATGTTTTACATTAGACTGATTTTTAATAATGCTCAGCGATCTGACCAGAGGGATTCCTGCAGCAATCAAAACAGATAATCTCTGGGCAAAATTGGCCAGCTCCGAAATCTTATAGCCACCACCAAAAATATTTATCTCTGAAATATCCATTGCCAGAGAAAATTTAGAATTTTTCGCTGCTTTTTCCTTGCTTTCTATTTCCTGAATGGAAACAGCATATAAATTTTTTCCTCGCAGTTCTTTTGCTGCATCTTTTCTGCTGGCTGCTTCGATACTACCATTTAGAAGCTGACCTGCCTGGCCCCGGGCTTTATAACTATAAAGTTGTGCCATTTTGCACCTCCCTTAACTCTTTATTTTAAATTTAACGCAATTTTTCATTTACATATTTTATATCATTACAGTGATGTAAAACTGATTCCTTAGAAATTTTACCACTCTGATATAATTTTAAAAGAGAATTATCCATTGTAATCATATTGTAACGTCCACCGGTCTGAATAGCAGAATAAATTTGATTTGTCTTACCTTCCCTGATAATATTTCTAATAGCTGAGGTGGCCATCATGATTTCAAATGCTGCCACCCTGCCGCTCTGATCTTTAGTAGGAATTAACTGCTGAGCAATAACCGCACTGAGCACAGAAGACAGCTGAATTTTAATCTGATCCTGCTGTGATGCCGGAAAAACATCAATGATCCGATCTATAGTAGCAGGAGCACTGTTTGTATGCAGAGTTGCCAGAACTAAATGTCCGGTTTCTGCAGCCTCTAAAGCAATTTGAATAGTCTCTAGATCTCTCATTTCACCAACTAAAATCACATCCGGATCCTGGCGCAGACAGGCTCTCAGGCCTCTTTTGAAATTATCAGTATCACTACCAATTTCACGCTGATGAACCAGACTTTTATTGTGTTTGTGAAGATACTCTATTGGATCTTCTAAAGTCATTATATGTGACTGCCGGGTCTGGTTGATCTCATTAATAATTGCTGCCTGTGTTGTAGATTTACCGCTCCCGGTAGGTCCGGTACTTAAAATTAAACCCATTCTTTGACCTGCAAGTTTTTTAAAAACTTCAGGTAAACCCATCTCATCAATTGAGGGAACTTCACTGGGAATAATCCGCAGTGCTATCCCCACACTACCTCTTTGATGATAAGCATTAACTCTAAATCTGGAAGTGCCGGGTATTCTATAAGAAAAATCCAGCTCTCCCTTTTCCTTGAATTCTTTATACTGTTTTTCATTCATCATTTCTTTAGCTAATCTTTCAGTATCCTCAACACTTAATTCTCCCTTATATTTTTCATAGGGTCTTAATTTCCCATTTTTACGGATATAAGGAGGAGAAAACACAGTTAAATGAAGGTCAGAAATCTGATCATCCTGGGAAACTATTTTTAATAAATCTTCAAATTCCAATCACACCACTCCCCAATCTAGCTTTAATAAATTATTCTTTCCAATTCTGAAACATCAGTTTCTCCGGCTTTAATTTTTTCTATACCATCCTGTTTTAATGTGATCATACCATTATTTTTTGCATATTCACTAATTTTTTCTTTAGAAAGATTATCACTAATCATCTCTTTTATCTGATTGTCTATTTCAAAAATTTCCTGAATCGCCAGTCGGCCATCATAACCACTATCATTACATTTTTTACAGCCAACAGCAAAATATGCTTCTTCAATACTGGGTTCGTCAAGATATTTTAATTCTGTTTTATTAAGTTCCCTTTTCTCTTTACAGTGTGGACAGAGTCTGCGTACAAGTCTCTGAGCAACAACACCATTTAAAGAAGCTGCTACCAGATAAGGGGCTAAGCCCATATCAATTAATCGGGTAATCGAACTTACAGCATCATTTGTATGGAGTGTACTAAAGACTAAATGGCCTGTCAAAGCTGATCTGACAGCAATCTCTGCAGTTTCCTGGTCCCGCATCTCACCGATCATAATTATATCCGGATCCTGTCTTAAAATAGAACGCAGTGTTTTAGCAAAGGTTAAACCCGCTTTTTCTTTTGCCTGGACCTGATTAATACCAGCAATCTGATATTCAACCGGGTCCTCAATTGTAACCATATTTATTTGAGGGCTGTTTAGTTCATTTAAAGCTGCAAAAAGTGTAGTCGATTTACCACTACCTGTAGGACCTGTTAATAATATAACTCCATTTGGTTTTTTAATTAATTCCCCAAACTTCTTTCTATTATAATCGGATAAACCTAAATTATCTAAATCTAAAAGATTTGTATTCTGAGCTAACAGACGAATCACTACCTTTTCGCCCTTAATCGTAGGCAGGGTAGAAACACGCATATCAAGTTTTTCACCTTTAAAAAACATTTTAATTCTTCCATCCTGAGGAACTCGATGCTCGGTAATATCAAGATTAGCTATAATCTTAATTCTGGAAATTAAAGCACGATGGGAAGATTTAGGAGCTGTCATTTCCTTCTCCAAAACTCCATCTATTCTAAAACGAACTCTAATTTTATCTTCCTCAGGTTCAATATGAATATCACTTGCTCCTTTTTGATAGGCCTTACTGATTATATAATTAGCAAGTTTAATAATCGGAG
Organism: Halanaerobium saccharolyticum; assembly: GCF_004362045.1. Taxonomy (GTDB): domain Bacteria; phylum Bacillota; class Halanaerobiia; order Halanaerobiales; family Halanaerobiaceae; genus Halanaerobium; species Halanaerobium saccharolyticum_C. The sequence goes on along the minus strand of NZ_SNWX01000006.1, from coordinate 43,166 downwards.
CCTCATCTACCATTTCTCTAAGCTCTTCTTCTTCGTAAATTTCATCATTTTCGCTATCAGAAACTTCTTCTATATCATCAAGATTAAAATCTTCGAAAATACTTGAAATATCAAGATCATCATTACTATAGAGTCGATCAATTGCCGAACGAATTTGATGAGGTGCACCATAAAGTGGGTCCACACTCATACCGCTCAACATTTCTATATCATCTATAGCAACTAAATCAGTCGGATCTGCCATCACTACTTTTAATTTATCCCGACTGCTCTTTTCAATCGGAACCGCTAAATAGCGTCTGGCAATATTTTCGGGTATTAATCCTGCTAAGGAAGGGTCAAAAAAGTATTTATCAAGATCAGCATGTGGTATACCACGTTGAAATTCTAAAACTTCTATCAAATCCTCTTCCTGAACATAACCCAATTCAACTAAAATTTCTCCTATTTTTTTATCGGTTACTTTTAATCTATCTAAAGCTTCTTCTAATTGATCTCTACTTATATAATCATGGTCTACTAAAAGCTTACCTAATTTTTTTCTATTTTGTGCTGTCACTTCCTCACCCCCTTATTAATATCTAAGTTTGTCATAATTTTGTATTTGTTTAATAAAATTCGTCAAAAGAATAATAATTCCTGCCTTATCTAACTTAACTTTTAATTTTTATAATATAATAAAGCAAAAAATTGCCATTAAGTAAATCTCACTGGCAATTTTAAAGCTGAGGCAAACATAACGATCATAGAAAATTTTTCCCTTAGATTTATGTCTTTGCGTCACAGCCTTTCGACTGTTTTGCTTTTTTATGCTATTTTAATAAATTATTGCCTATATCTATTATACATCAAATTTTGGATAATAGATATAAACTAATAACTATTCGTCAGAATCATTTTTTTCGGCCTCAATTTTTTCTACAGCATCCTCTGCTATTTGATACCATTTTTGCTTTTTCGGCATCTCCTGAGTCCAGAGTTTAAAAGAAGCCTCTGCCTGATAAATTAAAGTTGGCAGCCCATTTCCAATTTGAGCTCCTCTTTTTTCTGCTTCTTTTAGTATTTTAGTTTTAAGTGGATTATATACTAAATCTATTACCAGCTGCTCCTGATGCAGATAATCAGGATTGATTACTATGTTCTCAATATTATTACTATACATTCCAACCGGGGTTGTATCAACCACCAGATCTGCTGCTTTTAAGGGTTCTGCATATTCCTGCTCATCCAGACTGCAGAAATCAAAGTTTTGCTTAGCATTTTCTTCTCTAAAAAGTTTTGCCAGTTCTTCCGCATTTTCTACTGTCCGGTTAATAATAGTAATATCTGCCAGGTCAAGCTGAACCATAGCTGCAATAACTGCTCTCGCAGCTCCACCTGCACCAATTACAACAGCTCTCTTGTCCTTAACTTTAACCCCTGATTCCTCAATCTGACGCTGAAATCCAATAACATCAGTATTATAGCCGGTTAATCTTCCTTTTCTATTTAAAACGGTATTTACTGCTCCTGCTGCCCGGGCCAGAGAAGAAAAACCATTTAAATATGGTATAATACTCTCTTTATGAGGGATTGTGACATTCCAGCCGTCAAAACCTAAATTTTTTAAGGAGTTAATATATTCTTCCAGGTCCTGATCTTTAGTCTCCAGCATCAAATAAATAGCATTAATCCCTAAATCTCTAAAACCATTATTATGTAGAGATGGAGAAATAGAATGACTCAGTGTTTTTCCCAGCAAACCATACAATTTCGTTTCACTATTAGGTATAAAAATACTCATCTTCTACCTCCTAAAATCTTAAATTAAAAATATAAAAAAATCAAAACACGCCAGAATGATTCTGCCAGCGTGTCTGTTATGTATTATCTCAGACTACAGGATTATCCCGAGCTGAAACTTAAAAAACTGTCTGCAGTCTTTCTCCCAGGGATTCGAAGTCTTTAATAATAATTTTCCTTTTTTTAATTGTAATCATTCCATCATCAATAAACTTATTGATCAATTTAGTAACTGTAACCCGGGAAGAACCAATTAAATTGGCAATCTCCTGGTGGGTTAAAACTAAATCAATAACTGTACCTTCTTCAATTTCCCGGCCAAAGTCTTCTGCCAGACGCGAAAGCAAGCTGGCCAATCTTCCAGCAGCATCCTGAAACACCAATTCTCTAACCTGACTGGTTAAAAGTCTTGTTTTTTTAGATAGTGCTTCAATAATTTTAATTGCCAGTGAAGGACGGTCAATAATCATCTTTTCCATCTCATTCCAGGGAATGATCAACAAACGAGCATCATCCATTACCTCAGCAGTCAGCGGATGAGGATCTTCGTCAAATAAAGAAAGTTCACCAAAAATATCCCCTTCCTGCAGGATTGTCAGCACTTTTTCTTTACCTTCTGCAGATAGCATAGAAAGCTTTACCTTACCGTTTACTAACAAATATAATTTTTTTACACTGTCATTTTCAAAAAAGATAACCTCACCTTTTTCGTAAAATTTGGCATAAGAATTTTGACATAAAAGTTCCAATTCCTCTGGATCCAGATTCTGAAATACAATTAAATCTTTTAAACACTGTTTTGTTTCCTCCATAGCTCAACCTACCTCTCTTTGTTGCTATATATATAGTATTCTCTATTAATTAAAAAATTCCTTTTTTCTTAATTATTTTCTTTACACTCATTACAATATCCGTAAAATCTTAATTTGTGTTCTGTAATTTCAAAATCATATTTATCTTCCAGTTCTGATTCAAAGTAATCAATATCCTGATCACTAAACTCAATTAATTTACCACAGCCCTTACAAATTAAATGATGATGGTGGGCTTCTTCCAAATATATTTCATATTTACGGGAATCATCATTAAAATCGAGTACATGCACAATATCTAGATTCTGCATTAACTCCAGAGTTCTATATATGGTCGCCATACCAATATCCCTGTCTTTTTTTCGTGCAGCTGCAAAAAGTTCCTCAGCGGTAAAATGCCAGTTTTCCTTTTCGAGAATTGTATCTAAGATAATTTCTCTCTGCTTTGTCAATTTATAATTGTTTTCTGCTAATTTTCTTTTAAACTTTTCTTTTAATTTCTCCATTATAAACACCCCATTTTAGATGACTATTTATATTTTATCACATATTTAAACAAATATTAATAATTATTTTGAATTTTTTCGCTTAATTATCCATTTTTTACTTTAAAAAATAACATTTGGGTATTGACTATAGCTCTAATAGATTATATAATGTAATAAACAAGAATAATTTGTCGAAATTTGTTATGAAAGGAGAATTAATATGAAATCTACTGGTATCGTCCGTAAAATTGATGATTTGGGTAGAATGGTAATTCCAATCGAACTCAGAAAAACTATGAATATCAATAAAAAAGACCCAATGGAAATCTTCGTTGATGAAGAAAAAATAATTCTCAAAAAATATGAGCCAGCATGTATTTTCTGCGGCAGCGCAGATGACACTATCGAATATAAAGGTAGAACAATCTGCGGCGAATGTATGGATAACATGAAGGAATTGCAGGAAGAAAAATAATTTTTTACCCAAATAACAAAAATTGGATATCGATTTCTAAAAAAATAGCACCTGCACAGGTGCTATTTTTTATATTTTATTTAATTTAATTATATTTTTAAAATTTGAACTACCTTAAAAATACATGATCTCCAATTCTGGTCACAAAATTACGGCGTGATATCCAGGCTGTATTAGTTGCAACCTCCGGATTATAAAAATAAACAGATCCCAGAGTTGGATCATAGCCCAGAACAGCAGCTCTTGCTGCCTGCAGTTCCTCTTCCCCGGGATAGTAATAAGCCTGACCATCCATCAAACTGCTAAACTGTCCCTTCTGTAAGATAACATCTCTAATTGAATTGGGAAACTGCTTACTATTAATTCTATTTAAAATTACAGAACCCACAGCAACCTTACCTTTAAAGTCTTCTCCTCTGGCCTCTCCGTGAATAATTCTGGCCAGTAAAATTATATCATCTCTTGATATGTTATAATTTAGCTCTGCCTTTAAATCAGGAATTGCTTTAAAAGAACTTTCACCAAAAACTCCATCTGCCTTAAGTCCATTATCTTTCTGAAATCTTTTTACTGCTTCTGCTGTTCCACTCCCATATAGTCCATCTAATTTTCCCCTATAATAATTTAATTGCTTTAACTTCTGCTGTAATATAGCTACATCTATTCCTTCGTCACCTCTGCTCATCACTCTGCTTCCAAATTCAGCCAGATCCAGAGCTTTAGCTTCTTCGAGATTAACAAAAGACACCATTATTAGGAGTAACATTACCGAGATTAGAACTCTACTTTTGCTCAGCATTTTAAATTACCTCCCTCTTGTTCCATGCTAGTTAAATGTATAATTTAATTTTCCTCCCTCAACTTCTCCAACAAAAAATCTTCTTATAAACTTATATAAAATTGTATCTAATCTTAATTCAATAATAAACAATAACTGACCGATTGTCAAATGTTCCTATTTTACATTTACAAATATTTATCAGCTGAATTTTTGAGCACACTGTTAAATCAGAGCTAGCATCGTCAAACATTAATTACAGTAATTTATTTTTCTTTTCAGAAATTAATCTGACTTTAAATTTTTTCCCCAGATCAGCCATAACTTCCTTAACTTCCGCTCTGGTGCCTTCAGTAACATCAATCCAGATCTCTCCTGGATTATCGTGATCCACATTAACAGTACCTATTCCTTCATAAGCTTTAATAATCATATCAATAAAATTAATTTCCTCTGGATCGACCTCATATCTAAGTTTTAGAGTATCCTTCATTTTAATTCTCCTTTTGACGCCTCAGTAAAGTACCAGCTGGGACTTCTGAAGCAAGAGGTATTTTAATTAACTGTTTTGGATGGGGAGCAGCCTCAATTTCTTCTCCCTCTTCATCTAAAAGATAATCAGCAGTGATTGTAAATGATTTTTGACCGGGGGCTACTAATTCCAACTGATCACCTTTAAAAATCTTGTTTCTAACTTCCACCACTGCTTCTGCTTGAGTGGAATCATAATCTTTAATAACTCCCATAAAATCGTAAGTTCTTAAATAAGAAGAACTTTCATATCTCTGTCCTTCAGATCCCGGTTTACCATAATAAAAACCTTTGGTATAATCTCGATGGCTTATTTTTCTGAGCTCTGCTAATAGCTCCGGATCAGCTTCAAAGTTTTCAGGATTTTCATAATACTGATCTATCAGCTGCCGATAGGTATTCACAACTGTTGCAGCATAATGAACACTTTTCATTCTGCCTTCAATTTTTAAACTACTTAAACCCAATTCTATTAGTTCTGGAATTTCTTCAGCCAGATTTAAGTCTCTGGAGTTCATAATAAAAGTGCCCTGATCATTTTCTTCAATTGGATAATATTCACCTGGTCTCTTTTCTTCTACCAGATGATATTTCCAGCGGCAGGACTGAGCACAGTCTCCCTTATTAGCATCACGTCCCACAAAATAATTACTGAGCAGACAGCGTCCAGAATAAGAAATACACATTGCTCCATGAACAAAATATTCTAATTCTATTTTCCCCTCTGTTTTATCTGCAATTTCTTCAATTTCATTTCTACTCAATTCTCGGGCCAGAATTATCCGTTCAGCTCCCTGTTCTGCCCAAAAAAGAGCAGAAGCCCAGTTAACATTATTGGCCTGAGTACTAATATGAATCTCCATCTCCGGCATTTCTTTTTTGACAAAAGCAAAAACACCAGGATCAGAAATTATAAGTGCATCTAACTTAAGTTTTTTAATTTGTTCTATATATTCTGGAAGTTGAGCCAGTTCTCTATTATGAGGAATCATGTTCAGTGTCATATATACTTTTTTATCCCGCTGATGAGCAAATTCTATTCCTGCCTCAAGCTCCTCAACAGTAAAATTGTCAGCTCCGGCTCTTAAACCAAAGTTTAAACCTCCACAATATACAGCATCTGCACCAAATAAAATGGCAGTTTTAAGTTTTTCTAAACTTCCTGCTGGTGCCAGTAGTTCTACTTTATTCATTTATATCTTTCCTCCTGCTAATCGCCATTCCGTCACCTGCGGTAACTATTGTTGACTCAAGTTCCGGATGGTTCATAATTAATTTTAAATATTTTTTTAAATTCTTGACCAATGTTCTAATTTTTGCATCTGCTTCACCATCTGCAAGAACCTTACCTTTATAAAGCACATTATCCGAAATTAAAAGTCCTCCGGGGGCTAAAAGCTCCATTAAATATTCAAAAAGATAAAAATACTGCCCTTTGGCAGCATCAAGAAAAATAAAATCATAATCCTTTTTTAAATACATCAAAATGTCAAAGGCATCTCCAACTTTTAAATCTATTTTCTCCTGATAATTAAATTTCAAAAAATTTTCTTTTGCCTGCTGGGCCCGGCCGGAATCCAATTCTACTGCCGTAATCTCAGACATTTCCGGGCTATATTTTGCAAGTAGAAGTGTAGAAAATCCATGAGCAGTACCAATTTCTAAAATTCTCTGCGGCTTTTTGAGTTTTAACTGTAACTTTAATAAATCAGCCGCATCTCGATCAATAATTGGAATATGAATTTCTTGACAGTGCTTTTCAATTTCAGCGAATTGACGCTCTATATATTTACTTTTAGAAAATTTGCTGTTAATATCAGTAATTTTCATAATCTACTTCCTCTGTGCTTAATAAACAATTATTTTTAATTGATTCAATCTTGTAGTATATAATTAATTCAGCTCTCGCTGTTTTTGCAGATGTTCCTCATAACTTTCTGTAAAGACATGGCTGTCATCCTCACGGGCAAAATAAAATAAATAATCACTTTCGGCAGGATTAATTGCAGCCTTCACTGCCAGTTTACCCGGATTTGCTATTGGAGTAGGAGGCAGCTTACTTATTAGATAAGTATTATAGGGAGAATCAACTTCTAAATCTTCATAAAGTACTCTTTCGGTTCTTGCAGGTAGAGCGTACTGAACTGTAGCATCCAACTGCAGGGGCATACCCCTCTCTAAACGGTTATAGATAACTGAAGCAATCAATTTATTTTCTGCTGCCAGTTTTCCCTCTTCTTCAATTAAAGAAGCAATTATTAAAAGTTGATAAGCAGAATAATTACTATCTGCTGCGGCCTTTTTTAAAACAGGCTGTCTTTGAGCTATAAAGTAATTTATTAACGATTTTGCTATATCCTGTTCATCATAACTCACAGGAAAATTATAGGTGTTGGGAATAATAAAACCTTCTGCCGGATAAAACTCCTCAGATTCAGAAATCTTTTTTTCAAAACTTCTTTCAATCTCTATTTTAGAAATTTCCTTATTAATTTCATTTTCCAGAACTTTTCTTTCATACTCCGGCAGTTTCAGAGCGACAAATCTATTTAAAATTTCTTCCAGAGTAAATCCCTCTGGAATAGTAATTTTAAATTGCATTTCATCTCCACGCTGTAATTTATCCATGATCTCTAAAGGAGTCTTAGAAGTTGAAAAGCGGTAGTAACCTGCCTGCAGATTATCAACCTGTTTAAATCGGAGCAGCAAATAAAACATAGTAGATGACTTGATAACTTCTTTTTCTTCCAGCAATTCAGCAATTTCTCTACCAGTCATCCCCTGTTCTATTTTTACCATAATATCTCTCGGATCAACAGGATCTATGGGCTCCATTAAAGAATAGGCCTTCAGCGAAAAGCTGAGTATTATAATAAAAATCAAAAATATAAAAGCTGTTCTTTTCAACTTCAAAATCTTCCTTTCATATTCTAAATTGATTGATTAATAAAAGTTATACAGGCAGTATTTATATAGCAAAATTGTTTTATTCCATATCTTCTAGATATGCAGCCTGAACTTTTTCGAATTCCTCTTTTTCTTCAACAGGAATAATAATTTCTTCTTCCCCTTCATTGATAATTTTAACTACTGTTGCATCAGCATTTTCGCCAGCTCTGGCATCAACAATAATTAAGTATTTTACACCGTCAATAACCAGGTCATCTTCTATGATAAAGCGGCTCTCCCCTGTGCTATCTGATAAAACCAGTTCTTTTTCTTCTTCATCAATCCAAAACTTGCCATTACTCATCATTTTACCCCTTTCATTTTGTTGGTTTGTGAATTAATTCTTCTGTACCAGGTCCAAATCAGCTGATTTGGACCTGGTACCTATCGTTTTACTTTGAATTAAGATAAGACTGCAGAATTAAAGACGCAGCCATTTTGTCAATAACTTTTTTTCTGCCCTTTCTGCTGACATCAGCCTCCAGCAGTATGTTTTTGGCCTGACTTGTTGTCAGCCGCTCATCCTGAATCTGAATCGGAAGCTCAAGGTTGTTTCTTAAAAAATTAATAAAAGCCTGAGTTATTTCCGCCCTTTTACCTCTTGTTCCATCCATATTATAGGGCATTCCAACTACAATTTCTTCTACATCATACTTATCTATGTATTCTTTTATTTCTGTCAGTAATTCCTGGTGCCCGTGCATCGCAAGAGTTGCCAGGGGCTGTGCTGTCCAACCAAGAGCGTCACTAACTGCGACTCCCACTCTTTTATTGCCATAATCTAAAGCTAAAATTCTCAACTCTCTGGCCTCCAATTTTCTTTCTTCAATAAAATATTATATAATCATTTTAGTAAATAAGCAAATTTATGGCTTAATTATAAGTATTTCAGTCAATTATAATTTAATTCTGGAGGTGGATTATGAATCAAGCAATTATTACCCATGTAAAAAGAGAGGCTGAACCCTTCAATATGGAACAGCGTCATTATCACAATCAATTTGAAATTTACTATCTTTTAAAAGGTGAGCGCAATTATTTTATCAATCAGCGAAGCTATCATGTTAAAAAAGGAGATCTGGTTTTAATCAATAAAAATATATTACATAAAACAAGTACTATTGATCAGGAGAATCCAGAACATGAAAGAATTTTAATTCAGTTTGATCAGAATTTTTTTGCTTCCCTGACTGAAGAAATGGAAGCAGCTGAATTATTTAGAATTTTCCAAAAAAAAGAAAATGTTTTAAGCCTCAATCCCGAACAGCAGCTCTGGCTGGAAGAAGAGCTGTTTAAACTAATTACTGAAAACAAAAAAAGTAAAAAAGCTGAAAACAAATTATATGTCAAAATGATAATTGTTGAGCTGTTAATTTTCATTAAAAGAATTTCTTTAAAATCAGCCTCCCAAAACCTTGACTATCCTGATCAAAAACATAAAAATATATCTAAAATAGCAGCCTATATCAGTCAAAATTATCAAAAGTCCTTAACTTTAAGTGAGCTTGCTTCCAAATTTAACTACAGTTCTGCCTATTTAAGCCGGGCTTTTAAAGAAGTTACAGGTTTTAATTTTGTGGAATATAAAAATAATATCAGAATTAAGGAAGCAAGTAAACTTCTACAGCAGAGTGACATGTCTGTAACAAAAATTGCAACTGAAGTTGGTTTTAATAATATAACTCACTTCGGCAGGATATTTAAAGAATTTACAAATTTATCACCACTGGAATACCGAAAAGTTAAAGAAATATAATAAGCTAAATCTATTACCACTCCTAATTTTTATCCAGATAATTTTTAAGGCTCCTGAAATTAATCAGAAGCCTTAATTATATTTAATAAGGAGTTAACTTTAAACTATTGATTGGAAATTATTTGTTTAATCCTGATGGAAATTCAACCAGATTTTTAATTTTAATAGGCTGATCTTTTTCAATTGAGCGTCTGGCTGCAATCCCGGTTAAGATTGACATTGCTCCATCATAACCTCCAGCCTGACGTCCTAAAGGATCTGCTTCCGGATTTTCGAGGAAAATATCTTCTAATAAACGCTTATCGCCTCCACCATGGCCTCCTTCTTCTACTTCCACATCCAGGGTATAAGATTCTTCAAAGAGTGGGAAGACTTCCAGTCGGATATTATTGTCTGGAGTCTGTCTTTCCAGCTCTCCATCATGACCGCTGATATAGGAAGCCTCTACAACATCCTGTTCAATTCTCCCTTTAGTTCCAATAAAAGCAACCTTATAGCCTTCATAAGGGGCATAGTTGTTGAGTGAATAACTTAATAAAGTCCGATTTTGATATCTAACTGTAAGAGCTCTTGTATCCCAGATATTAATTTCCGGTGAGAATACACAGCGATCTCTAAAATAACCGTCTTCATGCTCTGCATCTAAATAGAGAGCTGTAAGTTTATCGGATGAACTCATGTCAAGCTCAAATTTACATTCATCCTTAGCATCACAGTCCTTACATCTCATTCTATAGGGAAAAGTCTCCGGCTGGTAAAATCTTTTATCACCAAAAGCAAAAACTTCTTCGGGAGCAGAATCCAGCCACCAGTTAACTAAATCAAAGTGGTGTGTTGCCTTATGTACCCAGAGAGACCCGGAGTTTCTTTTTTCTCCATGCCAGCGGCGGTAATAATCTGCCCCGTGGGTTGTATCCAGATACCAGTGGAATTCGACCATTGTAACCTCTCCAATTATTCCATCCTGCAGCATTTCTTTAACTTTGGAACGATAGGGAGAATAACGGTAATTAAAGGTCACAGTCAAATCATTACCTGTTTCTTCCATTGTATCCAGTATAGCCTGATTTTTCTCTTCATTTGTAGTCATTGGTTTTTCTGTGATGACTTTAAGATCACTTTTTAAACCTTTGATAATATATTCATGATGGTGTGAATCTTTGGTAGTTACTACAATTCCTTCAATATTTTCTTTTTCAATCATTTCTTCAAACTGATGCGGCTGATAGGTTGGCAGATCCAGCCCCAGTCTTTCGTTAACATAATCCATTCTTGTCTGGTTTAAATCAAGTAAAGCAGCCAGTTCATTTTCTGCTGCTATTTTTTCATTTTCGACTAATGCCTCATAATACATCGCTGAACGGGAACCAGTTCCAATCACTGCATATCTCATTAAAATTCCTCCTAAATTTATTTAATTGATTCTAAGCAAATCTTATATAAAAAAAAGATTAATAACAAGACATTTATTGTTTTCCTTAGCTTAAAATCTACATTTTTTGATGTTTTAGGCAAAAAAAATAGCAGCCAATAAAAATCGGCTGCTTTAAAACATAGCCTGCTAGTTATTAAGATAACTGCGCAGTAATTCTTCAATTATTTCATCTCGTTCAATAGTTCTAATCATTGTCCGGGCATCTTTATAACTTGTTATATAAGCAGGGTCTCCAGAAAGTAAATAGCCAACAATTTGATTAATTGGATTATATCCCTTTTCTTCCAGGGCCTTAGACACCTTACCCAGAACAAATGCTGCTTCACTTAACTCTTCTTTATTAATCTTAAATCGCATCGTTTTATCACTAAAATCTTCTGCGGCCATATATATCACATCCCGTATTTTAATTTGCCTTATTTTATTATTTCTGCAGACAGCTTCAAATTCCTTGTTTTTATCAGTAATTTTTCTCCATTACGCTAAGTTTTGCTCTCTTATCCACTTATCCTGCAATTTCCCTGACAATTTTTTCTACTTCTGCCAGTGCTTCAGTAGTTTTTTCTGGTTTTGAACCTCCTGCCTGGGCCATATCAGGACGTCCACCTCCACCACCACCAGCAGTTCTGGCAACTTTTGAAATAATATCTCCAGCTTTAAATCCTTTTGCAATTAAATCTTCAGTTACAGAAGCAACAAAAATTACTTTGTTATCACCTTTGCTGGCCAGAACAATTACAGCTGAGTCAACTTTATCTTTAAGCTGATCATTTAAATTTCTTAAAGCTGAATTATCAAGATCTTCAAGTTCTGCTGTCAGCAGATTAACACCTTCAATTTGCTGGAGTTGATCGAGAAGTTCATCCTTTTTAGAACCGGCCAGCTTCTGTTTTAAAGCTTCTAATTCTTTTTCTAAATCCTTCTGCTCTTTCTGCAGCTGTTTAACACGCTGTAAAAGATTATCAGGTTCAGTCTTTAATTCAGCTGCTGTCTGTTCTAAAAGTTCAAGCCTGGAATTAAAATAATCCAGAGCATATTCTCCGGTTACAGCTTCTATTCTCCTGACACCAGCTGCAATTCCGCTTTCAGAAATGATTTTAAAAGCGCCAATATCTCCAGTTGCCTCAACATGAGTTCCACCACATAATTCCATACTAAAATCACCCATTTTGACAACTCTAACCTCTTCGCCATATTTTTCACCAAAAAGAGCAGTTGCGCCCATTTTTTTCGCTTCATCAATGGCTTTAACTTCTGTTTCCACTTGATAATTTTCCATTACTGCCTGATTTACTTTTCTTTCAATTGTTTCTAATTCTTCTTCAGTCAGGGCAGAAAAATGAGTAAAGTCAAAACGAAGTCGATCCGGGGCTACCAGAGAACCGGACTGATTTACATGTTCACCCAGAACCTCTTTTAAAGCTTTATGCAGCAGGTGAGTCGCTGAATGATGTCTGGCAGTTGCCTGACGTCTGTTGTGATAAACAACTGCTTCTACCTCAGTTCCAACTTCTATTGAACCTTCCTTTACCTCAACCTGATGTACAAAAACTTCTGCTTTTTTGACGGTGTTTGTTACTTCCACTTTAAAATTATCATTTTTTATTATACCTTCATCACCAATCTGACCCCCACTTTCTGCATAAAATGGAGTTTTAGCCAGTATCAAATCTCCTTTTTCACCTTTGGTAAGCTTTTTAACTTTCTGATTATCCTGAAGCAGACCGATAACTTCAGTTTTTTCTTTTAAGGAATGATAGCCGGTAAAATTATCTTCTTCAATCTGATCTTTAAATTCTGCATAAATTTTTTCTACTTCCCCTCTGCTGAAAGAAGTTTCTTCTCTGGCCTCTCTGGCTCGTTTGCGCTGAGCTGCCATTTCTTTTTCAAATCCCTTTTCGTCAACCTTAATTCCAGCTTCAGCTGCAATATCTTCGGTTAAATCAAGGGGGAAACCATAGGTATCATATAAGCGAAAAGCTTCTTTACCTGCCAGTACTTCTCTATTTTCTGATTTTAGATTGCTTAACATATCTTCTAGAATATTTAACCCCTGTTCTAAGGTTTTTAAAAAACTTTCTTCCTCAGATTTAAGAACGTTTTTAACATGAGCCAGCTGTTTTTTAAGATCAGGTGCTACACCCTTTACTATCTCAGCTGTTTTTTCCACTAATTTATATAAAAATGGTTTTTCAAAACCAAGTTTTCGACCATAACGAGCAGCTCTTCTAATCAGACGGCGAATTACATAACCGCGTCCTTCATTAGAAGGTAAAGCTCCATCAGAAATAGCAACAGAAGCGGAACGAATATGATCAGCAATTACTCTATATGCTGTTACACTTTCCTCATCTTGCCGATAGGGAATCCCTGTCATTTCTACTACCTGATCGATAATCGGCTTAATCAAATCTGTTTCAAAATTGGTTTCAGTCTCCTGTAAAATAGAAGCAACTCTTTCCAGCCCCATCCCGGTATCTATATTTTTATTGGGCAGTTCTCTGTATTCTCCGGCTTCTGTATAATTATACTGAGTAAAGACAAGGTTCCAGATTTCTAAATATCTATCACCTTCACCACCAAGCACATCTTCTTCACTGTCACCTGCTTCTACTCCCCGGTCATAATGAATTTCAGAACAGGGACCACAGGGGCCAGTTCCAATCTGCCAGAAATTTTCCTTTTTACCCATTCTGACTATCTTTTCTTCCGGTAAACCAACCTTGTCATGCCAGATCTTAAAAGCTTCTTCATCTTCCTCATAAATTGTAATCCATAATTTATCAGGATCAAGCTCCAGAACTTCAGTTACAAATTCCCAGCCCCAGGTTATTGCTTCTTCTTTAAAATAATCACCAAAAGAAAAGTTCCCGAGCATTTCAAAATAAGTATGATGACGTGCCGTTTTACCCACATTTTCTATATCATTTGTACGGATACACTTCTGGCTGGTAGCAATACGCTTTTTAGGTGGCTCAAGACTGCCGTCAAAATATGGCTTAAAGGGAGCCATTCCTGCATTTATCCACAACAGACTTGGATCATTTTTAGGAACCAGAGGTGCACTATCTAAAATCAGATGCCCCTTTGATTTAAAAAAATCAAGATAAGCCTGTCTTATTTCATCTCCACTTTTAATCATTTAAACCTTCCTTTCAAATTTATTTCTTTCTCTCAGATATTAATCTCCACAACGCTTTTCCTTGAAAATTAATTATGGATTGTTCTTCTAATAACTGCTGCAGCTAAAATTTAATTAGTTATTAAAATGTATATTTATTTTTCTGTTCTAATCTTCTATTTAACTGAAACTAGGACTCAAAATCTTAAATCGACTGACTCATCAGCTTTTCTAGAAAAACTTTAAGAATATGAGCAATTAATAAGACCTGAAAACAGGATGTTCTCAGCTGACCGCAGAACACGAGGTTCTGATCGGGAAGGTAGTCTTATTAATTGCAAAATATGATTATTAGCTTTTTCTTAAAGCTGATCTGGATAGAGATTTAAGATTTTGAGGCCCTAGTTATTTTAAATAATTTTAGAAAGAACAGAAAAATAAATTTCAGCTGCTGTCTAAACTAATTTAATTTTAGCAAAGCGGCGTTTACCAATCTGAATAATCATCTCATCCTCAACTTTAATATCCAGATTAATCTTTTCATACTTCTCATCATTAATACTTACCGCACCCTGTTTAATCATTCGGCGGGCCTGACTGTTAGAATCAACAAGTCCAGTTGCAGCTATCAGCTTCACTATCCAGAGCTCACCATCTTCTAGATCAGATTCTGAAATCTCAATTACCGGAATATCCTCAGGTAAATTTCCCTTAGAGAAAACACTTTCAAATTCTTTCCGGGCCTTAACTGCATCCTCTTCACTGTGATATTCCTTTACAATCTCATGAGCCAGTTCTTTTTTTAATTTCATTGGATTAAAATCATCACGGTCCAATTTTTCCTTCATTTCATTTAAACGTTCAATTGAAACATCAGTTAAAAGTTCAAAATAACGTAAGATCATATCATCAGGAATCGACATTACCTTACCAAACATATCAGCCGGTTCATCATAAACTCCGATATAATTATCTAAACTCTTACTCATTTTGTTGACACCATCTAAACCTTCCAGTAAGGGCATCATCAAAATAACCTGGGGCTCCTGGCCGTATTCCTGCTGCAATTTACGCCCAACCAGCAAGTTAAAACGCTGATCTGTTCCCCCTAATTCTACATCGGCTTCAATTGCTACCGAATCATAACCCTGCATTAAGGGATAGAAAAATTCGTGAATTCCAATTGGCTTACCGGCATTATAACGTTTTGAAAAATCATCACGCTCCAGCATTCTGGCAACTGTATAATGGGCTGATAATTCTAAAACATCAGCAAAATCCATTTCACTTAACCAGTCTCCATTAAAAACTACCCTGGTCTTTTCGGGATCCAGCACTTTAGAAAACTGTTCTTCATATGTACGTGCATTTTCTAAAACCTCTTCTCTGGTCAGCTGATTTCTGGTTTCAGATTTACCGGTTGGATCTCCGATCATTCCAGTGAAATCACCAATAATTAAATAGACTTCATGGCCTAAATCCTGAAACTGCTTTAACTTACGAAGTACCACTGTATGTCCCAGATGAATATCCGGGGCTGATGGATCAAGCCCGAGCTTAACTTTTAAAGGTCTTCCTTCTTTTTCTGCTTCAATCAATTTGTCTTTTAGATCTTCCTCAGAGATAAGATCACTTACCCCTCTTTTTAATATCTCAATCTGTTCCTTAATTTTCATAAAAAACACCTGTTCCTTGCTGTTGGCAACAGGTACTTCACCTCCTGTATCCTTTGTCATTTAATTATAACAGATAGATTAATTACTAACAAGGGGTACCATAAACAGCTGTTTTATGTTATAATATTTTATTAACGGGAGGTAAAGTAATGAAGAAAAGAACAAAGGCAATATTTTTAATATCTTTTTTATTAATTTTTGCCCTGGGAACAGGCGCTATCTTAGGTGCTGTCACCTGGATAATTCAGGATACTCCTGATATTACAGGTTATAAAGGTTCAAGTGAAGCAACATTAATTTATGATGCTAATGGTGAACTTTTAACTAAATTATTCAAAGAAAATAGAGTTTATGTTCCTCTGGAAAGAATACCAGAAAATTTAAAAAATGCAATTGTAGCTATTGAAGATACTAAATTTTATGTCCACCACGGTATTGATTTCTGGGGTATTGGTCGAGCAATGTTAAATAATATATTAAAGGGTGATCTTACTGATCAGGGTGCAAGTACAATTACCCAACAGCTGGCCAGAAATGCTTTTTTAACCTTAGACAAAACTTATATTCGTAAAATTCAGGAGGCCTATCTGGCAATCCAATTTGAACGATTATACACCAAAGCTGAGATTTTAGAAATGTATCTAAATGAAATATTTTTAGGACACAGTGCTTATGGTGTTGAAACAGCCTCACTACAGTATTTCGGTAAACATGTCTGGGAGCTTGATTTAGCAGAATCAGCTCTAATCGCTGGTTTACCACAGTCACCAAATAATTACTCACCTTTAAGAAATCCAGAACTTGCTATTAGAAGAAGAAACATTGTTCTGGACAGAATGTATGAACTAGGATATATTACCAAAAGTGAAATGGAGAAAGCAAAAAATGCTAAGTTAAATCTGGATACTGTTGAAAATACAAAAGAAGACATAGCCCATTATTTTACTCTTTATGTTAGAGATCAATTGATTGATCGTTTTGGGTCTTCTATGGTCTATAGTGGAGGTTTAAAAGTACATACAACTTTAGACCGTAATATGCAGAAATTAGCAGAACAGACAATAAGAAATAAGATTGAAAATGGATTTATTCCTTCTTTTCAGAGTAATCAGAGCAATAAATTACAGCCCCAGCTCTCTTTAGTTAGTTTAGATGTTAATAGTGGCGCGATTAGAGCAATGGTTGGAGGCCGGGGAACTGATCAATTTAACCGGGCCTATCAGGCTGTTAGACAGCCGGGATCTGCCTTTAAACCCTTTGTCTACTCTACTGCTTTATTTGATGGTGGATATACAACCGGTACTATTATTAATGATTTACCAATGCTTGCTTCAGAAACTGGTAAGGGAGATAATTTAAGCATCTGGCCTCAAAACTACGGGGACCGCTACCGAGGATTAATTAATTTGAATACTGCCCTGACCAATTCGGTAAATGTTGCTGCAGTAAAATTGATTAAGGATGTGGGAGTAAAAAATGTAATTAATTTTGCAGAAAAAATGGGAATTTCAACCTTTACTGAAAAGGATGCTCTTGCTGACCATTATTCCCTTGCTCTTGGCGGTTTAAATAGAGGTGTTACTCCTTTAGAAATGGCGGCTGCTTACAGTGTTTTTGCCAATAAGGGAATTTATACTGAACCACATGCTATAACTAAAGTTTATGATAAACATGATAATTTGATTTATGAAGCACAGCCGGAGAGCAAGATGGTTATGTCAGAAGCTGATAGTTATTTAATAACTTCTATGTTAAAAAGTGTTGTTGATAATGGAACAGGACATAGAGCTCAGATGAACCGTGATGTTGGTGGTAAAACAGGTACAACAAATGATTATACTGATGCCTGGTTTGTTGGTTTCACTTCTCAGATTGCAACAAGTGTCTGGATTGGGGAGGACACCAACCAGTCGATGGAATATGATGTTAAAACTGTGGGTAGTGGAGAAGCAGCTCAAATCTGGGGAGATTATATGAGAGCCGCAGTTAAAGAAATGCCTGTTATCAACTTCCAGAAGCCAAATAATGTTATTGAGATTGGTGTCGGACCATATACTGGTCTGCTTCCAAATCAATATTCTCCCAGAATTGATGTTTTGCCCTATAAAAAAGGTACACAACCAACTAAAAAAGAAAGTCTGCATGGACCGGTAGAAACTGTTCTGGTTGACCGAAAAAGCGGACTGCTTGCAACAGCCAATTGTCCTGCCGACCAGGTTGAAAAACGGCATTATATTTCTGATTCAGGAATTAGAATCGGGCCAACTAAAAAGTCGTTTAAAGAGGTTAATTCTAATAAAAATTCAGAAGATCTAGTAAGAGGAACTTATACTATAGAAGTTGGGGAACCAGTCCAGCTGATAGATCATGAATATGGAATTCCAAAAGTTCAGCGAAATGGCAGTCCTCGCTATGAAACTAAACCAAATAGAACATGTAATTTACATCCTGAGGGTCAGCCGCTGACTGAAAATCAAGATCATACCAGCACAGAATCCAATTCAGAAGAAAGTTCTGAGGAGTCGGAGGATTCTATCAGGAATCTATTCGATATATTTGGTAGTGATTAAACTAAAATGATAGTTCTTTAAATAATAATGATACATTTAAATAAATAATAAATTAAAGGGATTTCTCCACTTACAAATTACAAATGGGGAAATCCCTTTCCTATATCCAATATTTTGATAAAAAATCTAATGATTATTTTAAATCATAGTCACTATTTACTGAACCTTTACTATGGTGACTCCCATTCCACCTTCTTTTTGTCTTCCCAGACGATAATCTTTAACATGAGAATTTTTTTCCAATACTTCTTCTACAGCCTGGCGCAGAGCTCCTGTTCCTTTACCGTGAACAATTTCTACTTCATTTAAACCGGCCAGAAAAGCATCATCTAAGTATTTATCAACTTTATGTTGAGCTGCATCATATCTTTCCCCTCTGAGATCAAGCTTTGGAGAAACATGCTGTGCTTTCTGGACTCTGTAGTTTTTAAGCTGCCTTTCTTCATTTTCCTCCGGAATATCAACCTTGACCAGATCAGCGAGAGAGGCAGTAACCTGCATAATTCCAGCCTGGATCTGAGCTTCCTTTTTATCCCGATCAAGAGAAGTTATCTCACCCTTACGACCAATACTGCGCACTCTTACCTGGTCTCCAACCTCAAAATCATCAGCAGACACTTTTTCTTTTTCTTTATCATTTGCTGATTCTAAAATCTGACTTAGTTCTTTTAAATTTTGATTAGCAGAAGTCTGAGCTCGATCGACTTCCGAACGCTTAGTAAAATCTTTTTCTTTTAGATTAGAAATGATTCTTCGAGCCTCTTTTTTCGTTTCCTCCACAATTGCTTCTGCCTCTTCTCGAGCGGCTTTCATCTCCTCTTTGTGTTTCTGCTGCTGTTCTTCAATCATTTTCTCATATTTTTCTTTTAATTCTTTTTCGTGATTGCGTAATTCTTCCATTTCCTGTCTTAGTTTCTGGTAACGGTTTCTTTCCTGATTTAACTCATTGATAATATCTTCAACTTTAATTTCCTCATCACTCAAGAGAGTTCTGGCTCGATCAATTATTTCTACTGGTATTCCCAGTCTGAGGGCAATCTCAAAAGCATTGGAACCACCCGGAACTCCCATAATTAATTTATAGGTCGGTCTTAAAGTTTCAATATCAAACTCAACTGAGGCATTTTCTACCTCATCAGTAGTATAAGCATAACTTTTTAACTGACTATAATGAGTGGTAGCAATGGTAACTGCATTTTTTTGCTGCAGTTTTTCCAGAATTGCAATTCCTAAAGCAGCACCTTCTTCTGGGTCTGTCCCAACACCGAGCTCATCCATCAGAACCAGAGTAGAATCATCTGATTCTGCCAGAAATTCTCTAATCCGGGTCATATGAGAAGAAAAAGTACTTAAGCTCTGTTCAATACTCTGTTCATCTCCAATATCTGCAAATATCTTTTTAAAGACTGCTACTGTAGAATTAGCTGCAGCCGGAATGTGGAGACCACTCTGAGTCATCAGAGTTAATAATCCAACTGTTTTTAAGGAAACTGTTTTACCACCAGTATTGGGACCTGTAATTACCAGAGTCGATATATCATCTCCCAGTTTAAGATCAATTGGTACCGGCTCTTCTTTTAATAGTGGGTGACGGGCCTGATTTAATTCTATCAGCCCCTGATCATTAATCTCAGGTGCATTACATTCAAAATCTAAACTAAATTTAGCAGCAGCTGCAATACTATCCAGCCTGCTGACAATCATTAGATCGGTTTTAATTATTTCTTCATCCTGAGCTATTTTTGAACTGAGCATCTGTAAGATGCGTTGAATTTCTGCACTCTCTTTAGCCCTAACCTCTCTCAGTTCATTGTTTAGTCTAACCACTGACATGGGTTCCATAAATAGAGTCAAACCACTGGCAGACTGCCCGTGCACAATCCCATCAAAATTATTGCGCTGTTCCTGTTTTACAGGTACAACATAGCGGTTTTCTCTTCTTGTCACAATATTTTCCTGCAGCATATCCTCATAGTGTTTACTTTTTATAATTGAGTCCAGTTTATCTCGAATTGAATTTTCTATAGAATCCATTTTTGAGCGCAGAGATTTTAATTTAGCACTAGCATCATCTGCAACCTCTCCATATTCATTTATGCAGCGGTCAATTTCCCGGGCCAGAGCAGGTCTGCACTGTAAATCAGCACATAAATCATAAATTATTTGATATTCCCTTTCGACAATTCGGGGATCCAGATTAGTTTCTATCTCATTCAGATAACGTTTTAATTCAGAAACCCCTCTGAGGGTGCTCCTGACCCTGCTGATAGCATCTGTAGAGAGTACTGACCCTTTGGCTGCCTTTTTTAAATCATCTCTGATATCCCTTACTCCGCCAAAAGGGGGAGTAGAAAACTCAGCCATCATTGATTTTAAGGCAGTAACTTCTGCCAGCCTTTCCTCAATATAATCACTATTAATTACAGGCTCCAAATTATTTACAATTTCTTTTCCTATTTTAGTTGCTGCTCTCTCGGCAGTCATTTTTATTATTTTTTTATATTCCAATACTTCCAGACTGTGTTCTCTCAACTTAAAAACCTCCGGAATTTAATTTTATTACATTTTTTTATTACAGGTTAAATAAAGTTCTTTTCTTAAAATTAATCAATTGTCTAAATCAGTTTCGGCTGTTAATTACTCCTTTAATTTAAAAAAATCATTCAGTTCTTTAAAAGAAAAAGTATTTATAACATCTTCTTTTTCCAGCCAGCCGCGGCGGGCAGTTGCAACTCCAAGTTCCATATCACTGTACTCCTTATAATGATGAGCATCAGTATTAATCGAAATTTTAGCTCCAGCCTTTTTTACCTTACGCGCCCATTCTGCATCCAGATCAAGCCTCTGCGGTGAAGCATTGATTTCTAAAGCAGTATTATTCTCCGCAGCAGCTTTAATAACTTTTTCTAAATCAACTGCATATGCTTCCCTTCCTCCGAGCATCCTGCCTCTGGGATGTCCGATCAGTTTAACATAAGGATTTTTAACTGCCCTGATAATTCGCTCTGTCATTTCTGCTTCCTCCAGATTAAAATAACTGTGGACAGATGCAATAACAAAATCTAATTCTTGTAATAACTCATCTTCAAAATCTAACTCACCGTTTTTAAGTATATCAACCTCTACACCTTTAAGAATCTGGAAATTTTTAAAATCCTGATTTAGATCATCAATTTCCTGGAGCTGCTTTTTTAATTCTTCTATTGACATCCCACTGGCTACTGTTAAAGACTGGGAGTGATCTGTTACTGCAATATATTGATAACCTCGTTCCTTAGCCGCTTCTGCCATCTCACGAATTGAAAAAGCACCATCACTGTAACGGGAATGGAGATGAAGATCACCTTTAATATCTTCTGATTTAATACTATCCGGCAGTTCTCCTTTCTGGGCAGCTTCTATCTCTCCCTGATCCTCTCTCAGTTCAGGAATAATGTAATCCAGACCCAGAATCTTAAAAATATCTGCCTCAGATTCTACTTTTTCTTTGCTGTCATCATCTCGAAAAAGTCCATATTCACTTAATTTTAAATTATGATCTTTTGCCAGCTGTCTCATCCTTACATTATGAGCCTTAGAGCCGGTAAAATAATGGAGAGCAGAGGGGAATTCTTCCTTACTCACAAGTCGAAAATCTGTCTGAACTCCCTGTTCAGTTCTAATACTGACTTTAGTCTTGCCAGCTCCAATAACCTCAGCGGTAAAATTTAAATTTTTAAGATTCTGGGAAAGTTCTTCTGGTTTTGCTGTCGCTATCAAAATATCCAGGTCTCCAGTCAATTCTTTTGCTCTTCTGCTGCTGCCGCAGATTTCAATTTTTTCAAATAGATCAGGTTTAAGTTCAGTGTTAATTGTCTCTATTATCTCTCCAGCTGTTTTTAAAGCTTTAGCCAGATTAATTTTATCTACATATTTTTCGTGATTTTTTAAAGCTTTTAATAATTTTTCTTCTGATTTTTTACCAAAACCCTTAAGCTTCTGAACTTTACCCTCTTTAAGAGCTTTCTCCAGTGATATTAAATCTTCAATTTCTAACTCATAATAAAAGCGGTGAGCAGTTTTTGGTCCCAGTCCCTGAATATCGGTCATTTCTATAACACCAGGCGGAAGTTCGGCTTTAATTGCTTCCAATTCTTCTATAATTCCATCCTGCAGCAGTTCTGTAATTGACTCCGCAATACCACTGCCGATTCCGTTAATTTCTTTAAGGTTATCCGCTTCTGCCAGCTCAAAAATATCATCAGGATAGGATTCTATTTTACGGGCAGCATTTGTATAGGCTCTAATTTTAAAATCATTTTCACCTTTAATTGCCATTAACTCAGCAAATTCTGTCAGAATTTTAGCAATTTCTTTATTGGTCATTTCCTGCATTATAACACCTCTTTCTATTAAGATCTTTAATTTCACTTAAGACGCCAAAAGGCCATGAATATCTCATGGCCGAAAAATTTCTTCAATCTTTGATTGTATTAATGGTGATGCTTCGATAATTCTGCTTGCCAGAAAAGAATTATTTAAAACATCATTTAATTTTTGATAGGGAATCTGGGTCAAAATTAATACTAACAAATAAATGATAATTCCACCTTTTACTAAACCTAACAAAAATCCCAATCCACGATCCACTGGCTGCAGAAAAATAGAATCCACTATTTTTTTGAGTGTAATTCCTAAAACATGGATCACAATATTTACTACAATAAAGATTACTGCAAAAGAAATAAACTGCAGTAGAGAAATAGATAAATCTAGATAGGGCTCTAAAAACTGGGTAAAATACTGATACTGCTTGACTGCTACAAATAACGCAGCCAGCAGTCCCAGGATTGTACTTGTCTGATCTATAAATCCTCTTCTAAAGCCATTAAAGGCAAAAAAGAGTATAATTACTAAGATTATAACATCGAGGAAATTTATGATATCCAATTAGTCTACCTCCTCGAGTAGGGTATTTAATTCCTCATTCTCCTGACGCAGTTTTTTTAACTCCTGGTGCAGGCTCTGATTGGCCTCTTTAAGTCTTTCTTTTTCTTTACTTAAATCAACACACTGACTGCGCAGTTTGAAATATTCATCAGCCAGATTAATCATTGTCAGATGGGATAAACGTCTAAAGGGCAATTTAGGATAAGCATTTTTAATCTCTCGACCTGTTTTCTCCACATGATCAGCAAGTTTATTTATATATTCCTCACTAAAATCACCAGTGACAGTAAATTGATCACCCAAAATATTCAATTTGAATTTTTTTGTATCTCGATTTTTTTCCTCTATCATTAGCAACATCTCCAGCTATAGTAGTCTACTTTATTATATTCATTACAAAAGTCGAAATTCCTGCCTAAAAACTTAATTTCCCCTGATTTCTGCAGAATATTCTTCTTTGAGATGATTTACTATCTGATTAAAACGCTCATTTACCTCCTGGTCAGTTAAAGTTCTATCCTCTGCCTGAAATTTCAATTCAAAAGCAGCACTCTGATAGCCATCCTGAATCTGATCTCCCTGATAAATATCAAAAAGTTCCAGCCCTTTAAGCATTGAACCACCTTTTTCTCTGATTGCCTGATGAATATCACCAACTGCAATATCCTCAGCCATTACAATTGCCAGATCTCTTGCCAGTACAGGATATTTAACCAATCTTTGATATTGATAAGATTTTTCTGCAGTGATTTCAAACAAGAAATCCAGATCTAGTTCAAACACAGTTGTTCCAGCAGGTAAATTATTCTGATCTGCAAGCTCTGGATGAATTTCTCCAATAAACCCAAAAGTCTGAGTTTGGTCATACTTAATCTCAGCTCTGCGCCCTGGATGTAGAAAATCTCGATTGTCATTATCAGCAATAAAACTGTACTGATCCAGCTGAACTCTGTTAAATAACATTTCCAGCACACCTTTTAGGGCAAAGAAGTTAGGAGCTCCCTGCTGCCAGAGGTTATTATTCTGTCCGAAAATTCCACCACCGAGTTTATTTAACTCTTCAGGTCGATTATTACCACCTTTGTTTCTAAATACTGTACCGGTCTCAAAAACAGCCATTTCTGAGCCCTGACGGCGGGCATTAGAAGACAGAACATCCACTATTCCCGGCAGCAGAGTAGTTCTTAGAATTCCAAAAGCCTCACTCAAAGGATTTTTGATACTTACAAATTTAGCATAGTCTTCAAACTGAGTTAAATTCAAATCCTGATAAATCTTCTTATCCTGCAGACTATAGGTAATTACTTCATCAAGTCCCCCTGCCTGCAGTAATTTTTTAACCCTTGCTTCAAATTTCTGCCTGGGAGATCTTTTACCTCGCTGTTTAGAAATTGGTCTGGTAGAAGGAATTTTATTATAGCCATAAACTCTGGCTATTTCTTCTACTAGATCAGCTCCCTGTTCCACATCAGTTCTATAGGAAGGAACAGTAACCTCAAACTGATCAGCATTGGCAGCTGCCTCAACCTCAAAACCTAAACGTTCAAGACTTTCTTTAACTTCAGCAGCTTCTAATTCAATTCCCAAAAGCTCATTTACTCTTTCTACAGCCAGAGTAATCACAGCTGGTTCATATTTTATGGGATAATTATCAATTACACCAGGAACTACTCTGGCTCCATCACATTTAGCCAGCATCTGACAGGCCCGGTTATTGGCCTCAATTGCTTTTTCTACATCCACACCTCTTTCAAAACGGTGGGAAGAATCGGAGTGCATTCCTAATTTTTTAGCTGTTTTACGAATGCTGACCGGATTAAAGTAGGCAGATTCGATTAAAACATCAGTAGTTTCTTCAGTTACTTCAGTATTTGCTCCACCCATAACCCCACCAACTGCTACTGCTTTTTCCGGATCAGAAATGACGAGCATTTCATCATCTAATATTCTTTCTTCCTCATCCAGGGTTAACATTTTTTCTTCTGCATTGGCCCGGCGCACAATAATTTTGCCATCTTTAATTTTATTAAAATCAAAAGTATGCAGTGGTTGATTATATTCCATTAAAACAAAGTTCGAAATATCAACTACATTATTTATCGGTCTAATACCTGCTGCTTTAAGTCGGCGCTGGATCCACTCTGGCGATTCTTTGATTTTAACATTTTTAACCAGACGCGCAGTATAGCGGGGACATAAATCCGGGTCCTCAATTTCTACTTTCACATAATCATTAATATTACCTAATTCTTCAGCTTCCTCAAATGAGATTGGAGGTGTGTTTAATGTTTTTTCCTGGGCATATAAAGATTTGATCTCTCGGGCCACACCAATCATTCCCAGACAGCGGGCATAGTTTGGGGTTAAATCCAGTTTAAACACATAGTCATCCAGACGCTTGTATTTGATAAAACTGCCGCCAAGTGGAGCATCGTCTGCTAAGACCATTATTCCTTCTGCTCTTTCTTCCTGCAGACCAAGCTCATCTTTAGAACAGATCATTCCCTGAGAAAGTTCTCCCCTTAATTTAACTTCTTCAATCTGCATTCCACCAGGAAGAGTTGCTCCCACTTCTGCAAATGGAACCATCTGACCTACTTCAACATTGAGTGCTCCTGTAACCACGGGAATCAGCTCAGTATCTGATCCAGCTTTTACCATACAGATCACAAGTTTATCCGCATCAGGATGTTCTTTTATTTTTTCAATTCGGGCAATAATTATATCTTCTAAACCTTCTCCCAGGTACTCAACTCCTTCAACTTCCAGACCTGCCATTGTCAGCTTTTCCGAAAGATCGTCAGGAGTAAAATTTATATCAATATATTTTTTCAACCAGTTATATGATATCTGCAAAATTATCATCCTTTCTTATTTTAAATTAACAGTGAAACAAAGCTGCACATTTTCCTTAAAAAAACTGTTCCTAGTTTAGAAAGTAAATTAAAATTTATAATAAATTTTATAATTTAAAACTGATGTAAAAAGCGTTTATCATTTTCGTAAAGTACTCTAATATCATCAATTCCATATTTTAATAAAGCCAGCCGATCTAGCCCAACTCCAAAAGCAAAACCACTGTAAATATCCTTATCATAACCTGACATTTCCAGTACATTTGGATGAACCATCCCTGCTCCCATAATCTCCAGCCAACCTGTTCTGGAACATAAAGGACATCCCTCTCCACCACAGACAATACAGGAAACATCTACCTCAGCACTGGGTTCTGTAAAAGGGAAATAGCTGGGGCGAAATCTAACATCTCTATCTTTTCCAAATAAGGCTTCTACAATTAACTCAATTGTTCCTTTTAAATCACTAAAAGAAATATCTTTATCAATAACTAGCCCTTCAGTCTGATGGAAAATAGGAGAATGAGATGCATCAAGCTCATCAGAACGATAAACTCTGCCCGGTGCAATTATTCTAACCGGCGGTTCCTGTGCTTCCATAGTTCTTACCTGGACCGGTGAGGTATGAGTTCGCAGTAAATAATGGTCATCAATATATAAAGTATCCTGAAGGTCCCGGGCCGGGTGGTGAGCTGGAATATTTAGCGCTTCAAAATTGTAATATTCGCTTTCTACTTCAGGTCCTTCGGCAATCTCAAAACCCAGACCAATAAAAATGTCTTCTAATTCTTTAGTCACTAAAGATAATGGATGAGAACGACCGGCTTCTACTTTACCTCCAGGAAGAGTAACATCAATTTTTTCTGCTTCAAAACGTTTTTGAGCGGCTTTCTCTTCCAGTCTTCCTTTATGTTCACCCAGCCAGTTCTGAATTTTATTTTTTAAGATATTTGCTTCTTTCCCTACAACAGGACGCTGATCTGCCTCAATTTTTCCCATCTTTGAAAAAACAGACTGAATAGCCCCTTTTTTGCCCAAATACTTTATTCTCATTTCTTCTAATTGATCAAGACTTTCTACTTCTTTTAATTCTGACTCTGCTTCTTTTTCAATCTTTTTTAGATCATCTAATAGATCCAAAACTAACACCTCCATATTATATGTATGATAAATTTTATCTCCTGAAAATACAAAAAATCCCGCCCTAAAGGGACGAGATACCGTGTTACCACCCTGATTATCCCACATAATTGTGGAATCACTTTCTTTTGTTAACGAAAGTCATTAACTTCCGGAAAAGCTTACTTGATTCAGCCCTCAGCTCCAGAGTGAACTTCACTAAATTTGATAATTTAACTGCTCCCAGCTGCTGCAGCTAATCTCTGTCAGAATCATTTTTAGTTACTCTCTCCTTCTCAGCCATTAAATATAATATTCTTTTTTAATTATACCATATAAAAAATATTCGCACAAGAAAAAAATAAAGCTCAAACTTTAAATTAAATAACTTATAACAATATTAGTTTAACTTATTTTTTAGCTGCTGGGAAAGTATTTCGAAAGAAATAACTGATGCTGCAACTGCCGCATTTAAAGATTCAATTTCTCCAGCCAGTGGGATTTTTATTTTTGAAGTAGCAGATTCTAATAATTGCTGATCAAGTCCATTTGCTTCATTACCAATCATTAAAATTAAATTATCCTGATACTGATGCTCAAAATGATATTCTTCAGCCTGAATATCTGCAGCCAGCAGTTCGTATTCTGCTGCCTCACTTTTGATTTCAGCCAGAAAATTTTCCTGACTCAGCTTCTGCCTGATAGCAATAGAAAAAATTCCACCCATGGTGGCTCTAATAACTTTTTGATTAAAAATATCTACTGAACCCTTAAGAGCAATAATACCATCAAAACCAGCCGCAACAGCTGTTCTGATCATAGTTCCCATGTTTCCCGGATCCTGAATTCTATCTAGAAGTAGTATTTTTTCGGCCTGCTGATAAAAATCATTCCCCTTAAATACGGATTCATTTACTACAGCGAGAATTCCCTGAGGATTAACTGTGGAAGCAGTTTCTTTTAAAAGATCTTCTTCAATATAAATAAATTCAGCCTTTAATTTTAAATCAGCCAGCAGATTATCATTTTCAGCTGATTTAAAAAAAGCAGGAGTAAGAAAGACCTGTCTAAAGTCTGCTCCCCCTGCTAGCGCAGCCTCAATAAGCCTTTTACCTTCCAGAATAAAGACACCTTCTTTGCGTCTGTTTCTACTCCGGTAAAGCTTATTTAGATATTTGACTTTATCATTTTGAGAACTGCTGATTATATTCATTTAACTAGTTTCCTAATTTCTCTTTTGCCAGATCTACTAAATCAGCAAATCCATCAGAATCATTAACTGCTAAGTCAGCTAACATTTTGCGGTCGATTTCTACATCAGCCTGTCTTAAACCATTAATGAAACGACTGTAAGAAAGACCTTCATTTCTAGCTGCTGCATTGATTCTGGTAATCCAGAGCTTTCTAAATTCTCTCTTTTTATTTCTTCTATCTCTATAAGCATAATGTAAAGATTTCATTACCGCCTGATTTGCAGGACGATATAACTTACTGCGGGAACCAAAATATCCCTTAGCCATCTTCAAAACTTTTTTTCTACGCTTGCGCGCCTTATTTCCTCTTTTTACACGTGGCATCTTAAATGACACTCCTTCCAAAATTTTAGCATATATTATTTTTTATCTTATTTTATTATTGCGGTTTATCCATGTAATAATTTCTTATATTTCTTCTGATAACTTTTGCTTAATAATTTAGCTTTACGTAACTGTCTTTTTCTATTTCCAGATTTCTTAGTTAAAATATGACTGTGAAATCCTTTGTGATGCTTAAGCTTACCATTAGCAGTAACTTTAACTCTCTTAGCTATACCCTTGTGTGTTTTTTGCTTTGGCATGATTTAACCTCCTAATACTGTAATAATCAAAAATGATTTCTAAAATAACCCTGTAATTAAGCCGGTAATTAAAGTGGATTCTAAGTTGTTTAATTGACTACTGTTTATCACTTTCGGGAGTTAGAAACATCATCATATTTCTACCTTCCATTTTCGGCTTGCTTTCTACCTTACCAATATCTTTAGTCTGTTCAATTAGGCGGTCCATCAGATCATATCCTAATTCTTTATGCATCATTTCTCTTCCCCTAAAGCGAATTCTTACCTTAACTTTATCCTTATCATTGAGGAATCTGCGAGCCTGCTTTAATTTAACATTAAAGTCGTGATCTTCAATTTTAACACCCATCTGAACCTCTTTAACATTCATTACGTTCTGGTTCTTTTTGGCTTCTTTTTCCTTTTTAGCCTGCTCATATTTGTACTTTCCATAATCCATAACTCTGCATACAGGTGGATTAGCCTGTGGAGCAACTTCTACTAAGTCCAAACCCTGTTCTGCTGCTCTATCCAATGCATCATCCAGCGACTTGATACCAACTTGCTCACCTTCTTGATCGATCAGACGAACCTCTCTTGCTCTAATGCGATCATTAACCCTTAAATCATTAACGATATTTATGCACCTCCTGAGTGATATAAAAAACCAATATAAACAAAAAAACGAGTGGTAGAAACCACCCGTTAAATACAGTAATCAGCTAAAGATAGACTATCCCTAAAGATAAGTCTACTTTTCCCGCAGAAATTAAAATTCTAAACGAGAAACTGATATTAACCAGTTCTGACTGGTGAGAAACAGGTGCTTCTACTTTGTTTTCCTTAATAATTATAGCACAGGGTGGTAATAGTGTCAAGAAATATTTCAAAAACTTTCCTCCAGAATAAGCTGAAGGAAAGTTAATTAACAAAACTCTATTCGATATCTTCTGTATTAATTTCTTTTGCTTCAATTTCTTCTAAAATATTAGCTTTAAATTCCTCTAAATTACTTGTTCCTAAGTCACCTTCACGTCTATCCCGTACAGACACAGTTCCATTTTCTTCTTCACGTCCACCTACAATTAACATATAGGGTACCTGTTTAACCTGAGCATCTCGTATTTTGTAACCTACCTGTTCTGAACGGCTGTCAACCTCAACTCTAATATTTTCTTCTTTTAGAGCTTCTTTAACTTTAAGTGCATAATCAATCTGATCATCAGAAACAGGAATAATTTCTACCTGTACCGGGGCCATCCAGGTTGGAAAAGCACCTGCAAAGTGTTCAATTAAGATTCCAATGAAACGCTCAATACTACCATAAATTGCACGGTGAATCATTACCGGCCGGTGCTCATCTCCATCCTGTCCTATATAGCTTAAATCGAAACGTTCCGGCATCTGGAAGTCAAGCTGGATTGTTCCACACTGCCAGGTTCTGCCGAGGCTGTCTTCTAAATGAAAGTCAATTTTAGGACCATAAAAAGCTCCATCACCTTCGTTGACTTCATAATCCAGTCCATTTTTCTCTATCGCATTACGCAGAGCGTCAGTTGCTTTATCCCAGAGTGCCTCATCTCCCATTGCTTTTTCGGGTTTAGTACTTAACTCAACATTATAGTTAAATCCAAAGGCACTGTAAATTTTATCAACTAGCTTAATAACCCCACTTAATTCATCTTCAATTTGAGTCGGGAGACAGTAAATATGAGCATCATCCTGAGTAAAGCTTCTAACTCTCATTAATCCGTGGAGGGCTCCGGACATTTCATGACGATGTACCAGTCCCAGTTCAGCCATTCTAATTGGAAGCTCACGATAACTGTGCATCGAATCTTTATAAACTAAAATCCCACCGGGGCAGTTCATTGGTTTAACAGCATGAGTTTCTCCATCAATTTCGGTAAAATACATATTATCCTGATAATGGTCCCAGTGTCCTGATTGATGCCAGAGAGACTCATCTAAAATAATAGGAGTTTTAATCTCTTCATATCCAGCCTTGCGGTGCTCTTCTTTCCAAAAATCAATCAATTCATTTCTGAGAGCCATCCCTTTCGGATGGAAAAAAGGAAAACCTCTTCCTTCATCCTGCATGCTGAAAAGATCAAGTTCCTTGCCAAGTTTTCTGTGATCACGTTTTTTAGCTTCTTCTACTCTATGCAGATATTTCTCTAAATCTTTTTCGCTGGCAAAAGCAGTACCATAAATCCGCTGCAGCATCTCATTGTTCTCATCTCCACGCCAGTAAGCTCCAGCAACATTAAGCAGCTTAAAAGCCTTTATATAGCCTGTAGAGGGAAGATGAGGTCCGCGGCAGAGATCAACATAATCTCCCTGAAAATAGAGACTAATCATCTGATCATCCAATTCCTCTATTAATTCCAGTTTATATTTTTCATTTCTTTCTTCCATTAATTCAATTGCTTCTTGACGGGGAAGTTCTTTTCTCTGGATTTCTATATCTTCCTCGATAATCTTTTCCATCTCAGCTTCAATTTCTGTCAAAGAATCTTCATTAAAATTTTCCTCTAAATTAAAATCATAATAAAAACCCTCTTCTATTGTAGGTCCAATTGCAACCTGTACATTATCATAAAGTCTTTTTACTGCCTGAGCCATCACATGTGAGGTTGTGTGACGAATAATATCCAGAGCATCATCACTGTCGATAGTAATAATAGAAAGCTCCACATCTTTTTCAATCGGATAATAGGCATCTACTTCTTTCCCGTCTACAACTCCAGCAATCGCATCTCTACCTAAACCACTGCCAATAGAATAAGCAACGTCTTCTACTGTTGTTCCGGGTTCATATTCCTTAACTGAACCATCAGGTAATGTTACCTTAACTTTTTCCACCATATCATTTCCTCCTTATAAATTTAATAAATCTTCTTTTTAAGCATGGTTGATTTAGTATTAGCACATCGAGTGGGTCATCCTAAATCTAATTTTCTTATATAAAATCAAAAAAATCCCTCATCTCATTATAGAGACGACGGACTGCGCGGTTCCACTCTAGTTAATAATAATTATCTCTATTCTAGATTAAAGATAGAATAGTTAAAATCATTATTCCCTTAATAAGATAACGGTTTAACCGGATAGAAATACTTTATTCCTCCTATCTGCTCCAGGGTGGTTTTCAACTTACTGTTAAGCTATGTGCTTTCAGCCGTCGGCACAATTCTCTTGTAACTTACAGATAAATTTACTCTTCCCTATCAGGGCATTTGAATATTTATTTCTTTCATTATAGTTTTTATTTGTTAAAAAGTCAAGTGATTATTATTTATTTTTTACAGCTTGAAGAGAAATTACTGCTGTTTCTACCAATATCCCAATTAAAGTATTAAAAGCCTGGAAGCCAATTGGTGTCACTGTATAATAAATAAAAAAAGACCACCAACAGTGGTCAAATCATCAAAGTGGTGCCGGGGGTCGGGCTCGAACCGACACGGGAATAAATTCCCACCGGATTTTAAGTCCGATGCGTCTGCCAATTCCGCCACCCCGGCAAATATTATTAAAATGGTGTTGGTAAGTGGATTCGAACCACTGGCCTCTACGATGTCAACGTAGCGCTCTGACCAACTGAGCTATACCAACTTAAAATATTAAGTTAGCACTTTCAACTTACTATGAAAAAGAAAAAATGTGCAAGCAAAAAGTGGTGCCGGGGGTCGGGCTCGAACCGACACGGGAATAAATTCCCACCGGATTTTAAGTCCGATGCGTCTGCCAATTCCGCCACCCCGGCAAATATGTAACATTTAACTTGCGACATTTTGTATTATATCAATGGTTCTCAAATTTGTCAAGATAAATATTTCAAATTATTTAAATTGTTAATAAACTTTTATTTAATGCTTCTAAAATAATAAAATGGCACCAATACGGGCACCTTTTGTCAAGCAAATAAAAAAATAATAATTTTAATAACAGCCGCAATGGCTGTTATATCAGTAATAATGAATTGGAGGCGGCAGACGGATTTGAACCGCCGAATAAAGGATTTGCAGTCCTCTGCCTTACCACTTGGCTATGCCGCCCAGGCTGCAAATAAAATGGAGCGGGAAACGAGATTTGAACTCGCGACCCTCACGTTGGCAACGTGATGCTCTACCACTGAGCTATTCCCGCAAAAATGGTGGTGGGAGACAGAATCGAACTGTCGACACGTGGATTTTCAATCCACTGCTCTACCGACTGAGCTATCCCACCAAAATGGCGGAGGAGACGGGATTTGAACCCGCGATCTCCGGCTTGACAGGCCGGCGCGTTAAACCGCTACGCTACACCTCCGCGTTTAAGAAGTAGTATCTAGAAAATCAGGAATAAAACATCTAACACAACTTCTTTTATTAAATTTGCAAATAAAAATGGTGGGCGAAACAGGGCTCGAACCTGTGACCCCCTGCTTGTAAGGCAGGTGCTCTCCCAACTGAGCTATTCGCCCCTCAGCAGTAATTAAAAGCATAATTACCGCATCAGCAATAACTAGTATATATAAAAAGCTACTTTAAGTCAAAATTCAATATAGACTGTTATCAGTAATTAAATAATTTTATGTTAAATATACTACTAAATACTTAAAAAAACTACTACAGATAATTTTTTTCTCAAAAGCTTATTTTTTATATTCTATTCAATAAACTCTAGCTTTAATTTGTCATTTTCTCTAATATAATTAAATATCTCTGCCGCCAGTACTGGGTTGATGTCTGTTTCTATGGAATTGTAACTTTTAACAATTGTATTATAAAGTTCTTTAACATTGAAAAGTATATTATTAGACTTTAGCTTTGAGAGTACAGCATTAATTAATAATTTCTGCCTTTCAAACCTAGCCATTGAATCAGAACTTCTCCAGCGAACAAAATTCAATGCTTCTTTTCCGGACAATAGATTATTTCCTTCTTTTAAATTAAGACCCAGACCAGGCACCCTTATTTCCTGTTTAAGAGTTATCTGTACTCCACCTAATTCATCAATTACCTTTTCAAATCCCTGATACCTAAGATAGACATAATAATCAATTTCGGTAGCAGTAATTTCTTCTACTGCCGACTGAATATCCCCATTATGATATTTTCTTAATAACTGCCCTTTATATTTTGTATCTTCATTAATATGTTTTACCAGCAGCTTGTTTGCTCCGGGTCTTAATTTAGCAAGCATTATAGAATCAGCTTCCACACTTCCAATTGCTACACTTTCTTCGCTATCAAGTCCAACAAATAATATGTTTAAATCCTGAGTAAAATCACTTTCCGATAAACCCAGAATAGATAAAATTCGATCCAATAGAGATGGATCTTCTAATTCCCGGGCAAAATCATTCTGAGTTTCATCTTTTACCTGTTCATCTCTCTCTACTCCGGCTTTTTCGTTTATTTGCCCTTCGCTTTTTAGCTGTTTTTCTCTTTCCTGAGTAATATCTTCTTCTTTCTCAGGTTTAGCAGACATTTCAACTTCTTCCTCTTCAACTTCAACGTTCTTATCACTCTCTTGCTCAAGATCTGTCTGGCCAGAATCCTCTGCTTCCGGAGTAGTTTCCTGACTCTGGTCACCAGTTACTGTTTGTTCTTCTGTCTCCACTGAACTATCTTCTGCTGTAGTATCGTCAGTTTCTCCTTTATTTAACTCAGTTTCTAACTTTTTCTCTTTGTCTTTTTGATCGACTTCCTCTTTTTGACCTGCCGTATCTGACTCATCTAAACTACCATTTTTAATACCGCTTTTGCTCTCTTTAACAGAGGTTTTTTCGGTATCAGCTGTATCACTTTTAGGTTCTACCCCACTGTCAGTTTTAACTGTATCTTTTTTATAAGACTCAGAAGTCATGCCATTATCCTCGTCTTCTACAGGAGGAGCATCGCTTTCAGTCTTTTCAGCTGGTTGTTTTGTAGCTACCTTATCTTTTTCTGTTTTCATATCTGAAGTAATAGCTGTGTCTTCACTTTTCTCAACTTGATTATCAGGTACTGGCTCTAAATCTCTTTCTAAGTAATAACCAGCCAGTCCAATAAATAATAAGAGTAGAGCTATCAGGAAAACTCCTATCCATTTATGTTTCTTTTTTGATTTTTGATTGTCTTGGGTATTTTTTTCTGCCAATGTTATTGCCTCCCTATTCCCTTATATTCATAATATTCGTGATTATAGGTTCAATTCCTGCATGAAAGTAATTTCTTTATCTATTTTAATCTATTTTAAAAAGTCTAAATTTTATTTTTTTTCTCCCTGTCAAACTTATTTGCTAAATTTTATTGACAAAGCAAATTTTTATGGTATAATTTATAATTGTGATGCCGAGGTGGCGGAACTGGCAGACGCGCTAGCTTGAGGGGCTAGTGGTCTAATAGACCGTGCGGGTTCGAATCCCGCCCTCGGCACCAATTTAAATTTAAAATGATAATTTACCCCCAAGTTTACCCTGATAATGCAGGTTTCTTGGGGGTTTTTTAATTCTCCCACTTTTTTAACATAACTCGAACAGAACGAGCCATCTCTTTACTAAAACTGGCTCCAGTTTTTCTGGCATACATAAACTGTCCATAGTTATCTGCATTAAAAGTATTATCAGGGTTGAATCTCTGGCTCCGATCAGCAAACATATTCTCTAATTCTTCCTTATTCAAAGTTCTATAATTATTTTCAAAAACTATATACTTTTTATCAAAACGAGATTTAATTACAGGTTTTTTTTCTGGATAATGCCCCATTACCAGCATCGAAATTGGAAAAACTAACTCTGGCAGTGATAAAATTTCCTGCTGTTTTTCATAATTCTCCATAATATCACCTATATAGCAGGAACCAATGCCCAGTGATTCTGCTGCAATTACTGCATTCTGAGCAGCAATTAAGGCATCACTACAGGCCAGCATTAAGTCCCCTTCTTTAGGACCAGTATAGTTAATATCTTCTTTTAAACAAAATTCCTTAACTCCCGATAAATTATAATAATCATACCACCGCTGATAATCCGCCAAAAACACCATAACCAGAGGCGCCTTAGCAATAAATGATTGCTGGTCACAACTTTTACTCAGTAGATTCTTTTTTTCTTGATCATCCACTACAATAATCGAGTAAAGCATCATATTACCAGCTGTAGGAGCCCTTAAAGCACTATTAATAATGGTATCTTTTTCATCCTGACTGATCTCTTTATCGGCAAATTTACGCAGCGATGCTCTTTCATTTATCAATTTAATTGTTTCATTCATTATCTATCCCACCTTCTAAATATTTCATCACTCAATAAATATACAGGTTCAATTCTATCTTAAATTACAAACAGTGCATTTCTGTTTCAGCTTGATTCCAGGGGACGGTATAACCCTTTCCCTTACTGCAAAAAATTGAGGAAGAAAAATACTCAGGATCTTGATGCTTATCATAATTGCTTTCCTTAATGACCTGCTTACTATTATGACAAAAATCATAACCACCAAATTTAAGATTAATTATCCCTTTGCCACCGCTAAAAGTTCTTAACTCAATCGGATAATTCATAAAAGCAGCAGCAGGAGCCTGACCCTTGATTACTGCCTGATCCCCCAAAATATCAGGTGGCTCAAAATGCCCATATTCAGAAACCTGATCATTTATAGTCTCTTTATAAATAATATCTGGCTGAGCAAAATCTATCTCAAATTTAAACCTTTCTTTAATTAAACTTTTCAAAATTTCCAGCTGAATTGTACCCATCACATTAACCTGATTAACATTATGATAATCCTGGCCATTATAAATCCTTAGTTTTGTAATTTTTTCTGAAATTATTTTATCTAATTTATGATATTCAAGCAAATCTCTAACTTTAAAGCTCCCATTTAAAACTTTAATATGCGAAATTCGATTATTATCCTGATCATGAGAAATTTTATATAAAAGCGCCTGCAGTTTCTGGTCCTGCTGATTTAAATAAACACTATCTGTTAGCAGAACCAGTTGATCAAAAAATTCTTTTATTCCCTGATCATTTAGAGCTAAACCAGCTCCAGCAATAAAAATTTCCCGTTTTCTTATCATCTTCTTTATCTCTTTTAAAAATATATCTTCTTTAATGTTTTCTTTCAAATATAAATCAAGTAATTCTTCTCACCACCTCTTAAAAGAAAAGCTGACAGAATTAACTGCCAGCTGTCTAATCCATTCTAATATTAATTAATTTAAAGCTTTTCCGCAGCCTGATATTCTTCTCCAGAGGTTTCAACTTCCATTGATTCCATTATCTGGTCTTCCCGCGGCATATCGCTTGCTCCAGTTTCTACCTCAGCTATCTGATCAACAAAATCCATACCTTCTATAACCTCACCAAACGCAGCATACTTACCATCCAGATGAGGAGCATCCCTGTGAACTATAAAAAACTGAGAACCTGCAGAGTCAGGATGAGAGCTTCTGGCCATCGAAATCACTCCTCTTTTGTGGCTTAAGTCATTATCATAACCGTTCTCGGTAAACTCCCCCCTGATTGAATAACCAGGGTTTCCGATACCAGTACCATCAGGACAGCCACCCTGAATCATAAAACCTTTAATTACTCGATGAAACTTAAGACCATCATAATATTCGTCTTCTACTAATTCAATAAAATTTCTAACAGTATTTGGGGCAATTTCTGGGTACAATTCTATCTTTATTTCTTCTCCATTCTCCATTTTTATAGTTATTTCTGGATTTTTCGCCATCTAAAACACCTCTTATATCTTTTTCTGTTCCATTTACTTATTCTATTATATACAAATTAAGTCCATAATTAAAGCAATTATTTAAATAAATACTGTTACCATTCATTAATATAGTTCTCTCATAACATTTTCCTTGAGCTGCATCTATCATAAAAAATTCAAAATTGACAAGCAAAAGCAAAAGATTATATAATTAATTCAAATAATTTGAATTTTCTAGTGAGAAGGGAGAAGAGATAATAATGAAAAAGTCTTTATTAACTGTACTATCTTTAAGTATTATTTTCCTATTTGTTTTGACAAATTTTGCTGGTGCCCAGAAATATGAAATTGGAATTTCACAGTTTGTCGAACATCCATCTCTAAATTTAGCCAGAAAGGGATTTGTTGATCAGCTGGCAGAAGAAGGTTTTGTAGAGGGAAAAAATCTTAAAATTGACTTACAAAACGCTCAGGCAAGTTTTTCAACTGCTCAGACTATTGCTCAGAAATTTAACCAGAACAAGCCGGATTTAGTGCTGGCTATAGCCACACCCTCAGCTCAGACTGCAGCTAATGTAATTTCCGAGATACCCGTATTAATTACAGCTGTTACAGATCCAGTTAAAGCAGGTGTAGTTAATACTATGGAAAGACCTGGCGGAAATATAACGGGAACCACAGATATGAACCCAGTTGCCAAACAATTAGAATTAATCAAGAAATTTTTACCAGATCTAAATACTTTGGGAATTTTATATAATCCAGGAGAAGTTAATTCTGTTGTTCAGGTTGATTTAGCTAAAAAGAAAGCTGAAGAAATGGGAGTAGCTATAGAAGAAGGAACAGTTAGCAACAGCAGTGAAGTTAGCCTGGCAGTATCCTCTCTGGTTGGTGATGTAGATGCAATCTATATTCCTACCGACAATATTATAGTTTCTGCAATGCCAACAGTACTCCAGACCGCTTATAATAATCAGATTCCGGTCTTTGCTTCTGAAAACAATTCAGTTAAATTAGGAGCTATTGCTACTCTGGGAATTGATTATTATCAACTGGGAAGACAGACAGGTTCGATGGCTGCCAAAATTCTAAATGGAGCTGATCCAGCGACAATGTCAGTTAAATCCTCTGAAGAATTAAAACTTTATATTAATCAAAAATCAGCTGCAAAAATTGGTTTAAAAATTCCTGCTGAATTATTAAAAACTGCAGATACTATTTTCAAAAAATAAAAATATATACTGGTTATCTAATAATTATTTCTAAGTAACCAGCAGCTAATAAAAAGTCAAAAAAATAAGCCAGGCTAATTAGCCTGGCTTTAATATTCGAAAAATGGTGGTGGGAGACAGAATCGAACTGTCGACACGTGGATTTTCAATCCACTGCTCTACCGACTGAGCTATCCCACCCAATATGTAATTATAAATAAAAATGGTTGCGGGGACCGGATTCGAACCGATGGCCTCCAGGTTATGAGCCTGACGAGCTACCAGACTGCTCTACCCCGCGCTATTAAATGGTGAGCCATGGAGGATTCGAACCTCCGACAACCTGATTAAAAGTCAGGTGCTCTGCCAACTGAGCTAATGGCCCATTTCTCTTGCGACGCTTTTTATAATATCAATAATAAATGGAGTTGTCAAGGAAAAAACAAAAAAATATATAATATCATCTTATGGAATAAGAATTCAGAAAATATTATAAAAGGCAGACAATTTAAATGTCTGCCTGTAAAGTTAATTTAAGTTTTTATGGTAAGTAATTTCTGGGATTAAGGGGTTCTTCATTCCTTAAGACTCCAAAATGTAAATGTGGACCTGTACTTAAACCAGTATTACCTGAAACAGCAACCTGCTGTCCCTTATTTACCATTGAACCCTTAGAAACTGTTACTCTAGAATTATGGGCATACAGAGTTTCTACACCTCGTCCATGATCAATAATAACTGTATAACCAAATCCATTCATCCAGCCACTATGTACAACCTCTCCAGAAGCTGCTGCTCGAACAGTAGTTCCAGCAGGTACAGCAATATCTAAACCATTATGGAATAATCTTGTTTTTCTAATTGGATGTGTTCTCCAGCCAAAATTGGAGGTAATCCTTCCACTGACCGGCCAGATTAGGGAATTCCTGGTTAAAGAAAATGGCTTCCGTTGGTAATCCCGAATAATTAATTTATCACCGGCAAAAATTCGATTTCCATTAAGATTGTTATTACGGCGTATTGTTTCTATATCAGTACCATACATTCGGGCAATAGTACTTAATGCATCTCCTCTCTGAATTTGATAAACTATCTGATCAGAGGAAGTATTATTTTTTTTAGCTTTTCTCTTACTATTACTATCACTCTCACTATTAGTTTTGTTTTGCTTATAGTCAACAATGGGCAGTATCAATTCCTGTCCTGCTTTAATAAAATCTGAATTAAGATTATTTGCGTTCATAATCTCTTCAACAGGCAAATTTCTACGTGCCGCTATCCCTGATAAAGTGTCACCCTGACGAACTTCATAATAAATTTTAGCTTTCTTAGCTGCAGTCTTATTTTGATTATTTTTTTCGTTCCGATTTTGTGATTCAGCTCTTATTACCTTATCTCGTGGAATTTTCAAGTCCTGACCGGGTTTTATCTTAACAGAACTCATATTATTAAATTCCATAATTTCTTTCACAGTCACATCTCTCGACCCAGCAATTCCTGACAGAG
This sequence comes from Halanaerobium saccharolyticum, assembly GCF_004362045.1. Lineage (GTDB taxonomy): Bacteria > Bacillota > Halanaerobiia > Halanaerobiales > Halanaerobiaceae > Halanaerobium > Halanaerobium saccharolyticum_C. The sequence goes on along the minus strand of NZ_SNWX01000006.1, from coordinate 2,664 downwards.
TATCTCCATTATCCACTACATAAAGCTCATAAGATACTTTCTCAGAAATCATTTTTTTTAATAACTCAAGGGTGCTGCCACCTACTATTCCATCAATTTGCAGATTGTTGTTTTTCTGAAAATCCTTTACAGCATCCTCAGTACTTTTTCCAAATATACCGTCTGTTGAAACATTATAGCCAAGAGTTTCTAAATATTTTTGGACTTCAATTACATCTCTGCCCCGATCACTTAATCTAACCTGGAAAGCAGAAACTGTGATAGTTATTGACAAAAGAAAAACTAATAAAATTATTAGCGTAGTTAAAAAGTAATTTTTTTCCATATCTCCCCTCCTTTCTACTTTGCTCTAATATATATAATTCAAGATAAAAGTTAAATTTCCTTTTTATATTTCCCTTTTTTGTTTAAATTTTTAAAATCATTCTGTCTCAGGGCTTCATAGATTATTATGGACACTGAGTTAGAAAGATTCAAAGATCTTAAATTTTCCTTCATTGGAATCCTAATACATTTATCCAGATTTGATTTTAATAATTCTTCCGGTAAACCTGCAGTTTCTTTGCCAAATAAAAAATAGTCATCTTCCTGATAATCAAATTCTGTATAAGATTTCGGAGCTTTGGTTGTTGCATAAAAAAAGCGCCCACCCTTATTTTCCTCAAAGAAATGATCCAGATTATCATAATAACTTATATCCATTTTATCCCAGTAATCTAACCCCGCTCTCTTTAAATATTTATCGGAGGTGGAAAAACCCAGGGGCCTTACTAAATGTAATTTTGAGTCTGTTACCGCAGTAGTGCGGGCTATATTTCCAGTATTTTGTGGTATTTCTGGTTCAACAAGTACAATATTCAATTTAATCACCTATTATATATTTAAATTTTATTTATTAATTTAATTCAATAAAAGATTAAGATAAAAAATAAAACTGATCAAATATTAATCTTCAGACCATCATAGGCAGTACTGATATGTTCAGGCAAGTAATCATTTAGTTTTTGATGATCTAATCTGTGTGAAATATGAGTTAAATATCCATGCTTTAAATTCAATTTATCAATCAAAGTTACTGCCTGGTCAACAGACATGTGAGTTGGATGCTCTTCAAAACGCAGTGCATCAACAGCTGCATATTCAATCCCCTCCAGAAGTTTGAAGGAACTTTCTGGAATCTTACTGCAGTCTGTTAAATAGGCAAAATTATTAATCCTGAAGGCTAAAATCTGATTATCCCCGTGATAAATTGGTACAGCTGTAATATTTAAATCTTTAAAGCGAAGATGTTTTTCTACTTCCTTTAATATGACCTGAGGTATCCCTCCACCTGGAGTTTCTTTTGAAAAAATATAAGGAAAAATTCTTTTTATATGTTTTAAAGTCTTACAATCAGCATAAACCGGCATTTCTTTACCCTGAAACCAATTTAAAGCTCTAATGTCATCAAAACCCATAATATGATCAGCATGAGCATGAGTCATTAAAACTGAATCAACATTTTTGATATTATTATTAATTAATTCCAGTCTCATCTCAGGTGGAGTATCTATTAATAAATTATAATTTTCACTTTTAATATGAATTGAAGTTCGCATTCTTTTGTTTTTTGGATTGTTAGACTGACAGACCTCACAATCACAGGCAATTACAGGCACCCCATGTGAAGTTCCTGTTCCTAAAAATGTTATCTGCAAAAAAACAACCCCTCTCATAAAAATTTTAACTTAAGAGAGGGGTATTTGTCAAACATTTAACTAATTTATTTGTTTAAGTAAACCCTTGTTTCGCAGAAATTCTGCCAGCTTTTTATAAATTAAGACTGTTATAATTGAATTAATTGCAGCTTTTGTTAAATTAAATGGTATAATCCCCGGCAGCATCATCTGTAAAACCCGTTCTCTAGGTATACCATAAAAAATTGGATTTAATACTAGATTTGCTCCAGCCATTACCACAGTCATCGCAATTGATCCAATAACAAGTCCCTTAATTGCACCAGTTCTATTATGATGCAGCTGATAAAAATAACCAGCTGTACCCGCAAAAACACCTGTGGCTAGAAAATGCATAAAAGCACCAAAAGGTCCTCCCAGGCCAGTAAATACTGCCATCAAAATTGACAGAATAAAGGTTGCACCCAGTGCTGCAGCAGGTCCAAACATAAATGATACTATTAAAATTGGAATATCTCCTGGTTCATATATTAAAAATGGTAAAAACATAGGAAAACGAACCAGAAGCATTAAAACTAAAGAAAAAGCTGATAAAACTGAAATAGTTGTAATTCTTTTTGTATCCATCCTTTGTCTCCTTTTTTTGGTTTTATTATCTTCTTTTTAAGTAAAAAAAATAGCCCTGTAAAATCAGGGCTAATTAATTATCTAATCTTCTTTATTCCGGACTATACCGTCGGTACTGGAATTGCACCAGTTCAGCTGAAGCTCGTGGACTATACCACCGGTTTGGAATTGCTCTAAAGCTCACCAGACCCTGAAGATAATATTTTTTTATCAATATAATTATAAGCAATATTTACTCTAAAAGCAAGTTATAACCTAATTAATTTGGTAACGTCAAGTATTTTGTGTAAATAAATTAATATCTTTCTTCAAATAGTTGAATTAAGTTTTCTCGAGTAGCTAAAAATCCTTTTAATCTTCT